>JALWMR010000159.1 GCA_027083815.1 Thiotrichaceae bacterium
CGGCGCACTAGCGGGCAAGCCAGTTATGGAAGGAAAAGGTGTGCTGTTCAAGCGTTTTGCTGATATTGATGTGTTTGATATTGAAGTTGAGGCACCGAGCATTGAAAGCTTTATTGAAACAGTTGAAAATATCGCCCCTACTTTTGGCGGCATTAACCTTGAAGATATTAAAGCACCACAATGTTTTGAAATTGAACGCATTCTTGAAGAAAAACTGGATATTCCGGTATTTCACGATGACCAGCACGGCACTGCCATTATTATTGCCGCAGGCTTATTAAACGCACTCGAAATCAAAGGCAAAAAGCTCGAAGATGCTAATATCGTTTGTCTTGGCGCAGGTGCGGCGGGTATTGCATCCATGCAGGTATTAACCGCCCTGGGTGCCGATAAAAATAAACTGTTTATGCTCGACAGAGGGGGCGTTATTCATTCTGATCGTGATGATTTGAATCAATACAAGCAGGAGTGGGCCGTTGAAACCGAGCGCCGCACCCTGCTGGATGCCTGTACCGGCGCGGATGTGTTTATTGGTTTATCTGGGCCTAATCTAATGAGTGTTGAAGCCTTAAACGCTATGGCAGAAAGTCCGATTGTGTTTGCCCTGTCGAACCCCGACCCTGAGATAGACCCTGCTTTGGCGCGCGAAACGCGCCCCGATATTATAATGGCAACCGGCCGTAGCGATTATCCTAACCAGGTTAATAATGTGCTGGGCTTCCCCTTTATCTTCCGTGGCGCGCTGGATGTTCGCGCAACACACATCAATACCGAAATGAAAATGGCAGCCGTTAAAGCGCTAGCGGCACTGGCAAAAGAACCCGTGCCAGATGAAGTCTTAAAAGCCTACGGTAAAGATTCAATGGAATTTGGCCCGGAATATATCATTCCAACGCCGCTTGACCCACGTTTGCCAGAGAGAGTGCCACAAGCAATATCCCAAGCCGCTATTGACTCAGGCGTAGCACAAATACAATAAGGGAGAGGCGACGACTTTTGCAGGGCAGTGAAAAATGCCAAAAAGATGGGGGGTGTACTTTATTTATTATCTAAATGAAGTATACCCCCTGCTTTTTTCCTGTTCTGATAGTTTTAAATCAAATAACTTTAGAAAAACTCTGCTTTCCTGTTTCCTGACGTAGATGCCAGTCAAAAGTCATGCAGATATTGCGTATTAGCATGCGACCACGTGGTGTTACCTGTATGGCGCTCTCTGATAGCTGAAGAAGGTCATCATC
Source organism: Thiotrichaceae bacterium (assembly GCA_027083815.1). Taxonomy (GTDB): domain Bacteria; phylum Pseudomonadota; class Gammaproteobacteria; order Thiotrichales; family Thiotrichaceae; genus Cocleimonas. Next base: position 1,239 of record JALWMR010000159.1, read on the forward strand.
TTGCATGGGTTTTAGCGCTTCAAGCTCGGTGGCAAAGTAGTCATTGAAATTTATATCAAACTCTTTCTCGATCGCATTAAAGTCAAGCATAAAGTGGCAGCTTAATTGCTGAATAATGCTTCTACGCAGCACGTCATCATCGGTAAGTGACAAGCCGCGAATAATGGGTAACTTTCCTGCCTGTATTGCGGCATAGTAACCGTCAATGTCTTTTTCATTTTGGCTATAACTATTATGAACGCTGCTGATTGAGCTAACGCCCATTGCCACCAAGTCACACTCTGCATGGGTTGTGTAACCCTGAAAGTTGCGGTGCAAACTGCCTTCAGCCTGTGCAATTGCCAGCTCATCATCCGGCTTGGCAAAGTGATCCATGCCAATATATTCATAGCCGGCGTTAGTCAGCGTTTCGATACTTTGCTGTAATATATCGAGTTTTTCTTCGGAGCTGGGTAGTTCATCGGCATTGATACGGCGCTGTGGTTTAAAAATATGCGGCAAGTGCGCATAGTTAAATACCGACATGCGATCGGGGTTCATAGCAATCGCTCTTTGCAAGGTTTTGGCAAAGCCTTCAACTGTTTGTAAGGGTAACCCGTAGATTAAATCAATGCTTACCGAGTGTGCATTATTTTCGCGGCAGGCGTCGATAATCGCTTGTGTATCTTTAATCGGTTGAATACGGTTGACTGCAACTTGAACCCGCTCATCCACATCCTGAACACCCAGGCTAAAGCGGTTAAAGCCAACATCACGCAGTAGTTTTATAGTGTCTTTGCTAACGCTACGAGGATCTATTTCAATAGAATAATCACCCGAGTCATCATCTAAAAGGTTAAAGGTCTTACGGGTGTACGCCATTAACTCTTCTATTTCATGGTGCTTTAAAAAGGTCGGTGTGCCACCGCCCCAGTGCAGTTGCTCAACAACGCGGGAGGAATCAAACAAGGCAGCCTGCATGTCCATCTCTTTATAAAGGTGCTCAAGATAGGTCGGTGTTTTTGAATAATCTTTGGTGGCTATTTTGTTGCAGGCACAATAAAAGCAAATGGTGTCGCAAAAGGGGATATGGAAATATAGCGAAAGCGGGCCACTCGCCTGATTGCTCAGTTCGGCGTGGCGGCGATAATCTTGCTCCACATAGTCGGGCGTGAATGATACAGCGGTTGGATAAGAGGTATAGCGCGGCCCTGATTTGTCATAGCGTTTAATCAGGTCGGCATCAAATTCAATTTTCATTAGAGTGGTTATTCCTGGCTCTTAGTTTCTCGTCATTATATTTCATCATTTGCAAGGTTAGGTAAATTTTTGCAGGAACAGACAAAAATAAGCCACCTGCAATTAAACCAGCAATGGTAAATATACCATCAGTGCCCTTGGTGATGGTTATTTCAGTAAAGACAATCAGATAAATGCCAATTGATACCATCGTTAGCCCAATGGCTATTAATAGCATCATAATATAACGTAGTTTTCGCTCACTCATGCTCAGACAATAACGTAAATTGAGGCAAAGCTAAATGATGATGGTCAATGGGGGGGCTAGTCGGAGGAAGCTGGATTTTCGGTTAAAGACCAGAGCTGTTTTGGCACTCCCTCAAAAGTTTTTGAAAAGCGCGTGTCTGATAAGTCAGAATCAGCAACCGCGCGTATCAAAATAGATTGAATTTGTTTGGGGAACATCTTATAAATTTCTGCATAGACTTCCGGGTCATGCTCACCACTATCACCAATCAGGATAAATTGATGTTGCGGATATCGTTTTAAGATGTCACTTATTGTCGCGATTTTATAACCCAGTGAGGCTTTAAAGAATTTAATAAAGCTGCTGTCTTTAAGACGGAAATAGCGCAACGAAACCGTCCCTTTAGGATAATTCTTTTCTAAA
>JALWMR010000160.1 GCA_027083815.1 Thiotrichaceae bacterium
TCTTTTCACCAGAGTCAATATCCAGACTTACGCCTTTTAGCACTTCAACATCCAGCTTTCCTTCCTTAAAGCGTTTCGTTAAATTTTTACAGGAAATAACCTTATTCATAGCGTAATGCCTCTGCTGGCTGTACTTTGGATGCCTTCCACGCGGGGTAAAGGGTTGCGATAATGGTAAGCAAGAACGCCGCCAATGCGATAATAATAATGTCTAGCGGTTCTACGCGGGCATCAATATGAGTGATTTGGTGGATGCTGGCATTTAAAAAATGCGTATTAAACAAGCCCTCCAGCCATTGCACAATCGCCGTTATATTAAGGGCAATTAACAAACCAACGATGGTGCCAATAAGGGTACCTATCAGCCCTAAAACGCTTCCCTGTACCAAAAATATTTTCATAATTTGCATGGGTGACATCCCCAGTGTGCGCAGGATGGCAATATCAGATTGTTTTTCAGTCACAACCATAATCATGGTTGAAACCAGGTTAAAAGCGGCAACGGCAATAATCAAAAAGAGAACTAAAAAGAGCATTGTTTTTTGCAACTTGATGGCTTTAAAAATATTGGCGTTCTGGGTAGTCCAGTTTGAAAGAACATAATCTTCATTATCAGCTGCCAACCTGTCCGCAATGGCGTAAGTGACCTCTTTGGCTTTGTAAATATCATCAATTTGCACGCGCAGACCGGTCGCCTGATTTTCCATATCAAACAGTTGTTGAGCATCCTTTAGGTGAATATAAGCGAAGCCCGCATCATAAATCTGCATATCCATTTTAAATGTGGCAACCACATTGAAATCATGAATAATGGGCGTTTGATCCTGTTCATTATCCGCCACTGATAGCAGTTTTTTGGGTGGGCTTAAAAGGGTAATTGACTCCCCTGCTTTTACATTGAGCGATTTCGCCAGTGTTTCACCCAGTATGATATTAAAAGCACCCGCTTTTAACTTATTCAAACCCGCCGGATCAGAAATAAATTGATTAATCGTGCCAACGTCTTTTTCATAATCGGGCATTACCGCTTCAAGCATTATCGCTTTGACTTTTTCGCCCTCTTTTAACATGACCTGTTTTTCAATAAACGGAGCAGCAGCCACAACCCGTTTGGTTTCCAGCACTTGCTTGCGTCGCGTTTCCCAGTCATCAAGATTCCAGTCAGAATCAGATACGGTAACGTGCGATAGCATCCCCAGATAGCGATCACGCATGCCATCTTCATAACCATTAATCACCGATAACACCACAATCAGCACAATCACGCCCAGAGCAATACCAATAACAGAGGCCAAAGAGATAAAAGACACAAAATGATTATCCCGTTTTGCTTTGGTGTAACGTAAGCCAATCAGTGAGGTAACCGACATTTATTCATACCTCAGCGATTCGGCTGGTTGCACTTTGGCGGCCTGACTTGCCGGATATAAGGTCGCCAGCATGGCAAGAATAAACGCACCCAGGGCGATACCAATCACCTGTAAGGGTTTGATAACCGAGGGAATGCGGCTTTCATAAAAAATACCCTGTGGCAAAAACTCGATATTAAACAGATGCTCAATCGCAGAAATAATGGATTCAATATTACTGGCAAGTAAAACGCCAAGAATGGCTCCCATAAGCGCCCCAATAAAACCAATAATGGTTCCCTGCACCATAAAAATCTTGCGTATTTGACTGGCCGACATTCCCTGAGTTCGTAAAATGGCAATATCAGCGCGCTTATCATTAACCGCCATGACCAGTGTAGACACCAGATTAAAGACAGCAACCAGAACAATTAAAAAGAGTATAAAAAACATGACCGTCCGCTCTGTTTTCATAACCTGAAACAAGCTTTTATTTTCCTCGCCCCAGTCTTTTACCTGATATTTATTTCCCAGCTCGTTTTGTAACTGATAAGCAATTTGAGGTGCTTTAAACAGGTCATCCAGTTTAAGACGCAAACCGCTTACTTTATCTCTGGTTTTAAACAGTTTTGAAGCATCCCTTAAATTGATAAAGGCTGTTGAACCATCATATTCGGCCATATTCATACGATACACCGAGCCTACCGTAAAGCGCCTGCTACGTGGAATCATACCGGCAGGTGTCACCTTGATTATCGGTGTAATAACGGTCACTTTATCACCGGGGAAAACGCCAAGCTGCTGTGCCAGTTCAACCCCCAGTGCAATCTCATAAGAGCGCGGTTTTAACGCCTTTAAATCTCCATCAATCACATGCTTGTCAACATCGCTAACGCTTGCCTGCTGAGCAGGATCAATACCTTGTAGTAACACGCCACGCACATCGCCATTAGCGCTAATCATCACCTGTTTTTGTATAAAAGGAGCAACACCCTTAACAGAATTTTTAAGCAGAGAATCTTTAAGAAACTTTTGTTGCGTATCCCGCCAGTCGGAAAGTGAGCCGTCTGTCTCTGAAATAGTGACATGAGAAACCATGCTTAGTATTCTTCCCCTAAGCTCTTTTTCAAAACCGTTCATAACAGAAAGAACTGTAATAAGAACCAGAACCCCGAACATAATTCCCAGCATTGAAGCAAGGGAAATAAACGAAATAAAATTATTCTTATGTTTGGATCGGGTATAACGCAACCCAACTAAAAGTTCTATCGGTTTAAACATGTTGCGGATTATACAGACCTTTTTTGTGATAACGAGTTTGAGACATGAAATAATACAAACAATATAATACAAATAATTTAATTTAAGAGAAAACAGAGAGAATAATAATGAATACCAAACCCCTACTCTTAAGTGCTGCAATCGTGTTAACTCCTCAATTTGCAAGCCTGCCTGCACAAGCAGAAATATTGTCGATTGCACCACACCCAAAAGTACTGCAAAAAGCCAATATGCCTCAACGAGGTGAAAGCATGAGAAGCGTAGCCAATAAATTTGGCCCGGCAAAACGTGTTAAAACATCCAAAGGCAAAGTAACCAAACGTAACCCGAAAATAACGCGCTGGGATTACTCTGGATTTTCAGTCTATTTTGAAAACTCCCATGTTATCCATAGTGTGGTACATCGATAAAATAAAAATAGCGTTTAAAAAAGCATTAAAATGATAATAAAATACCCGGAGAAGTGATTTTCCGGGCATTTTTGGTTTATAAGCTCCTGTAAATACTGATAAAAAGTACACCCCCCACCTTTTTATGCGTTTTGTAAACGCACCCTTCGGGTAGTCGTCGCTGCGCTCCAACATTGTCTCGCTTTCAGCTCGGCTTGCCCTTTTCTCTTTAAAAGGCATATTTCTACACTACACTTAGAACATCGTGAATAATTACTAATGTGAATACCTTTATATGTCTTTACTACGAATAGATCACCTTAATATAGAATTTCCCAATCGATATGGCACCAAATTAGCTGTTAATGATGTCAGCCTCAGTATAGAGCCGGGTGAAATACTTGGTTTGGTGGGGGAATCGGGTGCAGGTAAATCAACGATTGGGAATGGTATTGTTCAGCTATTAAGCCAGCCGGGTCGGGTTAGTGGTGGCGATGTTTATTTGAATGGTGAGTTGATTTCTGATTTTGATGATGAGGCCATTCGCAAGGTTCGTGGTTCGCGGATTGGCTTTATTTTTCAAGACCCGATGACCTCTCTTAACCCACTGTTTACTGTTGAAGATCAACTGATTGAAACGATACAGAACTGTTTGGGCTTATCTGCTGAAAAAGCTAAACAACGCGCTATTGAACTACTCGAAAAAGTCGGTATTGCCGACCCTGAAATTCGCATTAAACAATATCCGCATCAATTTTCAGGCGGAATGCGTCAGCGAGTTGTTATCGCCATTGCATTGGCAGGCGAACCGGAACTTATTATTGCGGATGAACCAACAACAGCACTGGATGTATCGGTTCAAGATCAAATCTTACAGCTAATCAAAGACCTGTGCATTAATATGAATGTCGGTTGTATGCTGGTCACTCATGATATGGGGGTGATTGCCAATGTCACTGATCGGGTGGCGGTGCTATATCGGGGCAGGCTGGTTGAGATTGGTTCAACGAAACAGGTTCTCACTGCGCCAAAACACGAATATACCAAAAGTCTGATAAGCGCCGTGCCGATAGTCAGCAAACGTCTTGACCGCTTTCCACTGGTTGAATATATCGAAGCTGAAGAAAAAGGGCTCAAACATATTGACGTGTCAACGCACTGGATTGGTCAAATAAAAAAACACAATACCACAGGTGATTTATTAACCATTAAGTATCTAAACCTGAGTTTTATTACTCGCGATGCCTTCTTTAAAAAGAACCGACGCTCTATTCAGGCTACTAAAAATGTCACTTTTACGATTAAGGAAGGTGAATCCTTTGGTCTGGTTGGTGAAAGTGGCTCGGGTAAATCAACCATTGCCCGCATGGTGGCAGGTTTACAGCAGCCCGATTCTGGCTCGATTATTTTTGACGGCACTGAACTGATTAACAACCCTGACAGGGATGCTGTTGCAGAAGCACACCTGCAAATTCAAATGATTTTCCAAAATCCCTATTCTTCGCTGAATTCACGCATGAAAATTAACGATATTATTGCTGAACCGATTCTATTTCATGGTTTGGCCAAAAAATCAGACGTCAGTGGCATTGTTGGCGATCTGCTTGACCACGTCGGTCTAGGTAGAAAAACGGGGTTAAAGTATCCGCATGAATTTTCTGGTGGTCAACGCCAGCGCATTTCAATTGCTCGTGCCCTCGCCTGTCGCCCGCGCCTGCTTATTTGTGATGAACCTACCTCAGCGCTGGATGTATCGGTTCAGGCTCAAATTCTTAATTTGCTCAAAGACCTGCAAGACGAGCTGGGCCTGACCATGTTATTTATTAGCCATGACTTGCCCGTGATCCGGCAAATGTGCGACCGCATAGCCATCATGAAAAAGGGCGAAGTGCTTGAGTTGGCCGAGAATAAAGAATTTTTTGAGCACCCTCAAAACCCCTACACACGGGAGCTACTCGAACTAATGCCCCGTTTTGAGCAATACGGTCAATAATAAAAAAACAGGCGCTTTTTCAATCATGTACTAGACTCTTTTTGAACGTTCAATTTGGAGAGATAAATAATGCGAAAACAACTCGGTTTTATAGGAAAAGTTAGCGCCGCAATTTTGCTTGGTAGCCTTATGTCAATGAGCACACTCAGTGCCAAAACACTCAAACTGGCATACGATGCCGACCCGGTCACACTGGATATTCATGAACAGCTTTCGGGTGGTATCTTACAGCTGGCACATATGTCCTTTGATCCACTGGTGCGTTGGACCAAAGATTTTAAATTTGAGCCGCGTTTGGCAGAAAGTTGGGAGCGCGTTAATGACACCACGGTGCGTTTTAAATTACGCAAAGGCGTTAAGTTTCATTCGGGTAATCCATTAACACCGGCCGATTTTAAATGGACATTTGATCGCCTTAAACAAAGCCCCGACTTTAAGGGTATTTTTAGTAACTTTACTGATTTAAATATTGTCGATGACAATACCATTGAGCTTGTGACTGATGGCCCTTATCCACTGGTAATGCACACCGCTACCTATATCTTCCCCATGGACAGCAAGTTCTACACGGGCAAAGATGAAAGTGGTAAAGACAAGTCAGTAATCGTCAAAAATGGCGCTTCTTTTGCATCGACACACCTATCTGGCACTGGCCCTTTTAAAGTGACATCTCGTGAGCAGGGCGTAAAAGTGGTTTTTGAGCGCTTTAAAGATTATTGGGATAAGGATTCAAAAGGAAATGTTGATAAAATTATTATGACACCGATTAAAGACAACCAGACCCGGGTTGCGGCTTTATTATCTGGTGATGTTGATTTTATCGCACCGGTTGCACCCAATGAGTTTGGACAGGTGGAATCAAATGATAAGGTTAACCTTGTTACCATGCCGGGCACCCGCATTATTACCTTCCAGATGAATCAGGAGCGTCGCAAGGAGTTTAAAGACCCGAAAGTCAGACAAGCGATAGTTAATGCAATTAATAATCCCGGTATTGTTAAAAAGATTATGCGCGGTTTTGCCACTGCTGCCGGGCAGATGAGCCCTAAAGGTTATTTAGGTTATAATGAGGCGCTAGTGCCCCGCTTTGACTTGGCTAAAGCTAAAAAGCTGATGAGTGAATCTGGCTACCCGGATGGATTCAGTGTCACCATGATGGCACCTAATAACCGTTATGTGAATGATGAGAAAATAGCCCAGGCCGTGGCCGCCATGTTATCTAAAATTAATATCAAGGTTGACCTTAAAACCATGCCTAAAGCACAGTATTGGCCCGAGTTTGATAAACGCGCTGCTGATATTATGATGATTGGCTGGCATTCTGACACTGAAGATAGCGCCAATTTCTATGAGTTCCTGGCCATGACACCCAATAAAGAGACGGGTAAAGGAGCCTATAACTCAGGTAACTACAGTAATAAGTTTGTTGATGAAACAACCATGAAAGCAAACAAGGAAACTGATCCAAAGAAGCGTGCCGCCATGCTTCAGGCTGTTGAAAAACAAATGTATGACGATGCTGCCTTTGTTCCCTTGCACTGGCAGAATCTTGCCTGGGCAGCAAGAAAAGGGGTTAATATTGAGCCTGTTGTCAATGCTTTAAATTTCCCTTATTTGGGCGATTTGGTTATTGAGTAGTTGAGTACAGTTGAGTAATAAGACTAAACGCTTGTTATTCTTAAAACTTGAGACAGACAGAAAGTGCTTTTGCGCTATTTGTCTGTCTTTTTGTATTTCATTTAACTAAGCACCTTATCTTTTGTATTACATTTAACTTATTTAATGCTGCAATTTCTATTTAAACGGCTGCTCCAAGCTGCCATCGTTATGCTGATAATTAGCCTGTTAAGCTTCTCGATCAAAGACAAGCTGGGTGACCCGCTGCGTGAGATGACAGGCATGTCAGTGTCAACGGCAGAACGCGAAATGTTACGTAAAAAAATGGGTTTGAATGACCCCTTTCTTGTTCAGTACGGGCGTTTTGTAAAAAAGGCATTGCATGGTGATTTGGGAACTTCCTACTTTCATAAATTGCCCACCATGACGGTAATTCTCAAAAAACTACCCGCCACTTTGGAGCTGACCTTTGCCGCTACATTAATCATTATATTCACCTCGATTCCACTGGGCGTAATGGCCGCTATTAAACCAAATCACTGGTTTAGCAAGCTGATTATGGCATTCAGTATTATTGGCATATCTATACCTGTTTTTGTTACTGCACTGGCACTGATTTATGTTTTCTCCGTTAAACTTGGCTGGATGCCTTCTTTCGGGCGCGGTGAGACAGTGCATCTGTTTGGTTATTGGGATACCAATTTTTTAAGCAAAGACGGTATTATGCATATTATTATGCCGGCTATTGCCTTGTCGTCCATTATGGTTCCTTTATTTATTCGCCTGGTTCGCGCCGAAATGCTGGAAGAATTAAGTTCGGAATATGTCAAGTTTGCCCGCGCCAAAGGTTTAAGTCGCACCAAAGTCTATTTTAAACACGCCCTTAAAAATACCATGTTGCCTGTGATAACCGTTGGTGGTGTGCAGATTGGCATTATGGTTGCTTACACTATTCTTACCGAGTCTGTTTTTCAGTGGCCCGGCATGGGCTTTATGTTTTTAGAGGCGGTTAATCGCTCCGATATTCCCTTGATTGTCGCCTATATTATGTTTGTGGGATTCTTATTTGTGCTGGTCAATACACTGGTTGATTTACTCTATGGCATCATTAACCCAACCGTTAATCTACTGGGTAAAGGACAATAAGGCTCAATAATGAAAACAGCAAACTTATCCCTGACTCAACAATTTCTAACGTCCGATTTCTGGTATCACTTTAAACATAATAAGGTTGCCATTTTTAGCGCCATCATTTTCTTTATTTTAGTTATTCTGGCCTTATTTGCGCCACTGATTGCTCCATTTGACCCGTATAATTTGCAAACACTGGACATTATGGATTCTGAGTTGCCCCCAATCTGGCAGGAGGGTTCTGATTCACGCTTTTTATTTGGCACTGACGATCAGGGACGTGATCTGTGGAGCACCATTCTTTACGGAATGCGTGTATCGCTGCTGATTGGTATCCTGGCGGTACTATTACAAGGTTTAATTGGCATCACCATTGGGCTGGTTTCAGGCTATGTCGGGGGTAAAACAGATAGCTTGTTAATGCGTATCGCTGATGTGCAATTATCTTTTTCAACCCTGATGGTTGCCATTATTATTTTAGCCATTGTGCAAAGTGCCTTTGGTAGTGATGCCTTTAATAAATGGGCGATGGTAATACTCATCTTGATAATCGGTCTTGCCGAATGGCCGCAAATTGCCCGCACGGTGCGTTCCAGCGTTTTGGCAGAGAAAGGGAAAGAATATGTTGATGCCGCAAAAGTCATGGGCTTTGGTTCAATGCGAATCATGTTTAAACATATCTTACCCAATACATTATCACCTATTTTCGTAATCTCAACCGTACAAATAGCCAATGCAATCATCACAGAGGCGAGCCTTTCCTTTTTAGGGCTGGGAATGCCCGTTACCGAGCCTAGTTTAGGTTCCTTAATTAGTATCGGAAAACAATATCTTTTTTCCGGCGCCTGGTGGATCACTCTGATTCCGGGTGCATTTCTGGTCATTCTGGTTATGGTGATTAATTTACTAGGTGATTTTTTACGCGACACATTTAATCCCAAGCTTTATAAAGGATAGACTGGTTCTTCCCTTAATCAGTTTCCTTAACAAATAACCAAGCAGGCCATGAAAAGCCATAAAAAGTGGGGGGGGTGTACTTCTACAAAGCTCTCACACTACTCTTTAGCTAATAAAAATGGTTTTTTCTGCCCCAGATCAAGAAATACCCTACAAAATCAATTGGCATGGGTCATATTTAAGCAATTCTCCTCTTGTTGTCTGTGAAAAAATAGTGCAGTCTCAGTACCACTTGTTTTTATAGATAGGATCAACATTTGTATCGTTTTTTAATTAAATAGGAGGTAGGTTATGCCAATAGGACTTTTGTTAGCCATTATTTGCTCATTTGCAGCATTGGGCTATGGTTATTATTCAATTAAATGGGTGCTTGATAAACCCGAGGGCAATCCTAAGATGGTCAAGATTGCAGCGGCTATTCAAGAAGGCTCCTCCGCTTATTTTAAACGACAATACAGTGCCATTGCCTATGTCGGTATCGTTCTATTCTTTCTTCTTTGGTATGTTCTGGGAAGCTTAACTGCCATTGGATTCTTTATTGGTGCCGTGCTATCTGGCCTGGCTGGTTTTATCGGCATGTATGTTTCTGTACGAGCCAATGTAAGAACTGCCGAAGCTGCAAAAAATGGATTAAACGCCGCAATGCAAGTTGCTTTTCGCGGCGGTGCGATTACCGGGCTGCTCGTCGTTGGGCTTGGTTTATTTGGCGTTACCGCTTTTCTCTACCTTATTGGTATTATGACACCGAAAGGTGAGACACTTAGCCTTGCTCCGTTAGTGGGTCTCGCGTTTGGTGGTTCCTTAATCTCAATCTTTGCTCGCTTGGGTGGTGGTATTTTCACTAAAGGTGCTGATGTTGGTGCCGACCTGGTGGGTAAGGTTGAAGCAGGTATTCCAGAGGATGACCCACGTAATCCTGCTACTATTGCAGATAATGTGGGCGATAATGTGGGCGATTGTGCGGGTATGGCTGCCGACTTATTTGAAACCTATGCCGTAACTATTGTTGCAACCATGATGCTTGGAGCATTAACCTTTGGTCTAACCAGTAATGCATTGATTTATCCACTGGTATTGGGTGCAGTTTCTATTATTGCATCAATAATTGGTACCTTCTTTGTCAATGTAGGCTCTGATAAAAATGTTATGAAAGGTCTTTATAAGGGGCTTATTGTTTCCGCTGTCCTGGCTGCACTGGCTTTTTATCCAGTCACTTATTGGCTAATGGATAGTTTGCCAGCAACAGAAGGAACATCATCCACGGCAATGTCAATTTATCTAAGTTCTTTAATTGGCTTGCTGGTAACGGCTTTATTGGTTGTGGTAACTGACTATTACACCTCTACATCCTTTAAGCCTGTTGTAAATCTGGCTAAAGCCTCAACTACGGGTCATGGTACCAATGTTATCGCTGGTTTAGCACTTTCCATGCGTTCAACCGCTGCACCTGTATTGATAATCTGTTTTGGCATCTGGGCGGCTTATTATCTGGCCGGTTTGTATGGTATCGCCATAGCGGCAACTGCCATGTTATCCATGACAGGTATCATCGTAGCCATGGATGCCTTTGGTCCAATTACCGATAATGCTGGCGGTATTGCAGAAATGGCAGAGTTACCCTCTGAAATTCGTGAAATCACAGATGCTCTGGATGCTGTTGGCAATACCACTAAAGCGGTTACAAAAGGTTATGCTATCGGTTCAGCTGCATTAGCGGCACTGGTTCTATTTGCTGATTATACCCATGGGTTAACGGCCGGAGAGAACACCAGCCTGCATCATTTAACCTTTGATCTGTCAAATCACATGGTCATTATTGGCTTGTTTATTGGCGGCATGATTCCTTATCTGTTCGGTGCCATGGCAATGGAAGCTGTCGGTCGAGCAGCTGGTGCAGTGGTTGTTGAAGTGCGTCGTCAGTTCAAGGAAAAGCCCGGTATTATGGATTATACCGAGGAACCTGACTATTCACGCGCCGTTGATTTATTAACCAAATCAGCGATTAAAGAGATGGTTATACCTTCTTTGCTGCCCATCTTTGTCCCCTTGATAGTTGGTTTAACTTTGGGCGCTCAAGCACTGGGTGGTTTGTTATTGGGAACCATAGTAACCGGTTTGTTTGTCGCTATCTCAATGACTACCGGTGGTGGAGCATGGGATAATGCTAAAAAGTATATTGAGGATGGTAACTTTGGTGGTAAAGGTTCAGAGTCACACAAGGCTGCTGTTACTGGTGACACCGTTGGCGACCCTTACAAAGATACGGCCGGCCCAGCGATTAACCCATTGATTAAAATTATCAATATTGTGGCATTGTTAATGATTCCCTTATTGTAAAACTAAAACTGTTTGCTCAAGTAGTAAGCAGAAATTGTTTTTAAAGCCCCGACTTAAGGAGACTCTGAACAACCTAGTTGAATTCTGGCAACGCCAAATTTCCAGAATCAAGGCATGTGAGCTTAGAATGCTTATTGCCTTGTAAACGAACATAACGCAGAGGCTGGGAATTTGGCTAAGCCCCGCAGGGTAAGCCTCTAAGGCATCATCTCCGTTGTTGCACTTCTTGTGAAGGCAATAAGCATTCCCTGCGAAGTGCGCCTGGGATATGATGCCTTAGAGACTTACAGAATTTCATCTAGGTTATTCAGAGTCTCCTTAAGGTTTGGGGCTTTTTAATGGCTAACCAAATACAACGTTACAATAGTTAATTAAGCTGCACACGCTGTCCCCAGGGTACTTTTCCCTTTCCTTTAATAAGCCAGACAACAGGATAATTTGGTTCTTGCGGGAATTGTCCCATTGCATCTGTAAAATAGACTACCGTATTAGGCTGATTATCCTGCTGCGCAACCCAGCTAAACACGGGTCTAAAGTCGGTTGTCCCACCGCCGAGTACTGTATCTGGCAAAGTGACTTCTTCCCATGGTTCAAAGACTTGTGGAAAACCTTCTATAATGTCTGCATCACAGGCTATCAAAGTAATTCTGGCGCGCATTTGGCCTTTAATGGCATTGATCTCACTAAGGCATTCATTGAGTTCTTTGTCGCTCACAGAACCACTAACATCCAGTGCAACAAGCACATTGATTTCGGCACTTTTCAACGTTGGAAAAATCGCTGGATCACCTCGGCGGCTTGATGGTCGGGTATAGCTGTAATCGTCGCGAGCCTGCGCTGTCATATAGCGCGCCAGCAACATGCGCCAGGGTAAGCTGGGTTGCAGTAGCTGGTCTACCAGACGCTTCATTACGCCGCTAAGTTTACCTGCTTGCTGTGCTTGCTGAGCAGCACCTGCCAGGCGTTGTTGCCATTGAATACTGAGTTCTTCGGCCTCATCCTGATCGAGTGGCGGTGGTGGCGCTTCACTGCCGCCTGCATTTTCATCAAACTCCTGTTGGCCTGACCCACTCGGGTCTTTTTCCTGCTCTCCATTTGAGCCACCACCTGATTGCTCCTGGCCGGCTTTTTCGTCAGGTGGTTTATTGCCCTGTTGATCATGATCAAGTGGGTTATCGGCACTTTCCTGTCCACCCTCAGCAAATTCATCTTCCTTGTCATAAAGATGCTGATCAAGCGTTTCGCTCATATCATTATCAGCAATCAGTGGGTATATTTCTTCGGCGGTCATGCCCTGATATTGTTTGAGATTCAATATGCCCGGCGGTGGCGTTAAACCTTCTTCGATCAAAATTGGATTAATGGCATAGTCGCAGGCAAGGTCCCAGCGATGCTTGACGCGGTGCTCACGCCGGGCAAAGTGTGATAAGGCACAATGCAGTGCTTCATGTGCCAGAATAAACTGGGTTTCGGCAGGTTTGAGTGAGTCAATAAAATCAGGATTGTAATAAAACTTGCGCGCATCAGTGCCGGTGGTAACACACCATGAAGGGTCAGCGGCCTGCAATGGCAGGCGTAAAACCAGCGCGCCTAAAAAAGGCTTGTCCAGAATAAGCTTGGTGCGGGCAGCGGTAAGTTTATTCTCTATTGCCTGTAAATCATCTTGCATCATATATCTTAGTCATAAAGCATTATATCGCCAATGGAGCTCGCCCATTGTGCAAACTCAGGAACGGCAAACA
>JALWMR010000161.1 GCA_027083815.1 Thiotrichaceae bacterium
GGCTCTTGTACATGTAAAAAAGATCATAGCAGATAGCAAAACCCAGGTTCGTTTACTCGGCCTGGGTATTGGTATTGGCTCTACCTTGCGAATTCTTCGCAACCGCCATGGTGATGTCGTATTAGCTAGCAATAATAGCCGTATTTCTTTAGGGCGCTCTATTGCCGATAAAATTCTGGTAGCAGCAGAAACAAAGGATTTTAATAATGGCTAAAGCGTGTTGCGAAAAAGCGTGCGAAGCGGCAGAGGTTAGCTTTCACGAGTTAAAAATTGCTTTGGTTGGCAACCCAAATGCAGGTAAAACCACACTGTTTAATCGTTTAACTGGCTCACGTCAAAGCACCGGCAATTGGCCGGGAGTAACCGTTGATCGCAAGCAGGGTTATTTCAAGCATAATGGTAAAACGGTACATGTAATTGATTTGCCTGGCACTTACTCACTGGACTACTCAGATACCTCAACGGATGAATATATCGCAAGACAGTTTTGTCTGGAATGCCCCGACCATGTTTTTGTCAACATTCTCGATGCTAGCACGTTGGAGCGAGGTCTCTATTTAACCCTGCAATTACGCGAGCTTGGGCTTCCCACCATTGTTTATTTAAATATGATGGATGTCGCCAAAAAGCGGGGCATGAGTATTGATGTCGATGCACTGTCACAAGCACTCGGCTGCCCTGTTATCCCTGTCTCTTTAAAAGAGGGTAAAACAAGCTCTGCTCAACTACAAAATCAAATTGTTCAGTTAAGCAAAGAGTTGCATTCAAATAAAGCACTTCAACTTCATTATCACCCGGCTGTGGAGAAGGCACTTAAACGCATACAGGAAGAAAAAAATATCAACCGTGTTCAAGCGCTGAAAGTGTTACAGGAAGATAAACAGCTTGCAGCAGAAATAGAAGAAGAAACCGACGAGGAACTGGATTTTTTGCTCGCAGAAGTGCGTTTTGAAAAAGCCACCGAACTGGCAAAAGAGGTGGTTAAAGTACAAGGAAAAGTAAGCAGAACCTTATCAGACAAAATCGATAAATATGTACTGGGTGGCTGGCTGGGTGTGCCTATCTTCCTTCTCATGATGTACCTGCTCTTTACCTTTAGCATCAATATTGGCGGCGCTTTTATTGATTTCTTTGATCAAGGCGCTCAAGCTTTATTTGTTGATGGTCCAGGCACCTTATTGACCAATATTGGCTTGCCCGCCTGGTTGGTCACCCTACTCGCTTCGGGCATTGGTGGCGGTGTTCAAGTTGTGGCTACCTTTATTCCGATTATCGGTGCGCTATTCCTTTTTCTTACAGTGCTGGAAGAATCAGGCTATATGGCACGTGCCGCCTTTGTTATGGATCACTTTATGCGCAAATTGGGTATTTCGGGCAAGGCGTTTGTCCCGCTAATTGTGGGCTTTGGCTGTAATGTACCCGGAATTATGGCGGCGCGAACCCTAAATAATCAGCGTGAGCGAATTATTACCGTAATGATGACACCCTTTATGTCTTGTGGTGCGCGTTTGGCAGTTTATGCATTATTTGCTTCGGCTTTCTTTCCGGTTGGCGGGCAAAATATCGTCTTTCTTCTTTATCTAATAGGCATTTTATACGCCATCCTGACGGGTTTAATTTTGCGAAAAACCTTATTAAAAGGTGAGGCCGAAGACTTTTTTATGGAGCTTCCCAATTATCAAGTGCCCAGTTTACAGAGCGTTTTAATCAACACCTGGAACAAACTAAAAGGCTTTATATTAGGTGCAGGAAAAATTATTATCATTGTGGTTGCGGTGATAAATATTGCTAACTCATTGGGCACAGACTTTAGTTTTGGCAATGAAGATACTGAAAAATCAGTGCTTAGCGAAACGGCAAAGTTTGTTACACCCGTATTCAAACCTATGGGAGTCACCCAGGATAACTGGCCCGCAACCGTTGGTATTATTACTGGTCTGCTGGCTAAAGAAGTGGTCGTTGGAACGCTAGATGCACTCTATTCCAGAATTGACAAGCCTGCTGGAAGCAAGCCGGTCACACAGGAGGCCTTTCATTTAGGAGAACGCTTAAAAGCCGCTATACTGACCATTCCTGGCAACTTAAAGGCCGTATTTAGCAGCCTGTTAGATCCCTTAGGGCTCTCCAGTATTGCTAAAATTTCAAACATACAAGAAGCAGCTGAGGCACAGGCTGTTGATGTATCAACCTTTGGTGCCATGCATAAACGCTTTGATGGAAAAATTGGCGCATTTGCCTATATGCTCTTTATCCTGCTTTACTTTCCATGCGCGGCAGCAACGGGAGCCATGATTCGTGAAACCAGCAAAGGCTGGGGAATGTTGGGTGTTGCCTGGAGCACCGGACTGGCTTATGCCACCGCTGTGATTTTTTACCAGTTAGCCACCTTCACAAGACACCCCATGCAATCAATTTTATGGACAGTCGGTTTATTGAGCGCCCTGGCGATTACCATCCTTATTTTCAAGCAGGTAGGGAATAAACAGGATGATTCCAATAAGAAAATACCCCTTTCAGTACAATAACGAAGCGTAACCATGAAGCTCGGTGAAATTCGCAATTACGTCAAAAAGCACAAGCAAGCATACGCAGCTGATGTTGCCAACCATTTTGATATTAGCCAGGACGCAGCCAGGTTTGCCCTTGATTACTGGGTCAAGAAAGGCAAAGTACAAACCCTGGGCGCCTCCTGTGGCAGTAGCTGCTCAGGCTGTGGTTCTGCCGGTGAAGCCTATCAATGGGTCAATAATGAAACGCCAATTCAGTGGTATAAGCTAGTATAGGTTTAAATACCATTCATCCTGTATAAATAATTCTTCCCTTATAATCCTAGATTCCTCAGTTAATCGCTATGAGTCATTAATAAGATACTGATTAGCATTAATATTTGTAGTTTCAGTCAATTCACTCATAGAGTGAAAATCGCTACAGAATAAATTGCACTACTGTGATGGCCCATGGCGTTGTTGTAACTGCTTGAAAGAGAATAACTATTCCGCACAGCTACGCCTAGCCATGCACCACCACAGCAGTACACTTTATCCTGTTCAACTGAGGATTCTAGGATAATTGAATCACTGAGCAACACGCATC
>JALWMR010000162.1:0-887 GCA_027083815.1 Thiotrichaceae bacterium
AGTAACGCCGATCAGAGTTTTGATCGCAATTATTGCCGGCATCAACTCATGCCATTGCTTAGGCAACGCTGGAAAGGAGTAGACAAGGCAATAGCCCGCTCTGCGTCAATTCAGGCAGAAACCAGGGGTATTCTTGATGAGGTAGCAGCGGCTGACTTAGAGGAATGTGCCTCAGCTAATAGGGTTTGCCTAAATATTAATCAACTTAATCAGTTATCTTTACCTCGTCAGCGTTTACTTATTCGCTACTGGATTACTCAGGCAGGCTTTTTAGCCCCCTCTGAAAAAAAACTTAAGCATCTTTTTTCAGATGTCATTCAAGCCAGCGATGATGCACAACCCTTGCTCGAATGGACCGGCGCCCAGCTTCGTCGGTATCAAGATTGGCTCTATATTATGCCGCCTCTCAGCACACATGACACCACACAGGTATTAAACTGGGATACTCAAGAACCCCTTTATATTGAATCTTTGGGCATGAAACTCCTTTTTGATCAGCTGAATATAAAGAAACTAGCTGAATATCAGCAATCATATCCTGAGAAAGGCTCGGTTACAGTGCGCTTTCGCCAGGGAGGTGAACAGATTTATTCTGCAAAGCACGGCAAGACTATCAGCCTTAAAACTTATCTTCAGGCTACCGGGGTGCCGCCCTGGTTGCGCTCTCGCTTGCCACTTATTTATATTGATGGAAAACTGCTCGAAGTAGCTGGATTAGAACAATAAACCAGGGCCTTATTTAAGGAACCTCTGAACAACCTAGTTGAATTCTGGCAACGCCAAATTTCCAGAATCAAGGCGTGTGAGCTTAGAATGCTTATTGCCTTGTAAGCGAACATAACGCAGAGGCTGGGAATTTGGCTAAGCCCCGCAGGGTAAGCCTCTAA
>JALWMR010000162.1:897-3015 GCA_027083815.1 Thiotrichaceae bacterium
GCCTTAGAGGCTTACAGAATTCTATGGGAGTTATTCAGAGGTTCCTTATGTAAACTATCAACAAGATCCTGCATATCATCAGGCATACCTGCTTCCCATGACATCGCCTCCTGAGTGATTGGGTGCTGTAGACTTAAACGTGTTGCGTGGAGAGCCTGTCGATTCATTTTCTGTAGCTTTTGGCGTAATGTTTCGTCGATATCTTTGGGTATTCTGGGGCGTCCACCGTACACTTTATCACCCACAATGGGCATGTGTTTCCAGGCGAGATGAACGCGAATCTGGTGGGTACGACCTGTTTCCAGATTAACCCGTAACAGAGTGTGATTTAATAATCGCTGCTCAACCCGATAATGTGTAATGGCTTCCTTCCCGCCACCCGTCAAGGAAACAGTCATGCGCTTGCGATCACGTGGATGACGACTAATATTAGCTTCAATGGTAGCACCCGCAATCACATCAGTCGCTACCAGTGCCAGATATTCACGTTTAACCTCACGAGCCTGTAGCTGATTCACTAATGCCGTATGTGCTTCCAGCGTTTTAGCAACCATCATCAGGCCTGTGGTATCTTTGTCGAGTCGATGCACAATACCCGCCCGTGGCAAATTCTTTTGGGCATTCTCATGCGCAAGCAAGCCATTAACCAGCGTGCCCGTCTGGTTTCCTGCACCTGGGTGTACTACCAGACCGGCAGGTTTATTAATGACCAACATTGACTCATCCTCATAAACAATATCAAGATGAATGGATTCTGGCTTATCACACGTTTGTTCCTGAAGCTTGGGCGTTACAATAATCGCCTCACCGCCAAACACTTTATCGCGCGTTTTTGCCAGTTTGTTATTAAGCAGAATATCGCCCGATTTAATCCATTTTTGTAGTTGGCTACGTGAAAACTGCGGGCATAGCTGCGCCACAATAACATCCAGACGCTCACCTAAGGCATCTTCAGGAACTGTAAGCTGTATGCTGGAATCTGTATTCATACTGTGAAAAGAACCGTTATTCTATAAAGAACTCCCGATTATAAGGTAATCTACTCTCACTATGTCGAAAAGATTAAATTGCTGTATAATTACTCATAATTAACAATAAAACGACGGGCAATTACATGGTTTTTTTAAAACAATCAACCAGATCAAAATCAATTTTCGCTACTTTTACCACTTTCGCAAGTTCTCTTATGCTATTGGCAGGCCTGGCGCTGAGCGTTTCAGGCTGCTCACAACTTGACAGAAAAGAGCAAGCGGCGATTGAAGCTCGTACCAGTGGCTACTCTGCCAATAAGCTATTTCAGGAAGCGCGCGCTGCCTTGAAAGCAAATAACTACGAAGAAGCTATCAAAAAGTACGAAGCACTAGAGGCAAAATACCCACTCGGTCGTTATGCTCAACAAGCTCTTTTAGAACAGGCCTATGCCTACTACAAGTTTGATGAACCCGATACAGCACTGGATACCATAGACCGCTATATGCGCGTTTATCCACGCACCCCTCGCATGGATTATGCCCTTTATTTGCGAGGTTTAATTAACTTTGGTCGCGGCGGTAGCCTGATTGATAAGGTATTCCCTCGTAATTTTTCCGATCTTGATGGTGTTCGCCAGAAAGAAGCGTTCCATGATTTCGCGACCTTGCTTAACCGCTACCCAAACAGCCCTTATGCACCCGATGCCAGAAAACGCATGCATTATCTGAAAAATACCCTTGCTGAAACAGAGGTCAATGTTGCCAAATACTACATGAAACGCGGTGCTTACCTGGCGGCCTATAATCGTGCCGACTATGCAATTAAACATCACCAGGGAACACCTGCCATTATTGATGCGTTGCAAGTAAAATATTGCGCGGCAAAACGACTTGGTAAAAATAATTTGGCGAACGATACCCTGCGTATCCTGAAATTGAATTTTCCAAAGAAAGTTAATTTTAGCTGCTTGAAATAATACCTTTTCAAGATAAGTACCCTAAAAGAGCTTCCAGTTGGAAGCTTTTTTTGGCTAAAAAATTGACAGTCATCACAATCTAAACTATAAAAACAAATACGTTTTATCTATAAATTGTATATGTTTAGGAAACTCTGATTAACCTAGGTGAATTCTGGCAACGCCAAATT
>JALWMR010000163.1 GCA_027083815.1 Thiotrichaceae bacterium
GTGTAAGTAATTCATGCGCTTTTGCAATGCCCAGATCTGCCCGGCTGCCCTGAGTTGGCATTAAATTGGGGTTTAAAACTTTGAGTAAAGAACGAATGGTTTCGGCATCTCGGGTTAATGGTGAAGCGGTAAAGCCGTCTCCGGCAAAAACAACCAGGCCGACCTGGCCTTCTTCCTGGCGTGAGAGTATGTCTTCAACCTTAAAACGGGCGCGCGCCATTCGGCTCGGTTTTAAATCATTAACCAGCATTGAGTTAGACAAATCAAGCACAATCACGCGGGCACTGTTTGTTTGAAAAACAGGGCGGGGAATTTTCTCCCAAACTGGATCGGCGAGAGCAAGAATAGTCAGCAACCAGCCCAGGCCCAGCAGCCATTTAATCATTTTTCCAGCTTGCCTGTCCTCCCCTTGCATAAGTAGTGGCAGCAGGTTTTTATCAATAACATTCGTCCATGATTTTGCTCCGTCGCTACGGCTTTTTACTTGCCAGAGTAGAAGTGCCAACGGCAGTAATGCCAGAAACCATAAGGGGTGTTGAAAGTGAAGTTGAGATAACATTATACAAGCTCCTCTTTCCTGGCTGCCCTTGCTCTGTTAAACGAAAAGCTGTTTAACAGAGCTATCAGGGCTGATAAGGCTAGTGCTATCGCAAGTGGGTAAGGGTACAGTTCGGTAACCGGGCGGTAGCTCAAATCATCTTTTGATAGAGGCTCTATTTTGTCCAGTACCTTGTATATTTTTAAAAGCCCCTCTACATCGCGCGCACGAAAATAACGACCTTTGGTTTTTTCTGTAATCGCCTTTAAGGTTGGCTCATCAAGATCATTGCCGCTAACACGCCGGGCGCCAAAAGGTGTTTGTATAATGCGCTCATCGGCACCTACGCCAATGGTGTATATTTTTACCTTTTCCTGAGCGGCAAGGTCAGCTGCCTTGAGCGGGTCAACATTGCCTGCTGTGTTTGCGCCATCGGTTAACAGAATCAATACACGGTTTTTCTCAGGCTCTTTGCGTAAGCGCTTTACGGCAAGACCAATAGCATCGCCAATGGCTGTTTCTCTACCCGCCAGACCTAGCTCGGCCTCCTTTAGCAGGGTGGCAACTGTTTTTCGGTCAAAGGTCAAAGGTGCTTGTAAATAAGCCTGACTACCGAACAGAATAAGGCCGATACGATCACCTTCTCGCTTCTCGATAAAATCACTGGCTACCGCTTTCACAGCGGCCAGGCGGGTTACTGTTCTACCTGAGATGACCATATCCCTGATTTGCATTGAGCCAGAAATATCAACCGCCATCATCAGGCTTCTGCCCGCTAGTGGTTGATGAATGGTTTTACCAATTAACTGCGGACGGGCGGCGGCTGTTACTAAAAAAATCCATGCCAGTGTGGCTAGTATAATGGCGCTCAAGGAGCGTGATTTTTTATAGGGTGCAATGCCAGCCTGTATTTTTTGATAAAAGGGTATGCGTAAGGCAGCACTGCTACTTACGGGTGCCGGTGGCAATAGCAGACGGAAAAGGAGCGGCAGTGGTAATAATAAAAAAGCCCACAGATAGGAAAAGTGTATATTGCTTAAATCGGCAAAGCTCACTGTACACCCCCCCGGTTTTTTAGCATTTTCTTAACCCAGTTGCGAACCAGCGGGATAAACTCATCTTTATTAAAATTGTGTAAGCCATCAGAACCATCAGGCTGATAGGGTGCATCAATTAATATACGTCCTGCGCCCTTGGTAAAATCTTTTGTTTTGCCTGATTGATCCAGAAATTGTAGCCATCGTGCACCAGTGAGACTGGCAATTTTAGCTCTGGGGTAATAGTTAACGGCCAGTTGGCGCAATAAGGTGTTTATTTCTGCGATGGCCTGGTTGCCTGGTTTGTTTTGCAGTTTTTTCTCCAGAGTTTCGAGTTTGCTAAAAATCATATCGCGCTGGGCTTTTATCTTACGCTGTTTATGCCATTTAAGAAGCAGCCAAATCGCAGTAATTAATAGCAGGGTTAATAAAACCCACCAGCCAATTGCCAGGGGCCAGATGCTAGCATTGCCGGGCAGATGAATATCATGTAGTTGTGGTAGTGCATTATCCATCAGGCTGGTACTCCTGATTTTTCATTTATTGTATTTGCCATGTTGGTGCGTGGCTTGGCGCTACCAAAATTTTGTTGTAGTTTGAGCAAAAGATCATCTGTCGTAGAAAGCTGTAGTAATGGAATGCTATTCCTGGTCATGATGTCTTTTAGTTTTTGATGATGCTGCTGAAAAGTTTCAGCATATTGCTTTCTGACCTTCTTTGAGCGAGTGTTTAACAGGCCAGTTCGTTTTCCATCGGTAACATTGTAAAGATTGGGTGGGGGCGGAGCGATCTCAAGCGGGTCGACGATCTGGATAGCCTGAATATCATTATGCTGAGCGATGCGTCTTAGGTGCTGTGAGGTCTCTTCATTGACCTCGTAAAAATCACTGATAATAAAAACGAGGGAGCCAGGCTTGGCTAAATGACGCAAACGTTTCAATTCTTCATTTAGCGCATTGGGACGATGCTTTGCTTGCAGGCCTTTTACAGGGTTTGAATGTAGTACTAACTGGCGAATTAACTGTAATGCACCGCGCTTGCCCATTTTAGGGGGTAGTTCGTGATGAGCCTCGTTAATCAACAGCGCACCTATTCGATCACCGCGTGCGGCAACAGACCAGGCAAGAAGTGCTGCCGTGCGCGCTGCGACAACAGACTTCAGCGACTGTTTGGATCCAAAAAACATTCCCGGATTAAAGTCGATTAGCAACACCACGGGGCGTTCTCGTTCTTCCTGATAAAGTTTCGTATGGGGCTTGCCAGAGCGCGCTGTGACGCGCCAATCCATATTGCGAATATCATCACCGGCTTGATAGATGCGTGACTCCTGATAATCCATTCCACGCCCGCGAAAGCGGGAACGGTGCGAACCAGTTGTTGATGCGCTAGCATAGGAGTGTCGATTCAAATCCAGTTTGCGTGCCTGTTGTTGTAAGCCAATAAGTTCCTGCGCGGTTACATGTGTCGCAGAGTTAAGCGCCTTATCAGGCACATTAGTTTCGGGCATTGCATGATGCTTATCAGCTGATTGAAAAAGGTGCGTTAAGAAGCTCATTTTTTATGAGACCGGCACCTGTTTAATCAATTCCTGAATTACATGATCGGACGTAATGCCCTCTGCCTCAGCCTCATAAGAAATCAGGATACGATGCCTTAAGACATCATGTGCGACCGCTTGAACATCTTCTGGTGAAACATAATCACGTTCATTCAACCATGCGTGAGCACGCGCACAACGATCCAGTGAAATGGTTGCACGAGGGCTGCCGCCATAGCTAATCCAGCGAGCTAATTTTTCGCTATAAGCTGATGGATTACGACTGGCTAGCACGAGTTGAATCAAATATTCCTCAACCGGCTCGGCCATATGCAAATCAAGCACTTCTTGCTGGGCTGTTTCAACATCACTTTTGCTTAGATGAACTTTTGTTGTTGCGGCACCGCCAAAGATTTCTTTGGCTTGATGTCGGGCAAGATTGAGAATCATCTTTTCTGCTTTGGCATCTGGATAATCAATAAAAACATGCATTAAAAATCGGTCAAGCTGAGCTTCGGGTAGCGGGTATGTTCCTTCTTGCTCAATCGGATTTTGTGTTGCCATAACAAGGAAAGGTCTGGGCAATGCATATGTTTTGCTACCAACGGTAATTTGATGCTCGCCCATGGCTTCCAGTAATGCGGATTGGACTTTGGCAGGTGCGCGGTTTATTTCATCTGCCAGGATCAGATTGTGAAATAATGGACCTTTCTGGAAGATAAACTCGCCGGTTTCGGGGCGATAGACATCGCTTCCTGTAAGGTCACCTGGCAGTAAGTCAGGCGTAAATTGAAGACGGTGAAAATCACCTTCGAGTATTTCAGAGAGTTCCTTAATGGCAGTTGTTTTTGCCAGGCCCGGCGCACCCTCAACAAGTAGGTGTCCATCGGCGAGTAGCGCAATTAACAGACGATCTACCAGTATGTTTTGGCCGATAATTCTTGTTTGTAAATGTTTGCGCGCCTGGATAAATGCGGCATGGCTCGCGCTGAGTGTTGTCATTGTTTTTCCCATTTCGTTGTTTTTGGATAATCAGTAACAATGGGATCAACTACCCGATTTTCAATGTTTGTGTGCCTACTTTCTGACCTTTTTTATCGTTTTTCTTGTGCAAAGGTCTCATATAATACTAAGGCTTAACTTTTTACCTCTTCT
Organism: Thiotrichaceae bacterium; assembly: GCA_027083815.1. Taxonomy (GTDB): domain Bacteria; phylum Pseudomonadota; class Gammaproteobacteria; order Thiotrichales; family Thiotrichaceae; genus Cocleimonas. Next base: position 4,268 of record JALWMR010000163.1, read on the forward strand.
TTTTGCTTGTTCGCTTCTTTTGACGGATCTTTAGCGAGTTCTTTAATGGTTGTAACGATTTCATCAGCATCCCAGTCAACACCACCATATAAAGTATAACGGATTTTACCCTTGGGGCCGATCAGAAAGTTAGAGGGTGCAGCGAAAACATTCCAGGCTTGTACGTTTTCACCTTTTTCATCCATTAAGATAGTGAATTCTGGTTTGACTTCATCAACAAACTTTTGCACTTCATCTTTTGTCTCGCCCATATTGACCGCCAGGATTTTGAATGGCGTCTTTGATGCTTCCAGCTTCTTGATTAACTTGTTCATGGAAGGCATTTCTTTGCGACACGGTGTGCAATAGGTTGCCCAAAACTGTAGGAGTACCACCTTGCCTTTCTGATCCTGCAAGGAAACTTCTTTGCCGTCCAGGCTGGTTAGCGTGAGTGCAGGTGCTAGCGCATCTCCTTCAAACTTTTTTAATTCAGCGGCACTTACGGTGCTAATAAAAAAGGCAATAAAAGCTGATATGAGCGTTATTTTGAACATTAGTGTGCTCTCCCAAGAAAGAATAGGCTGGCTTTTATTAGACCAGACATTTGTGTGGTAACTAAATCTTCAGGAACATTGGGGTCATTGCGTTTAAAGAAATAACCGCGAACATCCGGTATCAGTTTGGCATAGACGGTGCTTCCGCCTTTTTTTAGTGCATTGGTCAGATGGCCAACACCCCAGCGATTCGGTGTGCGCTCTCCCTCTAAAACCATTAAGGGCAAATGTGTCTTACCGACAGCATCTTGATAAACAGGCGGTTTTCCCGGTTCTGGTTTTGTCTTGTTAAGGCGCGGAAACATCAGCAGGGCGCCACCAAGTGGCGTGTCTTTATGTTTTGATTCCCAGTCTTGCGCCAAACGAAGGATAAGCTCTGTATCGGGGCCGCTAGCAACAAGATAAATCTTCTTGCCTGTTTTAACAGCTGCTTCAAGAATTTTCTCAAGTCCATCAGTTGGAATATCATAAAGACTGCTGCGTAATTTGGGTAGCATATAAGCTGAGAGCATATCGGGCATCCATACTTCGATACCGTCTTTGGCCAAGGTTGAGGCGGTTGCTTCTTCAGCGACGCTTGAGCCTTGATCACAAGCAAAGCCAAGCAGTAGCTTGTCACCATCGGCTTTAAAAACACGAACATCTATCTCTGCATCACCAGTTTCAAACGAAGTGACTTTATAGGTGGCATTGGCTGGCTGTAATGACAACAGGATAAGACTTAATGAGAGAAAAATTCCACTGATTAAATGTCTGGCAGTATAGTGATTCATGTCAGTATAATGAGTACTCTTATTTATTAGTTTATAAGTATACGCTAATATATGCATTTCGGGTTTGATTTGTATCAAGGATACTGACTATATGAAACATCCTCAGCAAAAGAAATACCTTTTTTTATTGTTTTCGCTTCTTTTAATGCTTACGTCATCGTTTGCAACTGCCAATAAGCTTGATGAAACAACGGCGGCAATGAAACTTACGCCTAACATTGATGCAGGAAAAAAGACTTATGAGCTTTGTGCGGCCTGCCATGAAAAGAATGGCTGGGGGAAAGAGGACGGCAGCTTTCCAGTGATTGCCGGGCAGCACCGCAGTGTAATCATCAAGCAACTGGCTGATATTCGAGCCCGCAATCGTGAGAATCCAACGATGTACCCCTTTGCAGGTGATGATGTTTTGGGTGGGCCACAAGGCATTGAGGATGTTGCCGAATATATTTCGCAGCTACCGCCGAATCCCTCGGTAGGAAAAGGTCCGGGAGAGCAACTTGAAAAAGGTAAAAAAATATTTGAGAAAAGTTGCGCCGCCTGCCATGGAAAAAAAGGGGAAGGTAATGCTGAAGCCTTTTTTCCTCGTATTCAGGGGCAACATTATGCCTATATTTTACGCCAGCTAAAGTGGATTCGTGATGGTAGGCGCAAAAATGCAAACCCTGCAATGCTGGCTTTGATTAAAAATATGGATGACAAAACTCTATCAGCTGTTGCGGATTATGTATCTCGGATCAAACCTAAAGAATCGCAATAATAATATTTTTTATTTTAAGCTGAATTACAATTGTGAAAAGTTGTGCTGGCGGATGTACGAGGCTCAAATTGTGTTTTATCAATGTGTTTGGCATCAATAATACCTTATCATTTTACTAAGGTATTATTGATGCCATAAATTAACACTTTAAAACAGGAGCACTACATGAACAGCACTCAATCTATCGATAGACTGAAGAACTTCCCTGTATCCTTTTTTTCAATCGTGATGGGCTTATCAGGAATCACCATTGCCTGGGAAAAGGCGCAGCATATTTTCCATTTGAACTTAGGTATTACACCATTTTTAGTAGGTTTGACCACACTTGTTTTTATCGTCCTTTTATTAATTTACACCTTAAAGATCATAAAGCATGGTGAGAGTGTAAAAAAAGAATTAAAACACCCTATAAAGCTGAGCTTTTTCCCCAGTATTTCTATCAGCTTCTTACTGATTTCGATAGCATTTCTTCCGGTCAATCAGGGTGTTTCTTATGTTTTCTGGTTAATTGGTTCTATATTACACTTGGGTTTTACCCTGTTTGTCATTAGCAGTTGGATGCATCATGATACCTTTCAGGTAGGGCATATCAACCCTGCCTGGTTTATTCCGGCAGTCGGCAATGTGTTGATTCCTATTGCGGGAGTTAGCTTTGGTTATGTTGATGTCTCCTGGTTCTTTTTTAGTATCGGTATGCTATTTTGGGTGATTTTGCTAACGATCTTTTTTAACCGAATACTGTTTCACGATCCCCTGGTAAGCCATTTACTGCCCACCCTTTTTATCATGATTGCGCCTCCAGCAGTTGGATTTGTTTCGTATGTTCGCTTAAATGGTGGCGTGATTGATAATTTTGCCCATTTTTTATATTTTGCGGGACTATTTTTAACCTTGTTGTTGCTTTCTCAAGCTAGCCGCTTCCTACGTCTGCCCTTTTTCCTTTCATGGTGGGCTTATTCCTTCCCGTTGGCAGCAATAACGATAGCTAGTTTTTTATTTTATGATAAAACACATACTCCAGCTTATTTATGGATAGCAGGTGCTTTATTAATGTTGGTTACTGTGCTGGTTTTGATTATTAGTGCTTATACAATGCGCGCAATAATCAATAAACGGGTCTGTGTGGCGGAAGGTTAATGAAAAAGGGTGGGGGGAAGTACACCCCCCACCTTTTTGGCACTTTTGTCCATGAATGTGACTCATTTATATCTGGATAATAATTTCTTCACTTAACTCGGTTTCAATACAGTTATCGTCATTGGCAATACGGTCAATGACGATAAAATCTCCATCATGTTCCAGGGGAAGCAGGTAGTGATGCCAGGTGCCTTTGTGATAGTTGACGCCCTGATTACCGTTGGTGATGAAGAGTTCTATCTTTTCAGGCTCAAGTTCAGTAGCGGGTGGCGCGACCAGTACTAAAAAAGGGTGTTCGCAAACAGGATAAAATAGCTGGCTGCCATAGGGGTGGTATTCCATTACCTTTACCTGATGAGGTAAGCTTGTTCTTTTTGCACGAAAAATACTAAAGCCCGCCTTACCGCCTTTTTCATTAACATCAATTGTTGCTAAATCATGAAAACGTGTCGTTAATCCATAGTTGATTGTAAAACTTTTGGCATTTTGCGTTTCAATGACTTCGCCATAGGGCGCAAAGGCTGATTGTGTCAGTGCCTTGGGTGTTAATCTCAGGTGCATTTGGCAACCGTTCCATATAAGCGTAGTCGGCTTACCCCTCCATCGGGGAAAATATTAAGGCGTATGTGACTGATGGGGCCGACCTTATTTAATTCGGTGAAGTGATGTTCCCTGTCCATTTCCAGCTTCTGCTCGGCCAATAGTTCTGGCCAACCCTCGCTGTCCTGAATAATATTATCTGGTAATTCCTTTAAACAGCTGGCTTGAATGGAGCAACGGTCAGGGTAGTTGCCTTTAAAAAAGGCGGTATCAAGGGTAATCTTTTTTAGTTCTCCTGGATGACCTAATGCGATGATAACCCAGTCATGTCCGGGGCCGCGGCGACGCGCCGTTTCCCAGCCATCTCCCATATTGATGCCTTTGTCAGGTAACAGGATATTACTCATTTTACCAAAGTGCTCATCGCTGCAAGCAATAGCCCGACCACCATTCAAAGCGGCACCGAGATCTTTTATCTCGTCATCGGGGACTTCATCCCAGTTGCATTGTGGCTCTCCATAAATACGTAGTCGGGCAATGCCGCCATCGGGGTAGATATGCAATCTTGCATGAGTAACCAGCTCGGAAGTTTCAATGGCAATCGCTTTTTTATCATTGCCATCCAAGGGTGTTTTCTTGATGAGCGTCGTCCACTGAGTCGCTTCATCAGGCTCACTTTCAGAATAGCAAACATCCAGTGAAAACTCGGGCGGGTAGTTGCCTGTAAAGTGAGAGGTGTCAACCACTATGCCGTGAATAAAGCCGGAACGAGCTAGCCGAATATCGCAATAATCATGCCCAGGGGTACGCTTTCGTCGGGATTCCCAGCCATCCATCCATTTACCGTGATCATCGTATTTATCATCAATAAAGACAGGTTCGGAATCATGTAGCATGCGTTCTTTGGCGGCAAAGAAGTCATCTGTTGCATAAATTGCCTGTGCACCTAAACGTGCAGAGGCAAGGTTAATATAATTCTTTTTAAATTCATCTATCATCTGTTTTCTTTGTCCTGAGGCACAAAACGGCCAAAAAGGTGGGGGGTGTACTTTTATTTATGAGAGACCTTTGCACGAAAGATATGACGGATAAAAACTGCTTAAATTCCCCTGTTTTTTCGTATATTTTCGGTCAATAGCCCTGCTATTACCCTCAAATCTACAAAAAATCAGGAAAATTACACTAATTTTTCTCTCGCCATACTCTCATGCAAAGGTCTCTATGTATTTGGGGGGTTATCGGCGGGAAAGTGTTCTTTCCAGTGTTCGGCAATATCAATACGGCGCGTGATCCAGACTTGTTCCTTGGTTTGAATATAGTCCAGAAAGCGCGCCAGTGCCATGGCACGGCCGGGGCGACCAACTAGCCGACAATGAAGCCCAATTGAAAGCATTTTGGGTTGAGTTTCCCCCTCCTCATAAAGATAGTCAAAGCTGTCTTTTAAATAGGTGAAAAACTGATCGCCACTATTAAAACCTTGTGGGGTGGCGAAGCGCATATCATTGCTGTCGAGAGTGTAGGGTACAATTAACTGCTGATGATTATCAATCTGTTGCCAGTAGGGAAGATCATCGGCATAGCTGTCGGCATGATAAACAAATTCGCCATATTCAACGACAAGTTTTGCTGTGTTAGGGCTTGCCCTGCCCAGATAAAACCCCAGTGGCTTGCTGCCGGTAACCGCCTCATGGATGCTTATCGCCTTGTGCAGATGCTCGCGCTCTTCTTCGACAGGAATATTTTGGTAATCTATCCAGCGATACCCATGGCTGGCAATTTCCCAGTTTGCATCTAGCATTGCCTTGACCGCATCGGGGTTGCGTTCCAGTGCCATAGCAACACCAAATACGGTCACCGGTAAGTTACGCTGGGTAAACATGCGATGCAAACGCCAAAAGCCAGCGCGTGAGCCATATTCGTAGATAGATTCCATATTGGCATGGCGCATTCCGGGGTAGGCTTTAGCGCCGACAATTTCAGATAAAAATCGCTCTGATGCCTGATCGCCATGCAAAATACAATTTTCGCCGCCTTCCTCATAATTGATAACAAATTGTAGGGCAATGCGGGCCTTGTTGGGCCAGTGGGGATGAGGCGGGTTTTGCCCATAGCCAACCATGTCTCGTGGATACACCATGCTTACTGAGCCTCCTGTTTTAAGCTACGATACCAACGGTTTATCCTATTTCGTTCATCATCAGTCATCTGGGTCAAGTTACCTAATGGCATTATTTTTTGCATGACTTGCGTATTGATTTTATCGGCATTGTTTTCCAATACACCCGGTTTGTCGTAGGCCAGTCCAGCCGGTGGCGCAGAAAAACCGGGCTGTGTTGGTTTACTGCTGTGACATCCAAAGCAGCGCTGCTTAACAATCGGCATGATTTTTGCTGTGCTTATTATATCGTTTTGAGCCAGTGCTGTTTGCTTGGGTGGCATGGTTGCAAACATGATAAGAATAAAACCAAACAAGGCAGTCGGCAGCATCCATACGGCTTTATTGATATGGCGGATATTAAAATAGTGGCGTGTTAATACAGCCACGGCTGCCAGGCCAATAAGCACCAGCCAGTTATAAGGGCTACCATAGGTGCTAGGAAAGTGATTGCTTATCATAATAAATAGCACGGGCAAGGTCAGGTAATTATTGTGGCGTGAGCGCAGTAAGCCATTTACGCCGTAGCCAGGATCGGGAATCCGGTTTTCAGTAAGCGCCTTAACCAGCTCTTTTTGTGAAGGAATAATTACAAAAAAGACATTGGCAGCCATAATGGTGCCAATGGCTGCACCGACATGAATATAGGCTGCACGCGGGCTGAGTAAATGGCTAAGCGCAAAGGCAAGTATTGCCAGATAAGCAAATATAATAATGCCAAGCATCAGTGGCTTGTGCCGTAGTGGTGATTTACACAAGAGATCATAAACAAACCAGCTTATTATCATGCTGGCAATGCCGATAGCAATCGCCGTGGCAGGGCTTAAAGCCATAACGGATGAGTCAATCATCATGGCTTTTGCATTATAATAATAGACAATAGTGAGCAGGGTAACGCCACTCACCCAGGTCATATAAGCCTCCCATTTAAACCAGTGCAGCACGGGCGGCAGTGTGTCGGGGCCATTGGTGAATTTTTTCAGGTGGTAAAATCCACCGCCATGTACTGCCCAGAGGTTGCCGTCAATACCTTCTTTTTGCGGAGGTTTGCGATCCAGATGGTTTTCCAGCCAGTTAAAATAAAAAGAGGCACCAATCCAGGCTACGCCAACAATAAAATGAATCCAGCGTACCAGAAGATTTAGCCATTCGGCGATATGTGCTTCCATCTAACTTCCCCGATAGGTCGAATAGCCAAAAGGTGAAAGCAATAGTGGTATGTGATAGTGCTGTCCGTCTCCATCAATATCAAAGACAACCTCGGTATAGGGATAAAACCCTTTAACCCCTTGCCTGGCAAAATATTGCTCGGTCACAAATAATACCCTGTAGCGCCCGGCTTCAAGGACGATATCATCCGCCAGTAAGTCACCTACCCGTCCGTCGCGGTTGGTTGTGCCACCCCCTAGAAAGACCCATTCATCATTTAGCAGGTGCGACAGTGTTAGATCAATGCCCTCGGCTGGCTTGCCAATAGCAGTGTCTAGTACGTGTGTTGTAATTTGACTCATTGCTTTTTTCCGTTATTTGAAATTGGGATTAGAAACAGGGTTTAATCAATTTTTCTAGTCGAATGCGGGTGATTTTAGCTTGTTCTTCGGCTGCATTTTGCAATTCCTGTTGGCGTGAATTGGCAAGCCGTTCCTGTAATAAATGTAACATTTCCTCAGCGCTTTTACCCGTGGCACAGACAATGAAAATAAAGCCAAACTTGTCTTTATAGGCTTTATTGTCGCGACTTAAGGCTTGCAAAACCGCATCATTAGCAGTGTTAACGGCAGATTGTTCATGGCCGGCAGAAACGGCTGTATTTTTGTATTTTTCTCTTAATGTAGAGATATTCCCGATTTCGGGGTGGCCTTCAAACGCCTCTAACAAGTCAGACTCGCTCGATTGAGACCAAATAGCATCAGCTTTTTGAACTAGCGCTTCAAAATCGGCATAAGGGCGTTGATTTGTCAGCTTTTTGCACCATTTTTCAGAGGTGTTACACTGCATTAGCAGGTTTATGGCTTCATTTTCTGGCAATGTATTAAAATTAGACATTTAAAAGTACACCCCCCCACTTTTTACGGATTTATTCGGCTGCGCCTCACCAGCGGGTCAGCTAAAGCTGTTGTCTCGCCTGCGGCTCGGCTGGGGCTCTTCTCCATTTGATATTTCCCTCCGGGTAATATGATCATAGCGCCAGCTCTCTTCGTGCCTGTTCATGTTGCGCCAGCAGTTCTTCAAGATCAAGCCCTACGACTTCGCCATCAACGACTGTCCATTCACCCGCAACCATCACGCGATCTGCTTGATGCGCACCGCAAAGAGGCAATGCGGCAAGTGGATCACCAGCACCGGAAAAACGTATTTCGTCCAGCTTGAACAGTGCCAAATCAGCCTGCTTGCCAATGGCAATCTCACCAATATCGTCACGCCCGATACAACGGGCGGAGCCTTTAGTCGCCCAGCGAAATGCATCAAAATGACTGACAGCTGCCGAGCCATAACGCAGCCGCTGTAGTAGCATAGCCTGACGTACCTCCTGGATCAGGTTAGAGCAGTCGGCCGAGGCTGAACCATCAACTCCCAGCCCAACGGGGCAGCCCGCTTCTTCCAGCTCCAATGTGCGGCATTGACCAGAGCCAAGTACCATATTAGAGCTGGGACAGTGAGTTATACCAACCCCTGCTTTGCCAAGTCGAGCAATCTCTTCATTATTAAAGTGAATGCCGTGTGCGAGCCAGACATCATCTGACATCCAGCCGACGCGTTCTAAATAATCAACCGGGCGCACGCCAAATACCTTAATACAAAAGTCATTTTCATCAAAGGATTCGCCAAGATGGGTATGTAAGCGCACCTTTTTGTCACGTGCCAAAATGGCCGTTTCTTTCATTAAATCTTCAGTGACACTAAAGGGTGAACAGGGCGCAAGAGCAACGCTCATCATGGAGCCTTCGCTGGCATCATGATAGCGATCAATTACCCGTTCATAGTCTGATAAAATAGCCTCTTCGCTTTGAATAGTGTTACGCGGTGGCAAACCGCCCTGATCTTCTCCAAGGCTCATTGATCCACGGGTTAGCGCGCCTCTAACTCCGATTTGTTTAATTGCATCAACCTGAATATCCAGTGCTTCGCGAGCCGCTTCAGGAAAAACATAATGATGATCGCCAGCCGTGGTGCAACCGGATAATAATAATTCGACCGCTGCCAAACGGGTTGATACATGAATCATCTCCTCTGTTAGCCCCGCCCATACGGGGTACAGGCTTTTTAACCAGGGAAACAACTCCTTGTTTAAGGCATCAGGATAAGCGCGGGTCAGTGTTTGATAGAAATGATGATGCGTGTTAATCAATCCGGGAAGTATCACATGCTCGGAAGCATCAAAAACTTGATCAACAGCTTGTTCCGGTTGTTGTCCCGGCTTGATAAATTCAGTAATGATATTGTTTTGGATAACAATGCCGCCACCGGCATTTGTGCTGTCATCTACTTCATTACCAATTAATAGGGCAAGTGGGTTTTTTAGCCAAATTCTCATTATGATAAACCTCTAAAATGGCTGGGCATAATATCCCAACCGCCTTAGTTAGGGGAGTAAGGTGCAAACGGTAAATATGGAACTAATCTTTTTGCTCAGGCAAAATTAAATTCAGGAAAATAGCCGCCAGACCACCCATGGTAATGGCGCTACCAAAAATATTTTTGGCAACCTTGGGTAATTGTGCCACGGCTTCTGGCACCATCATAACGCCAAGCCCCAGGCCGAATGAGACGGCAATAATCAACATATTACGACGATTTAAGGGAACATGACGCAGAATTTTAATACCCGCAGCAGCAACCGTAGCAAACATAACCAGGGTAGCACCACCTAATACCGGCTTGGGCATGTTCTGTAAAATACCGCCAACTATGGGGAATAGACCAAGAATGACCAAAATAAGAGCAATAAAGTAGCCTACATAGCGACTGGCAATTCCTGTTAGTTGAATAACACCATTATTTTGACTAAAGGTTGTGTTCGGGAAAGTGTTTAGCGCAGCAGCAATCATAGAGTTGACACCATCAGCTAAAACGCCACCCTGAACCCGTTTACGATATTTTTCACCACGAATCTTTTCGCCTGAGATAACACAGTTGGCGGTTATGTCTCCTGTTGTTTCAATGGTAGTAATAACATAAATAATGGCAATCGGCCAAAATGCTGCCCAATCAAAAGAAAAGCCAAATTTGAAAGGCTCTGGAATGCTAATAGGAGGTAGTGAGGCTAAATTATCAAAATTTACCTTTCCCATAAAGTAGGCAATAACAAAACCAGCAATTAAGCCGATGGCAATTGACGATATTCTAAGCCACTGACTTCTCATCTGGTTCATTATAATAACCACCAATAAGACTGTACCGCCTAACATTAAGTTTTGCATGCTGCCTATATCTTTTGCTTTAAACCCGCCTGCCAGATCAGTCATGCCGACTTTGATTAAGCTTAAACCAATTAAAGTGATAACGATGCCCGTAACCAGCGGTGTAACGACCTTGCGTAAATGGGATATAAAGAAGCTCAGAAATATCTCAACAAATGCACCAAAAAAACACACCGTAAAGATTAAAGATAATATTTCTTCAGGCCCACCGCCTTTCGCTTTTGCAATAAAACCAGCTGCTAATACTGAGCTTAAAAAGGCAAAACTGGTACCTTGCACACAGAGCATCCCGGCGCCAATTCCTAGAGGTCGACTCGCCTGAATAAATGTGGCAATGCCAGAAACAATCAATGCCATACTAATTAAATAGGGGATGTGCTCGCCTAAACCCAGAACACCACCTATAATTAAGGTGGGTGTAATAATACCAACAAAGCTGGCTAATACGTGTTGTATCGCGGCAAAAGTTGACTCCATGAACCCTGGCCGATCGTCCAGATGATAGATAATATCGGTTGTTCTTGCACTGTGGTTTGACATTTACTCCTCCTTTTTATAGCGTCTTGGCGCGCCGTCTATAAACGTAGTTTAGTTTTTTTAAATAGCAAATAATAAGGAGTTATTAAATTTGTGAATCAATTAAAGGAGCTGAGCGCACTTAAAAATAGCTATTTGGGAGTGCGTCATGGTCAGAGTCTTGCTAATTGTCAGTCGCTTATTGTAAGCAAACCAGAAAACGGTATTAGTGCATATGGCTTAAGTGATGCGGGTAAAGATCAAGTGCGCAAAAGTATGAACAGGGCAATAGCGGATGGACGACTAGATGGGAAAATACGCATTATAAGCTCTGATTTCAAACGCGCTCGTGAGACCGCTGAAATTGCTCATGTCATGCTTGGAGCACAAAGAGAAATACAACTTGATAGCCGCTTGCGCGAGCGGGATTTTGGTGATTTTGAATTACAATCGAATCATTTGTATGAAACAGCATGGCAGGAGGACGCCCGTGACCCTTCGCATACACTCAATAATGTAGAAAGCGCAGATTCGGTTATTGAAAGAACCAGTTCATTGATTATGTCGTTGGAAAAAGCGTATCAAGGTGAACGCTTTTTGTTAGTGGCGCATGGCGATACCTTGCAAATTTTACAAACTGCATTTCTTAAAATTTCAGCATCAAAGCAACGTGAAATGAAGCATTTGGAAACGGCTGAAATTTGTGAGCTGAGCTTTTCAACCTGACAAATTATGCATTTAACCATACTGACAGGGTATTTATTTAATAATATTGCAAGTGTTTCTGTATAATCTGCTGTCTCTTTGATTATTATCAGGATCCCCCATGAGTGCTAGTGAAGGTTGTACTGACGACAGCTGTGATTTACCAAATGACTTACCCGATATTGCCAATGAACCACATTCAGGCCCTAATGCACAGTTAAACTGGGTGGGCATGAGCGAAATTGAATTGCCTGTCCATATGATTAATGGCAAAGGCGAGAAGATTCAAACCGTTGCCCGTGTTCAGGCCTATGTTAATTTGATTGATCCTAATAGTAAGGGCATTCATATGTCGCGCTTATATTTGGCCGTAGATCAAATTTTAAGTGACAATGTGCTAACCCCGGCTCTTTTGAGAAAGGTTGTTGAGCACTTTGCAGAGTCGCAAGATGGTATTAGCGATAGCGCTTATTTAGAGTGTCGCCTTGAATTTTTTGAACGCCGCAAATCATTAAAGAGTGATAATACCGGATGGAAAAGTTATAAAGTTCGTCCCATTACTTCTTTGCGTCATGGTGTTTTGACAACTGAGCTTAGTATTGAAGTGCCCTACTCATCTACTTGTCCGTGCTCTGCGGCACTTTCGCGAGATTTGATTCAGCAAGGCTTTGAGAATAAATTTGGTAAAATTGAAGAAGTGAGCCAGGTTGACTCAAAAGCAGTACATGACTGGTTGGGTACGGTTGAGGGTATTTCCGCCACACCACACAGTCAACGCAGTTTGGCTCAGGTTCGGGTTAAGTTATCTGATAGCGTAAAGGATTTACCTATCTCCCGATTGATCGATGAGATTGAAGAGGCGCTCTCAACACCTGTGCAAGCTGTCGTAAAACGTGAAGATGAGCAGGAGTTTGCTCGATTGAATGCGGCTAATTTAATGTTTTGTGAGGATGCGGCACGCCGCGTTCAGGCAGGATTGGACAAAGACAAGACTATTGATGACTTTTGGGTTCGCGTTAATCACATGGAAAGTTTGCATCCGCATGATGCAGTAGCCATTGTTACCAAAGGTGTAGAAGGTGGTTATCGGGATGATCCGCGCGAATTTCCACATTAAGTTTATAAATTGAGACCTTTGCACAAAAGATATGACGGATAAAAATTGCGCTAATTTTTCTTTCGGTTCCTCTTCTGCAAAGGTCTCGAATTTACGGAAATATTTAAGAAGTCACCATCAGGTGGCTTTTTTTATGGAACTTGTTCAGTGTCTCCTATACTCAAGGTAATTGATTTTTTCAGACTGTTGAGGCGAAAGTAATAATGAGCAAGGTCATGCAGCGCACCAGTCGCCCGGATTTAACTACTGCTGTTTCGGGAGAGGGTGTTTATTTGATTGATAAGGCAGGCAATCGTTATCTGGATGCCTGTGGCGGTGCGGCGGTGTCTTGCCTGGGGCATTCTAATGAGCGAGTAAAGCAGGCTGTTATCAGACAAGTTTCGCAAATGCCTTATGCACATACCAGTTTTTTTACCAATGAAGCGCAAGAAAGTTTAGCTGAAGACTTGATCAGCCACTCAAAAGGCAATTTTTCACAGGTTTATTTTGTATCAGGTGGCTCAGAGGCGATTGAAACTGCATTAAAACTGGCGCGCCAATATTTTCTTGAAATAGGGAAAGAAACAAAAAAATACTTTATTGCCAGACGCCAGAGTTATCATGGCAATACATTAGGAGCTTTATCCATTGGCGGAAATCTTTGGCGCAGAAATCCATTTGATCCACTGCTGGTTAAGGGGCACCACATCTCTGCACCCTATGCCTACCGGGATCAAGGCGAAAATGAAACAGAATTTGAATATGGCCAGCGAATTGCCAATGAGCTGGAAGCTGAAATTAATAAATTGGGCGCTGAAAATGTGGCAGCCTTTGTTGTAGAAACGGTTGTTGGTGCTACCGCTGGCGCGTTAACGGCACCTAAAGCTTACTATAAGCGAATTCGTGAAATTTGTGATCAGTATGATGTCTTGTTAATTCTGGATGAGGTTATGTGCGGTATGGGGCGCACGGGTACTTTACATGCCTGTGAAGAAGAGGGTGTTCAAGGAGATTTGCAAACCATTGCTAAAGGTATTGCGACGGGTTATCAGGCCTTGGGCGCTGTGTTAATTGGAAAAAAGATTGTCAACGCAATTGAAAAGGGTTCGGGCTTTTTTCAGCATGGCCATACCTATATCGGTCATCCAATATCCTGTGCGGCGGGTCTGGCGACACAGCAAGAGATTCGTGAGCGAAATCTATTAAGTAATGTCAAACAGCAAGGTACACTGCTTAAAACTCTTTTGGAAAAGCATCTACTGGAAGACTCTGAAATCGGCCCTTATATTGGCGATATCCGTGGTCGTGGTTTATTTATTGGGATTGAGTTAGTGGCAAATAAAGAAACAAAACAGCCCTTTGACCCCAATATAAAGTTACATGCCCAGATAAAAAAAGCAGCCATGCAGAATCACTTAATGATATACCCAATGGGAGGAACCATTGATGGTGTTAATGGTGATCATATTCTACTTGCGCCCCCTTTTATTGTGACTGAAGCGGATATTTTTCTTATTGTTGAGCGGTTATCCGCTAGTATTAAGGAGAGCCTGAGAAAAGTGGTAAAAACTAGGGGGGTGTACCTTTGATACTATTAGCTGTAGCGCCAAATGGTGCCAAAATAACAAAAGAGGATCATCCGGCAGTGCCGTTGACCATAGAGGAGATAGCTCAAGAAGCAAAATCCTGTCTGGAAGCCGGAGCAGGGATGATTCACCTGCACGTTAGAAATAATATTGGTCAGCATAGCTTGAATACCAAATATTATCGACCCGCTATTGAGGCAATTAAAGATCAGGTCGGTGATAAGCTATTTATTCAGCTTACATCTGAAGCGGTTGGGAAATATACACCTGATGAACAATTTGAAATGATTCATCAGTTAAAACCGGAGGGTGTATCTATCGCTATTCGTGAAATAAGACGCATGGATGAGCTGGATTTATATGAGCACTTTACCCGAATGCGAGACAATAATACCTATCCGCAACTTATTCTTTATAATAAGCATGATGTATCAACCTATATGGGCTGGCTGGAGGATGGACTATTGCCGGGGAATGCCTATCCTGTTTTGATCGTCATTGGTAAGGCACAAAAAGAGGGGCTTTTTACGTTGGACTCATTAGGTGAACTTGGTGATTTAAGGTGTAGCAGCTGGATGGTTTGTGCCTTTGGTGAGAAGGAGTTTCAAGCAGGTCTGATCGCAGCCAAAAAGGGTGGTCATATTAGAATCGGTTTTGAAAATAATCAGCGCCTATGCGATGGGCGAATAGCTCAGAGTAATGCCGATATAGTGGCACAAATGGCAGGGTTTTTAGTGGCAGAGGGCAAGGATCTTGCTGATGCTTCTGAGGCAAGAAAGATTATGCATCCTGATTGGTAGACTCAATTGATTTTGTAATCAATAAGCCTCAAACTTGCTTATAAAAGATAATCCAATTAAAATCAAATTGTTATATGGACAGTTAAACTAACTCAAAGGAGAAACCAGATGGCAAAAGTAGAAGATGCAATAGCAACCGTAAAAAAGTTTGATAGTGGCGCTGATGAAGCACTTATCACTGCTGTATTTAAAGGCTTGGGTCCAGCGGTACATAATAAAGACGCCAGCCTGGTTTCATGCTCGGACGATGCAGAATTGCAAACTGTTAAAAATAATTTCCTTATCAAGAAACTAGGCCTAAGTGATGGCCCAGAGCTTGATGCAGCAATAAAGGAAGTGTGTGAGAAGATGAAAGATTCTCGTCAGAAATCTCGCGTGGCTTTTTATTATTTATTAACTAAAAAGTTTGGAAAAGAATCCGTTTACGCATAACTTGTTAAAAGTTGGTTTAACGGGAGGCATCGGCTGTGGCAAAAGCACTGCAGTCGATGCCTTTCGTCGTTTTGGTGTGCCGGTTATTGATGCCGATCAAATTTCTAAGGATATTGTAAAACCGGGAAGTGGGGCATTGGCAGAAATAAAGTTAGCCTTTGGTGACGAGGTGCTAGATGCTGATGGAGGGCTGAACCGTATATTTATAAAGGATAAGGTCTTTAACGAGCCACTAGCGCTTGAAAAACTGGAAGGTATCTTGCACCCTCGTATTCGGGCTGAAATAAAAAAACAAATAAGCAGTTATGATAATCACCCTGATGCACCTTCCTACCTTATTGTTGATGTGCCTTTGCTGGTTGAAAAAAACTATCAATCACTCTTTGATCGCATTATTGTGGTGGACTGCACAGCTGAACAACAGTTGGAACGAGTACTTATGCGCGATAGCATGGATAAGAAAAGCATAAAAAAAATAATGGATATACAGGCAACAAGAGGGGAAAGAAAAAAAATCGCAACAGATATTCTTGATAACACAAGTGATGTTGATACACTGCATAAGCAAATAAATAATCTGCATCAAAAATTAGTTAGCCTTTCTTGATCCTTGAGTAACGATAGTTATTATGGCCGTTTACGAACAACCACTAAATGAAAAAATACGTCTTTTTTTGAGGCTGAGTTTTCTAATAAAACGGTTCAATTACCATTTAGAGGCACCGACCCAGGAAAACTGTCAGGCGGCTATTATGGTTCTATTGGAACTGTATAACCTTTCCTCACGACTTGATGTGAAAAATGCTGCATTGCATGTGCTTGATTGGCAAACACAAGCGGTACGACAGGCAGAAGGAATGGATGGTGTGGATAATACAAGAGCAGCTAATGTGCTAGCAAAACTGGAAGAAAAAAGTAAGCGTCTTTATAGTTTTCGTGGTCAGCTTGGGCAGCATCTTAAAGTCCATAACTTCCTTAATATCTTAAAGCAAAGAGCGTCAATAGCGGGTGGTATTAACACCATGGATGTGCCTCTTTTTAGCTATTGGTTAAGTCTTCCTGAAAAGCGCAGAGTCGATGATCTAAAAGGTTGGGCAAGGCCTTATACCATTGCTTTTGAGGCAATTGAGTTATTAATGGAGTTGATATATGAAGGAGCAGAAAAATCAGAAGTAACAGCCGAAGGCGGGTTTTATCAATCTACTTTGAGTGCACAAAGAGACTATCAAATCATACGAATTGAGCTGCCCAACGATGCCCTTTATTACCCGGAGATTAGTGCCGGAAAACAACGTTTTTCGGTACGCTTTGTGGATTCATCCCAGTTAGAGGAAAAAGGAAAGCAAATTTTTTCGGATATTCCTTTTAAGCAAACGCTGTACAGTTTTTAGTGAGATTTTATTAAACATATCAGACATAAAAAAGCCCCCGAAGTATTAAAAACTCCGAGGGCTTTTTAGTCGTAATTTCAGGAAGCCCTGATCAAGTCCAATTATTTTTAGCTTTGTGAATTCTAATCGACTTAACCAGAGCGGGCCTCCTTAACGGTTACTGCTTCTTAAAAACGATTTCATTATTTTCAACATCAACTATCACCTTATCACCCGGTGCAAAATCACCAGATAGTAATTTAAGTGCCAATGGGTTTTCAATCTCGGTCTGTATTGCACGTTTAAGAGGACGTGCACCATAGACAGGATCAAATCCTTCTTCTGCCACTTTATCTAATGCAGCATCGGTAACATCAATTTCAATCTCATTATCATGCAAACGCTGAGATAGGTGTCTTAGCTGGATGCGAGCAATTTCGCGTATTTCTTCTTTATCCAATGGTCTAAATACCACGGTATCATCAATACGATTGATAAACTCAGGTCGGAAGTGTGTTCCAACAATTTCCATCACCGCTGTTTTCATGGTGTCATAATCACCATGTGCCATTGTTTGTATAACATCAGAACCAAGGTTTGAAGTCATGATGACTACGGTATTGCTAAAGTCAACGGTACGACCTTGTCCATCGGTCAAACGACCATCGTCCAGAACCTGTAGCAGGATATTAAAGACATCAGGATGCGCTTTTTCCACCTCATCAAGCAAAATGACCGAGTAGGGCTTGCGACGAACTAACTCAGTTAAATAGCCACCTTCTTCATAACCAACATAACCAGGAGGCGCACCAATCAAGCGAGCGACTGAGTGTTTTTCCATAAACTCGGACATATCAACACGCACCATGGCTTCTTCGGTATCAAACAGGAAGGTGGCCAAAGCTTTACTGAGTTCCGTTTTACCAACACCGGTTGGGCCGAGGAACAAGAATGATCCGTTAGGCCGCTTTGGATCAGATAAGCCCGCACGGGACCGTCGAATAGCATTGGCAACAGCTTGAATGGCTTCATCCTGTCCGATAACCTGCTTGCGTAACTCCTCTTCGAGACGTAGTAGTTTTTCACGTTCACCCTGTAGCATTTTGGAAACAGGAATTCCGGTCCATGCTGAAACAACCTCTGCGATCTCTTCTTCGGTTACTTTATTGCGCAATAGCTGGAATTTCTGGGCTTCTTCATCGTCTTCCTTGTCGGCTTTTTCAAGCTGTTTTTCCAAGTCGGGAATTACGCCATATTGTAGCTCAGACATACGTTGCAAGTCACCGGAGCGATGTGCTGCTTCCAGATCAATACGCGCCTGATCCAGAGCTTCCTTGATATGAGCAGTTCCCTGAACCATTGCTTTTTCAGCTTTCCAGATTTCTTCCAGATCAGAATATTCCTTTTCGAGCTGGGCAATTTTTTCTTCTAGCTCAGCCAGGCGCTTCTTGGAAGCTTCATCTTTTTCCTTTTTCAAGGCTTCACGTTCAATTTTTAATTGAATAAGTTTACGATCCAGCTTATCCAGTGCTTCTGGTTTGGAATCAATTTCCAGGCGAATCCGTGATGCGGCCTCATCAATCAGGTCAATCGCTTTATCAGGCAGTTGACGGTCTGTAATATAGCGATGCGATAAAGTTGCCGCTGCAACGATAGCAGGGTCAGTAATTTCAACACCATGATGCGCTTCATAGCGTTCTTTCAGGCCACGCAAAATAGCAATGGTATCTTCTACCGTTGGCTCATCAACAATGATTTTCTGGAAGCGTCTTTCTAGTGCGGCATCCTTTTCAATGTACTGTCGGTACTCGTTAAGAGTGGTTGCGCCGATACAGTGTAATTCGCCACGCGCTAAGGCGGGTTTAAGCATATTGCCTGCATCCATCGCTCCGTCTGATTTTCCAGCGCCAACCATGGTGTGTATTTCATCAATAAACATCAGGATGTCGCCTTCTGCTTTGGCTACATCATTCAATACTGCTTTAAGGCGTTCCTCAAAATCACCACGGAATTTGGCACCAGCCAAAAGCGCTGCAAGATCAAGCGCAAGCAAGCGTTTTCCTTTCATGCTGTCGGGCACTTCGCCGTTAACGATGCGTTGTGCCAAACCTTCAACAAGAGCTGTTTTACCCACGCCAGGCTCGCCAATAATAACCGGGTTGTTTTTTGTACGGCGTTGTAAGATTTGCACCATACGGCGGATTTCTTCATCACGCCCAATAATAGGATCAATCTTGCCTTGCTCGGCACGTTCGGTTAAGTCAATGGTATATTTTTTGAGTGCTTCTCGCTGATCTTCTGCATTTGGATCGTCCACAGATTGTCCTCCACGCATAGCTTCTATAGCCTGTTCTAGTGCTTCTTTGGTTGCACCGTTATTTTTTAATATCTCACCCAGTGGGCCTTTGTCTTCCAGGGCAGCTAATAAAAATAATTCGGATGATATGTATTGGTCATTACGCTGTTGCGCAATTTTATCGGTCACATTTAATAGTCGTGACAGATCGTTTGAAATATGTACATCGCCTGCATCGCCGCCAGTAACGGATGGCATACGCTCAAGTGCTTCAGTTAGCTGTGAGTGTAGCAAGTTTACGTTAACGCCGGCCTGAGTTAATAAGCCCTTGGCACTTCCGCCTTCTTGATCTAGCAGTGCCAGCATTAAATGGACTGGCTCTATAAATTGATGATCTTTACCCAGGGCAAGCGATTGTGCATCCTGTAAAGCCAGTTGAAACTTACTGGTTAATTTGTCTGTTCTCATAGTTTTCCCTCTTCCTTTGAATTTTGGTTATCCAGATTCGCCCACGGTGCTTTCATGCAAATCTTTCATCAGGTTTATGATGTGGTAAATGAATCCGGATTCAAGTTATGGCTCATTATGCTTAATACGTTTACTTCAAACTGTCACTTAGGTGGCACAAAAGGGCAAAAAAGTGGGGGGGTGTACTTTTTACTATCATTAGTGATGATAAAATGGTCTGAGTTTTCATCTCAGCCTTAAAGATAGGCTAAATTTAGTCATTTTTGAGTAGATTTTTTACTTATCGTGTCTAGTAGGCTGTTGAAATTCGCTTAGGCGAGTGTGAGACAAGGCAAAATAGACCGAAAAAGCGCAGTTTACTGGAGTAAATGAGCATTTTGAGGTCTATTTTAACGCAGTATCGTGCCGCCTAAGTAGAAATTCAACAGTCTGTTAATTGTCAAAGAAGGAACAGTTTTATAGCAATAATCAATAGAGAGATGCCTAATATAAGCCTGACAAATGTTTCCCCTTTCTCAAGTGACATCTTTACCGCAAGCCATGTACCTAACATCATGCCAATAGAAAGGGCAATTGCTGCAAACCAGTCTATATTGCCGGTAATAATAAAAAGAATTACGGCAGGTATGGTGAATATCATGACAATAAAGACTTTATGCATATTGGTTTGAATAAGATTCATGCCATATAGGTGTAAGAGTGTTGCCATAATGACAAAACCGACACCGGCTTGAATAAAGCCACCATAAAATCCAACAGCGAACATAACGGGCCAGCGTAGCCAGCTTCTCCATTTGTGTGTCCTGGCATGTTCGATAATTTCTGACTTGGGAAACATTAAGGTAAAAATTATAAGTAGCATGACAACGCCTAAAATCTTGGTAAATAAGGCATCATCAATTTTGACCGCATAAAAGGCACCTAAAATACCGCCAGGCAAGGTCATCAGGGATAGCTTTAAGCTCAGAGGAAAATCAGCATGACTTTTCTTTTTAAAGGCAGCCACGGCAGATAGTGCCTCAACTTGAATGGCTATGCGGTTTGAGCCATTGGCAACGGTTGCGTCATAGCCAAGAAAAATCAGTAGAGGGATTGTTAAAGCAGAGCCACCACCGGCTAATACATTTAAGAACCCTGCAACTGCACCTACAATGGCAATAATGATAAAAGAAAGTGGATCGGCAGTTGGCATAAAGGAGAGTTTAGATTGTGGTGCCTCTAGTATAGTGCTTAACCAGAGACTCCTTAATACGTCTTTGTATTTCGCAAATGTTTGCCGACCGCAAGCCAGGCACCAACCAGCCCCAACAAGCTACTTGCTAGCAGAATATAAAGGGTGATTTTAATGCCAAGGCCGCTGATTGTATAAGTGCTTCCATACAGTTGGGCCAGCTCGTTAACGGGTGATACCAGAAAGAGCAGTGCAAAATGAACCAGTACCAGACTAAGAATACCGCCAAAAAGGCCATACCAAACACCGCTGTATAAAAAAGGTCGCCTGATATAGGCAGGCGTTGCCCCAATTAGCTGGGAGACATCAATTTCTTCTTTGCGATTTTCTATGTTTAGGCGGATAGTATTGCCGACTACCAATAAAACAGTAAGGGCAAGTAATATTGAAATCACCATAATGGCGCGTTCGGCCAGATGTAAAATTCCTCTAAGCCGTTGTACCCATTCTATATCCATTTGTACCAGATCAACTTCGGGATAGCCCTCTAGCTTGTTTGCCAGTTTTTTCATGTCCAGGCCGGGATTACCTATTAGATTAATGTGCGGCGTGACAACCAGTACGTGAGGAAGGGGGTTCTCATCCAGGGTTTCCAACGTTTCAGCAAATCCGGTGATTTTTCTAAAATCAGCGAGTGCTTCATCTTTGGGGACTAATACCACTTTATCTATTTCAGGAAGTTCTTCGAGTAGTTCTCCTCTATCACGCGCCCTCTGTTCAGATATTCCCGGTTTAATGAATAGAGAAATTGTCGGCACTTCACGTTTGTCATCAGTCAATGTTTTCAGGTTTTTGAGTAATAAATGCAAACTGGCGGGCAAAGATAGGGCAATCGCAATTGCGGCTAATGTTATCCAGGTTGATAAAGGGGATTGCCACAAACGTGCCAGGCTATAGGCGATTGCCTCTTTATGGTGGCCTATGCGGCTGGCTATGGGTGAGCTCGTCTGTTTGTAAGTGGTTGCCATTACCGTTTCACCTTGTTAGAGATGTTTCTTAGTACTATGGTGCGTTTTTTCATGTCTTTAATCAAAGCGTGGTCGTGGCTGGCAATGAGAACGGTGGAGCCATAATCATTAAATTGTTTAAAGGTATACATAATATCAAGAGCAAGTTCCGGGTCTAAATTACCGGTTGGCTCATCGGCTAGAATAATAGCGGGTTTATTAACAACTGCCCGGGCTATTCCAACCCGTTGTTTTTCCCCGGCTGATAGCATTAGTGGGTATTCTTTTTCTTTATGCAGCAAGCCAACCTTATCCAGGGCGGCTCTGACGCGTCTTTTAATATCATGTGGACGCAAACCTTCGATTTTTAAAGGTAAGGCAATATTTTCAAATACAGTGCGGTCGACGAGTAAATGATGGTCCTGAAAAATCATGCCAATATTTCGCCTAAAAGCAGGTATTCTACTTTTTCGAATGGTGTTGATATTTTGCTTGTTAACAATGACATCACCCGTCGAAGGTGATTCAAGCATAGCAATTAGTTTTAAAAGGGTGCTTTTGCCCGCTCCAGAATGCCCCGTGAGAAAGGTCATTTCCCCCTGGTGAATGAACAGGTTGACGTTATACAGTGCAAGCTGTCCTGTGGGATACTGCTTGCTAACTGCTTTAAATTCGATCATTTTCTTGTTTTTGGTTTAGCCCAATGTGGTTACACAGTTTACTCATTTTGGGGGGTAACGCAATGTTCATATACTGACTCATTGTAAGGTAAAGCTATCTTTGTGTTTAGGGGTGCTAAACTGTTAGTAAAAGCTGATAAAAGTGGAGAAAGCATGAAAAATAATAGCGTAGTAAAAATTCTCTTTACCTGCCTTCTTTTGTTTTTTACAACATTAGTTATTGCGGAAGAACTAAAAGAGTTAAAAAAGGAGGGTGAATATCGTGGTGCTCAAACAGCTACCCACCCTGACTGGTTTAAAGAAAGCTTTTTGGATTTGGAAGAGGATATAGCTGATGCTGCAAAGTTAAAAAAGCGTTTGGTGGTTTATTTTTGGCAGCCGGGTTGTCCTTATTGTACCCAGCTCTGGGAGGAGAATTTTGCAAAGCAGGAAATTGTTGATTTCTTCCGCAGCAATTTTGAAATAGTCGCGTTGAATATGTGGGGTGATCGTGAGGTCATAAGTGTTGGAGGAAATGACTATACAGAAAAGTCCTTTTCAGATGCACTAGGTATAAAATATACCCCAACCTTGTTATTTTTTGATGAAAACAAGAAGGTTGTTCATCGTTTAAATGGTTATATTCCACCTAAAAGTTTTAAACTGGCACTTGACTATGTTGCGGGTAAACATGAAAAGGAGCAATCTTATGGTGAGTTTGTTGCTTCAAGACAAAAGAAACTGGCATCTGATTCAGGTGCACTGATTAAAGAGAATTTTTTCTCGACACTGCCAGAATCGACAAAACTTGCTGAGCTTATTAAGCAAGGAAAGTATCTAGCCGTCTTTTTTGAGGGTAAGGGGTGTGATAATAACTGTACTTTGTTACATGAGAAAACGCTAAAAGACCCTGTTACCAGAGATTTGGTGAAGCAGTTTGTCTCAGTTCAATTTGATCGTTACTCTGACAATCAAATTATAACGCCAAGTGGTAAAAAAATGAGCATAAGTGAGTGGGCAAACAAGCTTAATATTTCTTATCTGCCCGCAATGGTCTTTTTTAATGATGATGGAAAAGAAGTCATGAGAATCGATGCGCAAATGCGCACTTTTCATATCCAGTCAGTTTTTGATTATGTGTTGTCAGGTGCTTATAAAACCGAACCAAATTTTCAAAGGTACATTTCAGCCAGAGCAGATAAAATACGTAAACAGGGTACAGATGTAGATATCTGGGCTTACTAGGAGCCTGTCCAAGTATAGAGAAGCTACTGCCGCTACGCATCCTATTCTCGGACAGGCTCCTAGCAGGCTATTGAGTTTCTACATAGACGGCACGATACTGCGTTAAAATAGACCTCAAAATGCTCATTTACTCCAGTAAACTGCGCTTTTTCGGTCAATTTTGCCTTGTCTCGTACTCGCCTAAGCGAATTTCAACAGCCTGCTAGGAAGGTTATTTTCAAACAGGAAAAGGCCTCTGCTGATCTTTTTTAGTTTGCGACATTTTGTATGCTTTTCATATTTGTGTCTACTTGTGATAGTATAGTTAGAAATATTAATAATTATAATTAAAAAACCAAAAGGGAGAATAGCGAGGAGTTATTGTGGCAGCTAATAAGCATCTTGATTTATCGTCACTAGGACAAGGTGATAGAGAGCTTGTTGACCGTCAAAAAGAAAAAATTCTAGCCAGCCCCCAGTTTAAGTCAGCAAAACAAATGCAGCGTTTTTTTTCTTATGTCCTTGAGAAGGCATTGCATGATGAAGCGAAGGGGCTAAAACAATATACCATTGCTGTTGAAGCTTTGGGCCTTCCCGATGATTTTGATGCTGATAGTAATCCAGCAGTGCGTATTTTAGCTGGGCGAGTACGTGAAAGACTCGAAGAATATTACAAGGGCAAGGTTGAAAATACTCCCTTATATATTGAAATTCCTAAAGGGAGTTATGTCCCAACCATAAAGAGGCTAACCGATGGGGTAGCTGCGTTAGATAAAGAGCGGGATGTCGCTGAGGATAGTGAGTCACAAGGGCCTAAGCTTGGTTTATTTTGTTTTAATGATGATAAACAAAGTGAAGAAAGCAATCAGTTACTAGAGCATATTAGTGCCACATTGGCAAAAGAGCTCAGTCATTTCTTTTTTTCAAGGCTATATGTTCAAATTCCGTTTTTAAACAAAAAACGTTCTGAGCTTATTGGCAAAAAAGCAATGAAAAAATATGGAATTGATTTCACTTTGCTTTTATACATACAAGAGCTGCCAGATAATAAATATGAGTTAGTCTATCGTCTCTGGGATAATAATCTGGAGGAAGTTATAAGCTCCGAAATATTCAATGTTGCAAGAGGGCAGAGCGATAAAGAAAGAAGTTTTCTTTTAAGAAAAATCTTTGCTGTGGTTACCGACTTTTATCAAGGCAAGTTACATCTTAACTGGGCGCGAAGGCTTCTGGCAAATGAGGAGTCTATTCCAGAAAAATATCGTGTCCTTGCTTATTATCGCTATTATGCCGATGACCTGGGCAGAGATGCCTTTAAAAAAGCTGTTGTTCAATGTCAACGAGCACTTGAAAGGAATCCAAATGATGTAATAGCCAATATTGTTTTTGCTGATTACTGCCGGCGTGATTATGTTTATGGTTTTGATTTTATTAATAACTCACTTGAACAAGGTAAAGCGGCGGCTGAGAATGCAATTCGACTTCGCCCTGATTCCCATGAAGCCCACTATGCACTGGGGCAAATTCTGTTTTGCCAAAAGGATTGGGTTCACAGCGTAAATGAATTTAATTTGGCCAGGGATATTTGTCCAAATCATCCTGCTATAGAATATGGTACCGGGTTTCATTTTTGTTTGATGGGGCATGAGAAAGAGGGCTTAAAACTAGCAAAAAAAGCAATGGAGCTTTCTAGATATTACCCCTCATGGTTTCATATAACGCCTTTCCTGGAGTTTTATAAAAGAGAGAAATATCAAGAGGCGTTAACTGAGGCGCTAAAGATTAAGGAGCCAAAGGTCTACCATGGCCCCCTGGCAAGGTGTGCAGTTTATGGCCAGTTAGGAGAGATGGCAAAGGCCAAAAGAGAATTAAAAGAGCTACTAAATAATGTTCCAGAATTTATGACAACGGGAAAGGGGATATTAACCCGTTTTTTAGGTTCAGAGGAACTTGCGGCTAAGGTATGGCAAGGTATCAGCAAATCATTTAAGAGCTGATTGAGATTTTAAAAGGGCGGTTTCATTTGCCGCCTTTAATCAGCGTCTCCTTAAGTGGCATCAAGATCAAATGCTTTTATTATTTTACTTTCCAGGTTGTTTTCATTAATCAACTTGTTAAATCGGCGGATACATGTTTCGCTTGGGATCACCCCTTTTTCCATATCAATTAGCGCAAAGTCTCGTAACACTTCAATTTGAAATAAGGCCTCTTCTATACTCGATGGATTCATTCCATAGCGTAACTGTAAGAAATAAATTCTTATCAATGTTTCTACACTTATTAGGTTGTTCCCAATATTGGACTCCAGAAAATCGGGTTCAATCAAATCAACAAGCCCCTGCCAGGAAATCCTGCTTTCAAGTTCTTGCAATTGCATAAAGCGAAACTTGCTGTCGGTCACGGCTTCTGACATGCGAGCCATTATTGTAGATCGTAGCATGACACACCCACTTATTTTTTAGGCTGGGTGATTCAATATAAAGTGTTTATAAATTATTAATAGTAACAACGGCGATGTTACGGTATCGGGTGAACCGGGAAATTTATTTATTATTACTATTCAGCAAGGCACTGGTGAATTCGTTGGCATCAAATTCTTGTAAATCATCAATTGACTCACCGACCCCGACATAACGAACCGGAATGCCGGTTTGTTCCGCCATGGCAAACAGAATTCCGCCTTTTGCTGTGCCATCCAGTTTTGTTACAGTAATTCCGGTAAGACCTAGGGCGTTATTAAACTCTTTTGCCTGAGCCAGGGCATTTTGGCCAATACTGGCATCAACAATGAGCATGACTTCGTGAGGAGAGCTTGGATCAATTTTTTGCATGACACGTTTAACTTTTTTCAGCTCTTCCATCAAATTGGTTTGGGTATGCAAACGGCCAGCCGTATCCGCTAGTAACACATCAATATTTTTTGCTTTAGCTGATTCCATTGCGTCATAAATCACAGAGGCGCTGTCAGAGCCGGTTCCTTGTGCGACGACGGGAATATTATTTCGCTCTCCCCAAACTTGCAGTTGTTCAACAGCTGCAGCGCGGAAGGTGTCCCCAGCCGCCAACATCACAGATTTACCTTCATTTTGGAATTTTTTGGCAAGCTTGCCAATAGTTGTTGTTTTGCCAGCACCATTGATGCCTACCATTAAGATCACCGTTGGCTTGTTGTTGCTGTCGATTTCTAGCGGTTTTGAAATAGGCTGTAGGATCTGCGTCATTTCTTCAAATAGCGCTTTCATTAAAGCATCAACATCATTTAATTCGTTGCGAGATGATCGTTTGGTCAAATCTTCAATTATACGTTGAGTGGCATCAATGCCAACATCCGCCATCAAGAGACGTGTTTCTAGTTCTTCCAGGGCTTCATCGTCAATTTTCTTCTTGCCAAGAACCAGCGAGCTAATGCCTTCTGTCAAGTTAGTACTTGTTTTAGATAAGCCTGAGCGTAGGCGCTTGAAGAGGCCTTTTTTTTCTTTGTTCTCGGTTTCTGGCTTTGACTCTGAAGGGCTTGCTGTATTATTAGCTATATTTTCAACAGTTTGTTGTGTCTCGGTCGGAACTTCTCCTGAATGAGGAGGCTCTAACGGTTCTGTCTGATCTTCATGGTTGTCATCTAATCGTTTGTCCATATTGTGAGGATCAGCATCGTCGGTTTTTTCCGGGGCTGTGTCAGTTTCAAGAAGAGTGTCTGTTTCTTGAGTTGAGCTTTGATCCAGGCTTTCCTCAATTTTGTCACCCGCTTGTTGCTGGTCTTTTACTTGCTTTTTTTTCTTAAATAGGCGAAACATCGTTTATACTACTTTTTTAAGGTTATCGGATATTGTGCAAAAAATAATGAATATAAGTTTATCAGTTGCGAGTCAAGCTCGTATTAATTTTTTACTAACCTTTTTATTACTGTTTTCTTTGTTGCTCTTTTCCAGTACGACCTTGGCTAAGGAGGCCTCTTCAAAACAATCCAGTCCAGTGCATGAATATAAACTGGATAATGGTATGAAGATATTGGTTAAGCAGGATAAAAGAGCACCCGTTGCCGTGATTCAGGTTTGGTACAAAATAGGTACTAGTTATGAGCACGAAGGTATAACCGGGCTTTCTCATGCGCTTGAGCATATGATGTTTAAAGGCACTAAAAAGCATAAGTCAGGCGAGTTTGAAAAAATGGTTTCTGCCATTGGAGCGCGTAATAATGCTTTTACCTCTCAAGACTATACGGCTTATTACGAAGTGCTAGCTAATGATAAATTAGAAACTGCTCTTGAAATAGAAGCTGACCGTATGCGTAATCTCATTTTTGATCCAGAAGAGTTCAAAAAAGAGATTAACGTAGTCAAAGAAGAAAGACGTTGGCGCACAGACGATAAGCCGACCTCCTTAATGCGGGAACAGTTTAACGCAGTCGCTTTTTTAAATAGTCCTTATCGTGCCCCGGTTATTGGCTGGATGGTTGATTTGGAGGGTATGAAGCTGGATGATGCCAAAGCCTGGTATAAAAAGTGGTATACGCCTAATAATGCGACTCTGGTGGTTGTAGGTGATGTCAACCCGGATGAAGTTTACGCCATGGCCAAGAAGTATTTTGGCGTTTATAAAAGCAATCCCTTGCCAGAGGTAAAAGCACGTACAGAAGTCGAACAGAAAGGTGTTCGTAATATCATTTTAAAATTGCCAGCAAAATTGGCGAGCCTGAGAATGGGCTTTAAAACACCCGGCATGATTTCTGCCAAACAAGGCAAAGTGCCACAATGGGAGCCTTATGCGCTTGAAGTGCTGGCGAATATTTTAGATGGTGGCGATAGTGCCCGTTTTGCTAAAAACCTGATTAGAGGAAAATCTATAGCAGCAGGCGCTGGCGCTGGTTATTATGGCTACGGTCGCCTTCCAAATATGTTGGTAATAACTGGCACACCTGCTAAAGATGTTGAAACAGGTAAATTGAAAAAGGCCTTGCTGGATGAGATAGAGGTATTGAAAACAGAGCTAGTTAGTGAGAAAGAGCTCAAGCGAGTCAAGGCGCAAGTGATTGCGGGTGAGGTCTATGAACGTGACTCAATAGAACATATGGCAACTTTGCTAGGCTCACTTGAATCGGTTGGCTTAGGTCATCAATATATGGATGAATATGTTCCGGGCGTGTTGGCGGTAACCGCTCAACAAATACAGGATGTGGCAAAAAAATATCTTATTGACGAACATTTGACCATTGCCGAACTCGTCCCACAGCCGCTGAATAAGAAAGTAAAAGAAGGAGCTGCTAAATAATGAAATCCTTTAAAGTTATTTTGGTCATATTCACTTTATTCCTAAGTCAATTAGTAGCAGCTGCACCTAAAATTGAAAACTGGGTAACAGATTCAGGTCTGCGTGTTTATTTTGTGCACGTGCCAGAATTGCCCATGCTTGATTTGCGTCTGACTTTTGCCGGTGGTAGTGCCTATGATGGCGATAAACCGGGCTTGTCGGGCATGGTAACCAGCATGTTAAGCAAAGGTGCTGCAGGCTTGAATGCGGATCAAATTGCAGAAGCGTTTGAATCTGTCGGGGCCGAGCTATCAAGTGGTTCAGCGCGTGATATGGCATGGATTAGTCTGCGAACATTAACGTTGGATGAGCAGTTAAAATCAGCACTGGCGAGTTGGCAGAAGATAGTTGAAAAGCCTGATTTTCCAGAAGAGGATTTTGCCCGCCTAAAAAAGCAGGCGCTGGTCGGCTTGCAGGCTGAAAAGCAAAACCCCGGTTCAATAGCCAGCAAAGCTTTTTATAAAAACCTGTATGGTGATCATCCCTATGCTTCACCACAAAATGGCACTGAAGAAAGTGTTAAGGCAATGACGCTTGCTGATGTGAAAAGCTTTTATAATCAGTATTTTGTTAATAAAAATGGTTTGCTTTCAATTGTTGGTGCAATTTCAAAGGATCAGGCAAAAGAGATAGCGGATCGGGTATCAAAAGCTTTGCTCAGCAATGGTCGTGGTCAGGGTGAAAAAGCAGTACCTATTCCTGAGGTTAAACCACTTCAAGCTGCCAAAGAAATACGTATCCCGTTCCCTTCAACCCAAGCTCATGTGATGATGGGGCAGCCGGGTGACAAGCGTGGTGATAAAGATTATTTTTCGCTTTATCTGGGTAACCATAATCTCGGCGGAAGTGGTTTTACCTCGCGTTTAATGAAAGAGGTTAGGGTTAAGCGTGGTTTGTCTTACAGTGTTTATTCTTATTTTATTCCAATGCGAGAAAAAGGCCCCTTTATGGTTGGTTTGCAAACCAAGCTATCGCAAACGGATGAAGCAATAAAGGTTGCTCGTGATGTGCTTAAAAAGTTTCAAAAAGAAGGGCCATCCGAAGAAGACTTAAAGGCGTCCAAAATGAATATTATTGGCGGCTTTCCTCTTCGTACTGCAAGCAATGATGACATTATTGGTTATCTTGCAATGATCGGTTTTTATAATCTGCCATTGAACTATCTGGATAAATTCACCGAGAATGTCAATAAAGTGACCCGCGATGAAGTAGTCGATGCCTTTAAGCGTCGTGTTCATCTGGACAAAATGCTAACCGTTATTGTAGGTGGCAAACCAAAAGACGCAGATACCGATACAAACGAAGCGACAAAAACCGCAGCGGAAAAAAATGTCACGCCCGCGAAAGCCAAAAAATAAACCTGCTCGCTCAAATATCCTGCGTATTATTGGTGGACAGTGGCGTAGCCGAAAGCTTTCTTTTCCTGATGCGCCGGGGCTTAGGCCGACCCCGGATCGAATTCGGGAAACACTGTTTAACTGGCTACAGGCTGATATTCATGGCGCACGCTGTCTTGACCTGTTTGCCGGCAGTGGGGCACTCGGTATTGAAGCACTCTCAAGGGGTGCGGACAACGTCGCTTTTGTGGATACTCAAAAAAATGCAGTTAGTCAGTTGCAACAAAATCTGGCCTTGCTAAAAGTGGATCAGGACAATGCTCAGGTTTACCAGCTCGATGCTAAAGTCTACTTGCAAAATCAAGCCAGGGTAGATGCACCTTTTGATATTGTCTTTCTTGATCCACCTTACCGCAAGGGGCTTTTAAATGACGCACTAAGGCTTTTACAGAAAAAAAGCTTGTTAACAAAAAACAATCTGATCTACCTTGAGCATGAGTCAGAAGAATCCTACTGCTGGGAAGACTATGGCGTGCGTATCTTAAAAGAAGCTCAGTCGGGACAGGTAAAAAGCTTTTTAATGAGCGTTGATCTGTAATGATGTAACATTTCGGAGAAAAGTGGCAAAAAGGTAGGGGGTGTACTTTTAAATACTTAATTTCATTAAAAGCTATCTGAAAAGATCAATAGAAAGTACACCCCCACCCCTTTTGCCACTTTTCTCTGGCAGGGCTTAAAAAAAGCTCCTAAATAGCGTTAAAACGCCCATCCCGACAACCAGTAAGCCCGCTACCAGGCGAACTGTTGGGTTTTTTACCCATTTAGCCAAACGTGTGGCAATAACGCCCATGGCAAGTAGGTTTGGCAGTGTTCCCAGGCCAAAAGCGAGCATAATAAGCGCACCTTGCAAGGCGCTTCCGGCTGAAAGCGTCCAGATTAATGCTGTGTAAACCAATCCGCAAGGTAGCCAGCCCCAAAGAAAGCCTAAGGGTATTGCTTGTTGAAAACCTGTGACGGGCATGAATTTCCTGGTAAGAGGCTGGATATGTTTCCAAAGGTGTCCACCCACGGCTTCTATTTTGCTGATACCTTGCCAAAGCCCGGCAAGGTATAGGCCAAGCGCAATCATAAAGAGTGATGCTATCACGGCCAGAACTTGTTTGGCGGTTTGAATGCCGGTTAGATCAACCAGTGATGAGCCAAGAAATGCCACAATAGCGCCGGCTACAACATAGCCTGAAATTCGTCCAATGTTGTAGCCTAGCATAATGGCCAGTTGTGATGAGTTTGATTTCTCTTTTGAAACACCAAGGGTTAATGCGCCGACAATACCACCGCACATGCCAAAACAATGCACACCACCCAGCAAGCCGGTGATAAATGCAACCAGATACTGGGAGTGGTTAAGCCATTCAGGCATGTGAATTAAATGACTTGATTAATTGATTGTTTGGCGCGGTAGGTAATGTCCGGCATCAAAATCTTCGAAAATATCATCCACCATTGGGTGGTCAATTTTTTCTTTTGACGAATCGACATAGATATTTTGTTCAGATACATAGGCCATTGAGCCTTCTTCATCAACAAGCACATGATACCAAGGTGCATTTTTGGCTGGCTCATTGGTGGTGTGTTGGTCATACCAGTCATCAGAGCCTTGATAATCTGCGTCAACATCGACAATTACGCCGCGAAACTGGTGATCTCTGTGGATAATAATGTCACCGATGTTAAATCCTGCTCGTAAAATTGTCATGGTTATACCCCGCTATTAAACTGATTGTGCATTATATCTGAATTCGTGACTTCGCTGTGCTGCATATAATTACGAATTCGGATTTATATAATACAAACGTATGGTTTGATTGTTTAGTTTCAATAGCCTTTTATTGTTTTTCTTTTTCAGCTTCTTTTTCTACTTCCGCTTTTATCTTTTTAATGAGTGTTAGGCGACGCTTGTGTAGTTCATCTGAAATGGCTTTTTTCTCAAAGCCCGCTTTAATAATGTCTTGAACATTGATAGCAGCAGCTTCTTTTCTGATCCGAGAAAAAAAAGGCGCTTGCTGATAATCATAGCCTTCATAGCCGGGTCGCCCGTGACTATCTGCAATGCATGCCAACAAAAACTTTTTAAAACGCTCGGGTTTACGAAAGGCATCCGTTTTGTTCAAGACTTTAAGGAGTGTTTTGGGTTTTTCCTCAAAAGCGCGGTGAATATGGGTATGATAGCGCGTGGTAATTTCTGCCAGTTGGCGATATTCATTGGGTATCTTGTAGCGTTTGCATAAATCAACAAGCAAATGATAGCCGCGCTCTTCGTGATTATAGTGGTGGGGCAGGATTTTTTTGGGTGTGGTGCCTTTTCCCAGATCATGAGTCAAGGCGGCAAAGCGGACAACAGGGTCTTTGCTCAGTAAACAGGATTGCTGTAATACCATTAACGTGTGGATGCCCGAATCGACTTCGGGGTGGTACTCCACAGGTTGTGGCACACCAAATAAGCGGTCGATTTCAGGGAAAAGAACTTTGAGTGCGCCACACTCGCGTAATACTTCTATAAAAACTTCGGGCGCTGGTTCACGCAATGCTTTTTCCATTTCTTGCCAGACTCGCTCTGGAACCAGCGCATTGATCTCGCCATTTCTTACCATATTTTTCATGAGTTTCATGGTGGTGCCAGCAACGTGAAAACCTAAGGGTGAAAAGCGGGCAGCAAAACGGGCAATACGCAAGATTCTTACCGGGTCTTCAGCGAAAGCGGGTGAGACATGACGCAGTATTTTATTGTGCAAATCCTTTTGACCGTTCACATAGTCAATAATGTTGCCATGTTCATCTTCAGCCAGTGCATTGATGGTTAGGTCACGACGTTTTACATCTTGCTCAAGGGTTACATCACTATCTGCATGAAACTGAAAGCCGTGATAACCTGTCGCTGTCTTGCGTTCTGTTCTTGCCAGGGCGTATTCTTCATGTGTTTCAGGATGTAAGAACACGGGGAAATCTTTACCCACAGGGGTAAAACCCTTGTTGAGCATATCATCGGGTGTTGCACCTGTTACAACCCAGTCATGATCTTTTATGGGTAAGCCTAATAATTTGTCTCTTACGGCACCGCCGACTAAGTACGTTCTCATCGCTAAATTATAACTCAACTAGATAATCTTAAACGCCTTTTTTTGGTTTATAAGTATTTAAGCAGCCTCTTATAAACTATTGATTAATCAGTTTTTATTGACTATTAGAGGGATTTGTGATGTGATCCACTGATCCCCTTGAGAGATAATAATATTCAGTGTCCATCTGAATATTAACCTGAATTCAAAAAGATAAACGGTATTTTAGAGTACCTGTTAAAAACATATTTAAAGCACGTATTTAAAAAACTATAACCACACACTAAGGAGTAAATAATGGCACATATTGTCGTGTTAGGAGCCGGAACTGGTGGCATGCCAGCAGCGTATGAATTAAAAGACGAACTGGGAGGAAGCCACGAAATCACCCTAATTAACGAGCGTGATTATTTCCAGTTTACACCATCTAATCCATGGGTTGGGGTTGGTTGGCGTTCGCGCAATGATATAACCTTCTCAATTGAAAAATACGTGTCCAAAAAAGGCATTAAGTTTATTGCGGGTCGCGTTGATAATATTGATGCGGCCAATAGCACCTTAACCATGGAAAGTGGTGAAACGATTAATTATGACTACATGATTATTGCCACAGGCCCAAAACTGTACTTTGAAGAAGTGGAAGGTAGTGGCCCTCATGGCGGTTATACGCATTCAGTGTGTACAGTCGATCATGCTGAAATGTTTTATGCTGATTATCAAAAGCTGCTTGAAAAAGGCAGCGGCCATATCGTCGTTGGTGCAATGCCTTTTGCCAGTTGTTTTGGTCCTGCTTATGAGTTTGCCTTGATTGTTGATGCAGACCTACGAAAGCGTAAGGTACGTGATAAGTTTCACATTACAATGGTAACCTCAGAGCCTTATATCGGGCACCTGGGCTTAGGTGGCGTGGGTGACTCAAAAGGTATGCTTGAGTCTGAACTGCGCAATAAACACATCAAGTGGATAACAAACGCTAAAACCACCAAGGTTGAAGAGGGCAAGCTATTTACCAGTGAGCTTGATGAGAAAGGCGAAGTTTATAAAGAGCATGAAATAGATTTTGATATCGCAATGATGCTTCCAGCATTCTTTGGTGTTGACGCAGTTGCTA
This sequence comes from Thiotrichaceae bacterium, assembly GCA_027083815.1. GTDB lineage: Bacteria > Pseudomonadota > Gammaproteobacteria > Thiotrichales > Thiotrichaceae > Cocleimonas. The sequence goes on from JALWMR010000163.1 coordinate 38,782, forward strand.
AAGTAGAAGGCCTTTGTAATCCGCGTGGTTTTGTGATGATTGATGAATTTCATCGTAATCCTACTTATCAGAATATTTATTCGGCAGGTGTTTGTGTGGCGATTCCACCTGTTGAGGCAACACCAGTACCAACGGGTGCGCCTAAAACCGGTTATATGATCGAGTCAATGGTAAGCTCTGCTGTGCATAATATTGAAGCTGCGCTTGACGGCAAAGAGCCACACGCAAAAGGTACATGGACAGCGCTTTGTCTGGCTGATATGGGTGATACCGGTGCTGCTTTCCTGGCGATTCCTCAAATTCCACCGCGCAACGTTGCCTGGTTTAAGAAAGGCAAGTGGGTTCACCTTGCAAAAATAGCCTTTGAAAAATACTTCATCCGCAAGATGAAGAAAGGTAGCTCAGAGCCATTTTATGAGAAATCAATTTTGAAAATGATGGGCGTAACCCGTTTGAAGTAAGCTCAAATCATTACAGTTCAAAAAAAGGGGGGGGCTTTTTAGCCTCCTTTTTTGTGGGAAAAACAAAGTAAGCAAGAAATGACGACAAAACTGTAAAAAAGTGGGGGGGTGTGCTTCAATAGTGCTTTTAAGAATGTTAATGATAAATGAAACTCCCCAATAATATATCAGAGCAAGTAAAACTAGCCCTTCAGGAAGATATTGGTACTGGTGATGTAACTGCCGGCTTAATTCCGCTTGCTAATCAATCAAAAGCAAGCGTAATTTGCCGTGATATAGCGATTTTTTCAGGGCGAGCGTGGTTTGATGAGATTTTTAATCAAATCGACCCTGCCGTTGAAATTATTTGGCATTTTAAAGATGGTGACAGGGTTCCGGCCGGAAGCATTTTATGTGATTTGTCGGGGAATGCCAGGGCTATTTTGAGTGGTGAGCGTGCCGCTTTAAACTTTGTACAAACCTTATCGGCAACGGCAACCCAAACCAGTCATTTTGTTAAGGCGATTGAAGGAACAACGACCAAAATTCTTGATACACGAAAAACCATACCCAATTTGCGTGATGCGCAAAAGTATGCAGTATTGTGTGGTGGTGGCAAGAATCACCGCATTGGCTTGTATGATATGGTTTTAATAAAAGAGAACCATATTATGGCCGCAGGCTCTATCAGTGCGGCTGTAAAACAAGCCAAAAATCTACACCCCGAGTTAAAAATAGAAGTAGAAGCAGAAACACTGGATGAATTCAGAGAGGCAATCAGAGCAGGTGCCGATATAGTCATGCTGGATAATTTTGAGCTAGATATTATGCGACAAGCGGTTGATGAGAATAGTCGGTCTGCCAACAAAGTTATACTGGAGGCATCGGGTGGTGTAAATTTAAACACGGTGCGGGCTATAGCCGAAACAGGCGTTGATTATATTTCAGTGGGTGAAATCACTAAAGATGTTAAGGCCATTGATTTGTCGATGCGCTTTAAAACAAATATATAATAAAAGGTAAGCATTGGTTTCGGATTGAGGGGCGGACAAACAGCAAGCCGAGCCGCAGGCGAGACAACAGCTTTAGCTCACCCTTCGGGTC
>JALWMR010000164.1 GCA_027083815.1 Thiotrichaceae bacterium
CATTATGTGCCAGGGAATAGGTTCCTCCTATTGCATCAGAACAGGTAAATATGAATCTGTTCACATTCGATCTAATTTCTTCTTTATTTTTTAACCAAAAAGCATATTCTCGTGATTGCGTTATCACTACGTCATAATGCTGCTCTAACAGAATATTTTTTTCCCTGACGTAGCATTCATAACCATGCCGGGTTAAATTTTTGGCTAATAAATCTATTCTTCGAATATCAGAGGGGTTTCTTTTTTGCGAAGGTGAGCTTGTTTCTTCAATAAGTGGGGTTAATAGAATTTTCATACGACCAATATTCCTGTTATTGAATAATGCCTAATTCATCAATGATATTATTCTCAATAAAATATTGGTTGCGCTCATTAATTAAAATATCAATAGCCTCATCAATAGTAGTTACATTTCTATTTTTATCTAAATACCTTGTGTACAGGCAATAAGCAACATAAAACACTTCTTCTTTGGACCTTTTATTTTTTCGGCTTTCGACAAAACGACCATTTCTCGCATGAGGGTGGCGGTCATTCGTAAAACCCCATCCACAATAAAAAGGCAGGCCAAAAACTTGTACATTTTTACCTAGCAAAACTGCCTCAAAGCCTAATTGAGAAGAGAACACATAGACCTTCTCTACATGCTTCATAAGTGCGATAGAATTACATTCATAATCAATTATCTCTACATTACTATCATGCAAAATGTCACCGTAAAAGCCGCCATGACTCGTATTGTTCGAAATATTATCCGGGTGAATTTTCAAAAAAATCTTCTTTCCCGGATTCTCCTTAAGGGCGGTCTGTAACATTTTTTTCAAATTCCACTTTCCCCCACCCCTCGTTACAGAGTAATCATTATGGACTTGATCAATAACCAGAATGCCGCCTTTTACTTCCTTCTCTAAATCAAGCAAAGGCTGGTTATTATATTTTGATAAGTATGAAGACAGTATTTTATCAATGATAGTATTTACGTAACTAGAATCCATTGAAGCTCTATCAAAGTTATTAAGCATCTGTTCGAGCCTGGTATTTTGATAGGCACTATAGTAAGGAGCCAAATCATCAATCACTATGGAATAGCTAACTTTATAGTTGTCAGAAACGCCTTTTTTTTCGAAGCTAGCAACACTTCTCAAGAACCCATCTTCTGCTATAAATAGAGGCTTATACTCATTTAACATTGCATTGACGACATCCATAGACTTATCAGTGAAAGTGCTTCGAAAACTATTTCCCCATGTTAAAAATGCATCGCCTTCCCCCCATTTATCCTCACTCGTACTATTAATTTTATTATCTTTTAATGCACCACGAACATGAGAAAACTCTTCCAAATTCTGCTGATTACGGCAATAATCAATTTCTTTTAAACGCTTAACTGCATCCCATGGAGCTTCATCTATCTCACTCCTAATCTTTTCTTGATTAATTAATGCCAGATCATACAAGGCATGAAATACCTCTTTAGAAGCTACTTCTTTTTTTACAGTGTTAGCGCTGGGTTCTTTATCTTCCTTCATATAAGTTTCTTGTTTTATTTCTGCCAAATAATCAAATACAGGATCATTTAATTTTAATAATGAAGCATACTTACGAGCAAAGCCGCTCTTTGAATCTTCAAAAAAACCCCGAGGATTGGTCTTTAGCTTAACTTTTAATGAGTCAGACAAAGAAAAAGCAGTCAACGCGCCAAATAAAGAAACGCCTATTTTTTGCGAGAAGTTTATCTTTTTATATAGCTCTTGTTTTAATAGTTTTATTTCTTTCTCATATAACTTCACTCTTCGGGAAAGTTCCAGTGGTGCTGAACTTGAAACTGTTTGCGGTCTTGACAAGTCCCCACTGAGTGTAAACATACTCAGAAGCGTATCGATATTTTGATCCTTAACCATCTGATAATTATCGAGATAACCATCTCTATACATAACAAGATGTTGCAAATACCGCCTTTTATCTTCGACACTCATATCAGAGCTAAGCATATTTTTAGAATGGAGGAGCAAGTGCTTTCTAACATAATGCTCAAACTCCTGCTGATAATGATTCAGAAGCCGATTATCTTCTAAATATTGACGAATAATATCAAAGCCTTTGAAGTAATCTAGAATATGTTTTTCAGTAAAACTGTTCATAGTCGAACCACTGCGAATAAAATACTGAAAAAGAGGATCACTAATTATTTTTATATGCTTCGCTTTCGAAATTACACAAGGCGTTAATACCATGTCTTCGTAATACATTCGAATAGGAAAAGTTAGATTATTCCTGGTAAAGAGAGACTTTCTCCATAATTTATTACAAAAAGAAGGAGTAAGAGAAAAGATGTCTACTTCATTATTATTGTTTTTCAGCTCTTGTTCTTTTACCTTATAAGTTGACGTTATTTCTCCTTTCTCATTTACATGATTATATCCACAACAAACCACATCATATTTACCATTTTCTGCCTCCTCCCAAAGCCTTTCCAGCATATTAGGAAGCATATAATCATCGCTATCAACACTGGCAATATAGTCAGCCTTAGAAGCGGAAATAGCTGTATTTCTAGCACCTCCCAGACCCAGGTTTTCTTTATGGCGAATTAAGGATATTCGAGGGTCTTGTTTCTGATATCTTTCTACAATTTCTGAGCTGTTATCAGGCGAACAATCGTCTATACAAATAATCTCAATTGCATCCATTGACTGTTCAATTATGGAATCCAAACACTTTTCAAGATATTTTTCAGTATTATAAATAGGGACTATAACTGAAATTTTAGGTTTGCTTTTCATATATCAAACGTACCACTTAAAGTTGAATAAAAACAAAAGCCGTATTTAAACTCTTCTTTCTGGCTTGAAAAAGGCGGATAGCCATTGCTAGCATATCCATAAATCAAACTATTTTAAATAATAAAGCATATACTTGTGCAGCCTTGTTACTTGAATCTTTAAAAAACTGACGTGGCGTATTTTTTAACTTTATTCTTTGTCTCTGAGTAAGGGTAAATTTTGTAGCAATGCTATATAAAGCGACCCCAATTTGTGGAAATAAAGACAAGTTATTATCAACCTGGCACCTTAATAATTCGGTCTCTTTACGATAACTATCTCTTTCCAGGGCAATTTTATTAATTTTTTCTTTATTGCTCTTTTTCTCACAGGCTAATGCTTTGACTTGCTCTCTATAAAACTCTTTCTTACTTGTGACTTCATGAAGTTTATTCTTAAATGCTTTGACTTGCTCTCTATAAAACTCTGTCTTACTTGTGACTTCATGAAGTTTATTCTTATAAGTTTCATTTTCTTTTTCTTTTTTTAGCAGCTTTAATTGGTTATTTTCAACCTCTGTTAGTAGTTTCTTTATCGATTCATCTAATTCTGCCACCTTTGTTATTGCATTATCATACTTGGTTTTATAGGTAACAGGCACACTTCCAAGCTTAAATAAATTAACAATATCACCCAAATCCTTTCCTCTAATTGAATCAAAGTTTTCAATATAAGCATCCCTAAATAACAAAAGATGGCGCAAATACTCAAGCTTCTTTTCAGCAAACATATTTGAGCTGAGTATATTTTTTGAATGTAACAACACGTGACTCTTTACATAGTTTTGAAACTCTTTTTGGTAATGCTGATAGAGTTTATTTTTATCAAGAAAATCAAAAATAAGCTCAAACCCTCTAAAGTAATCAATAATGTGCTTGTCGCTATACGAAGTTGAAATAGACTCGGGCCTAATCAGGTATTGATACAACCTGTCTTGTATTACTTTTATATACTTGGATTTTGCAAGCACCTGAGGAGTCGTTGACATATCCTCATAAAAGTCATTATTGGGAAAAGTGATAGCATTATCAGTAAATAACGATGCTCTCCATAGCTTGTTCCAAAACGCTGGATTTAAAGCAGTAAATATATTGATACTGTTATCGACATTATAATATTGTTTCTTTGGGTACTCATGCTGGGAGAGGATATTGCCATCAATGTCAACACTGTTAAAACCGCAGCAAACAATATCAAACCAACCGTTATCCGTTTCTTTCCATAAAATCTCAAGCATTGTTGGCGAGATATAATCATCACTATCAACACTGGCCAAATATTCTGCTTTAGCAGCGCGGATACCCGTATTTCTGGCTCCACCTAGCCCTAAATTTTTTTCATGACGGATTAGAGTGATTCTTTTATCTTGCTTGATGTGCTTTTCTACAATTTTATGGCTATTATCTGGAGAACAGTCATCCACGCAAATTATTTCAATATCCTCCAGCGTTTGCTCTCTAACAGAGTTTAAGCACTTATCCAGATATTTTTCTGTTCCATAGATTGGTATGATTACTGATATTTTAGGCTTATGCATGAAACTATTTGTCTAATCCTTAAATGCTAAAACGCGCTTTATAAAAACCTACAAACAATATCTTTAGTATAGGGTAGCAGCAGAAATAGCTTGATGCGATGTAGTCGCCTATTTTAACAATTAGTTTGAAAGCTTGAATCGAACGAGGTATCATTCTACTACATATTATAAGTATATCTCTATCGAAAGGATGTAAATTCACCACAGAACAACATCTACGACTTAATAACTACCACCGAAAGTCCTCCCCCAGGAACTCAAAAAGCGCCTTATTATAAGGTTTAAAATAAGTATCAAGATAGTCATAAACCTCGCTATCGACTTCTACCCTATTCTTGGAAACATTTTGTGCGCGACTATTCTGCAGGGTGTAATCGTCCTTTACCCCCAAAAAACCATATACCTTTTTTAACGTCTCGGCAGTTTTTGAAAACAAGTCATTACTCTCTATAATCAAAATCTGGTTTTTATCGAAATATTGATAATACCTTTCTAACTGCTCCTTATATTTTCCTCTGCTTTTATAGGTGGAATGTATAAAACCCTCACCTTTATAGTTTTTATTATCTAATGCACTCTTTATGCGATTTTCCTCTTCCGTAAAAGCATCTAGCATAGGCAGGGGTTCAAAACCTAGACTTTTTTCGTGAAAATATTGCGAAATAGCGCGTTCAGTTGGATTTCTCAGAACAACAATCAACTTAGCCTTAGGAATAAGTTTATAAATTCTTTTTGCCACTATAGGATTAAATAAATAGAGAGGAGAGGCTTCAAATGACAACTGATTATTCTCTAGTTCCTCCTTTAGAGGAAAAAAAGAACGATACCATTCTTGACCCTTTTGAAAGGAATCAACCTCTGGTTCTAATCCACCATCAAAAAAATGCACTTCTTTTCTTGAAGCGCCTACTAGCTGGGGATGCTCAGATAAATAGGTAAATAAGCTGGAGGTTCCTGATTTTTGGGCACCCAGTATTAAAAAGTCGGGCAAGACCCGATCATATTTATTTTTTTTAAAAAAATCAAACATTCTATGAATTATATAAAAGGGCTTAACATTTATAATTCAATGTTAAACCCTTAGCATATCAGTAATTATAAATCACGCCTTCTATCAAATAATGCATCCGGCATTATATACCAGTTATCATAGAACCAGCCCCAACGCGCTTTCATGGTACTTGTTTTAGCTTTTCCATCATCAGTGCTAACCATTTTTTTATCGTTATTACCTCCGAGTACAAACGTCAACGTTGTATCCATAATAGCTATATTTCCAATGCGTTTAACATCGCCAAGTTTAAACCCTTTATAGGTAAGTAATGATTTAGCTTTAATCATCATATCCCTTGTATAAACTGAGCGATAAATAGGCTCCAGGTAGTCATAGGTTTTAGCAAACTCACCTTTTATCTTATAGTTCCAGTACTCTTTTGCACGTTTTTTTAATATCGCTAACTTCTTCTTCTCTGGTATGTTCTTTTCCAATGGCTTACTAGGAAGATAAAAAACGATATTCCCCTTATCATTCAGCTCAGCAACTTTATTTGCCACAATAGGTGAATTCCCGATTGCTTTTAAACTTAAGTCATACTGTGATGATAACAACCATAACCTTTTGTTATTTTTTAAGAATTTAGGATATTTCTGTACGTTAGTAGTTGGATAATTTATAAACAGTGGCTCTTTCTTCCAACTTACACCACCATCTACAGAATAATTATAAACAATTGTCGGTACTAAATAAGTATGATCCTCCCAAATAGCGATAACAAGACTCCCTCCAAACTCAGCAAGATTGGAAAACTGTAATTTGGTATAAGCATACCCTTCTGCCGTGTCGCTTGATACGATGGGCCTGCGTGTTATCTCCGCAGTTACATCACGCCACTCAGCATTACCTGTAGACTCAAAAAACATTACCCTATTCTGTTGATAAAGTGATTTAGCGGTAAAAGTAATAATACGTTTTACGTTTACTTTATTGTTAATAATCATTGCATGCATAGCACTTGCAGATATTAATTTTTCTGTACCAGGAAGCACACCTAGAGACTTCCAGCTCTGCCCTCTACCGAGTTGCATTGAAAAAGTATAAATCCCCTTTTTGGGAATAAAGATGCTCGCAAATAGTTCATCTCCAGAGCGTTCTATGTGCATATCCTGGGGCGGCACATTGGGGTAAGTAAATACCTCATTGTCTACCCAGGACTCACCAAAATTATCAGAGACTTTACTAACTATCCTTAAAAAAGTTTTATTATCCTTTACTATAGATTCCTGGTAAACCAGTATTAATTTTCCTCCAGCAAAGGTGATAAAGGGGTCTGATACATGAGACCCGACTCTCACTTTTTTAGTGTCTATAAGCTCTTTTACCTTACCCTCTCGAGTGTACAAGTCATTTATTCGAACATCTTCTTTAAACCAGGTTTTACCGCCATCTATTGAGCGATTAAAATATAACTGATACCCAGCGTTTCGTTCGCTAATATAGGCTACCGCAATTCCCTGATCACCATCATCGGCCGTTATGACATTAGGTAACACCCCTTTATTGGCAATAATAACAGCTTTTTCTGAAAAGGTTTTTCCATTATCCGAAGAGCTCTTCACTCTTAACTTTTTGCTCTCTATGCCCTTAGTCCACCATAAAGCGTATAGTTTATTGGGGCTTTTATGCAACCACACGCCTTTAGTACTTGGAAACTCTTTATTTTCATTTACTTTGTTAACAACAGTCTTAATACTACCGCGCTTAAATACCAGTTCTTTTTTTTCAGGCAATAAAACTGCCAGCTCTCCTTCAATATCAATGATTGCCTGTTTATTTAATTTATGAGGTACGAGTGGCTTCTGCGACTTTAACTGCTCAGCATAATTATTATTATCAAAAATAACCTTTCCAGTTGTTTTCTCATCTTTAGCGCTTACACCTGTTGCTCCTAGCCCCAGAGTGATTAACAGAATTAAACATATATTTCGAAAAATCTTTATTAGCGTTAATGAGGCCATTTGTTTCCCTTACTTGTTACCATTATTTTAAACAAAAAAAGAGAGAACATATATGTTCTCTCTTTTATAACCCAGAGTGTAACAAACCACTCTAAGTTTTTACACTTAAATCTAAACCAGACTAATCTTAGTATGGACGATTCGCGTGTGTCTTTCCGTCAAAGCTACGATTCAAGTGACCTGATGTCTCAGAAGTAAATGAGATCTGCAGACTACCAGAAAAGACTGAAGGTATAACCTTAAGAGCAGCCTTATAGATCATAGCACCTGTTGCGCCGCCTGTACCCAAGATGCTCTTACGAGTCCAACCACCATCAACCGTTCTTGGTAAAGCGCCCGCATTAAGCACTTGATTTCTTGTAAAGAAGCTCATGCACTGGAATGCATATGGGTTATCACCACTAAAGTTCTCTTCATCATTATCATAAGCGCCACCAGCAACATTAGGAGCCAGGTTATGAGGTACTTTAGGATCATCACTACCATTTGCAAGCTGGTTTTGTGAAATAACAGCGCCATAAGCACCATTCACCATATCAGGACCTGTTGCAATACCAAGCCAGAATGTGATATCACGGTTTACAGGGTTCCACTGAAGATCGGTAGAAGTCTTAGATGTAAAGCCTTTAGAAAAATCACCAAACTTATTCGACTTGTGATTATTTAACAACTTATAGTCAAGCATAACACCAGCAATCAAGTTGTATACACCAACTTCGCCAGATAAGTTACCTTCTTCTGTAGCAGAATCCAAGTTAGCTACATCAGAGATAACAGCATAACCGTAAAAGTTTTGACCATCTAATACTCCTGGAGGAGTAAAAGCAGTAGATAGATCAGAACCAGGTGTCTTTGCAAGGGCATCAACAAACGGATCTACCGTATGAGTCAACATATCCCATGAAGAAATACGACCATTGCCATCAGTGTGCTCACATGCGTTAGCAGGGTTAAACATTCCTAGAAGGCTTGTTGCCTTTCTACGGTAAGCATAATGCAAATCAGTTATGTCACCACCAGAAAAACGAGAGTTAGGGTTACCATTGCCTCTTGCTTTAAGTGAGATAACCGTTGCCCAACCATTTGTGATATCGCTCATTACAAGCGGAGCAAATACAGAATCAGCCTGAGCCGTTCCACTTACACCTACAAACCCTGCCAATACTGATGCTGCTAGCACCTTTAATTTAAACTTTTTCATAATTTTATTCCTTTAATATCGAAAATTTCTTTTCTATACAATTATACAATTCTTAATACGCAACCCTTAAAATTCAACAAAACAATTAAAGAGCTGTATAAATTATTTAAACTTAATTAGCAGACGCAGCAGGCGCGGCGGCACAGTTACCCGCCAAACTAATTAATTCAAGAGCATCTGCATCAAGATCTGGATTGTAAGCTACAGGAGCTGTAGGCACACCAAGCGCACTTGTATTCATCTGAACCAGTTTATTACCGCGAGCATCCGTACCGGCATTGGCACACACACTAAATGCGCCAGACTTCTTCGCCATTATAGACACTTCAGCAGCCGCTCTTTCTACAGCAACCTTTGGAGCACCCGCTACAGCACCTTTAAAAGCGCTAGCACTTGACATTGCAGCCAAAGCAGCAAAACCTGCCAACAATACGATGCTTTGTTTTTTTATAGACATTTCCATATTCCTCATCTCATTAATAAAATAAATTAACTTCAAAGCAGTCAAGTAACTTCCGTATATCTCAACTTAAAAGCACTGCTACCTGCCTTAATAACTACATACTGTAACTCATTTAAATCGCTAATACCATTCAAAATTCATTACTCAATGTAAGTAAAGTCTAGCCCAAACAACTAAGAGTGACAAGACTTTTTAGTAAAAAAACAACAAAAAAGTGGAAAAGAAACAACAATTGTTGCAAAAACACAACACTTTTCTCTCGCACCTTACCCTCGCAACACTCTATTTCGTATCTAAAAAACATATAAAGCAATAACTCTAGACACCCCTTAAATGCTGCTCATAACAATAGTTTATCTTAGCTTAACCATAAAGCCATAGACCTTTTTTGTTATTTACTACTGGCGATTAAAGATTCTTCAATCACCGTGTGCATACTATGACACATTCTTTTGGTGCTTTTTGTGAAATAAATCACAAAACAACAAATAATATTATTAGAGACCTCTGCACATAAAGGATGGCGAGAGAAAAATTAGCGCAATTTTTCTGATTTTTTGTAGATTTGAGGGTAATAGCAGGGCTATTGACCGAAAATATACAAAAAATCAGGGGAATTTAAGCAATCTTTATCCGTCATATCTTTTGTGCAATGATCTCTATTAATACAGCAAATCTAGCAGATCACCCAGCACTTTTTTTCATTCTGGCTGTGCGACTGGATGCTCGTTAAGAATTTCCAGATAAAAAGCAGTACCGTTAACTTTTCACCTTAATGTAGTATAGTATATATCTAGGATATGTGGCTTTTTATGGCCTAATCTTATTTTTACACAGATTCCAAGCTATTTCGCATTAGACCATTTAATCAATTCTTCACCAATGTTTACCCCCATATGAAACAATCTAAAACCTCTTTTAACAAACCGCCTGACGTTCACTGGCATTCCAGCCTGGTAGATCGCCAACAGCACAAAATTAGAAATAATCACAAAAGCTTTGTTTTGTGGTTCACCGGTCTTTCCGGCTCAGGCAAATCGACACTTGCTAATGCGGTTGAAAAACACCTTTTTGACAATCACCATCGTGTTGTAACACTCGATGGCGACAATATCCGGCATGGTCTTTGCTCTGATTTGGGCTTTAACGAGGAAGACCGCCATGAAAATATGCGCCGCATTGCCGAGGTTTCAAAGTTATTTGTTGAGACAGGAACCATAGTTTTAGCAGCTTTTATATCTCCCTATCGGAATGACCGAGAGTTGATACGCAGTCGGCTTCCGCATGGTGATTTTTATGAGGTGTATTGCAAGTGCGACCTGGATATATGTGAAGAACGTGACCCAAAAGGCCTTTATGCGCGAGCCAGAAACGGCGAAATTGATAATTTTACGGGAATCTCAGCCCCTTACGAGGAACCCATTAAGCCTGATATGATAATTGACACAAACAAACTGTCTATTAAAGAAGAGCTTAGCGTAATTATGAACAATCTCATTAAAAAAGGCCTTATTGACGAGAAATGTGCGCTTTAAATAACAAATATACGCCTAATTTAGCACTGTTTTTCTTCTAGACTCCTGAAACAGGCAAAATTACAGCTCAACTATTGCCAAAACCCCATTTTGAAATTGATAAAAGCCATAAATAGTCATTAAAAAGTACACCCCCCTACTTTTTATGGCTTTTCAAGCCACCCTTCGGGTAGTCGTCGCTGCGCTCCAACATTGTCTCGCCTGCGGCTCGGCTTGCCCTTTTCTCCATCCAAAAAATAAAACTACACTAATCACCATAATAAGATTAAAATCTCGCCGCCCAAGTAAAATGTAAGCCAGCTAAAATCATTATGAGTAAAAAACCAGTCAAAATTGCTATTGCAGGCACCGGATATGTGGGCTTATCGAATGGCATTTTGCTTGCGCAGAACAATGAGGTCATTGCGCTGGATATTGATCCAGACAAAGTAGTGCAACTCAATAATAAAATATCGCCGATTGCTGATAATGAAATTGAAGCCTTTTTAAAAAACAAAACGCTTAACTTTAAGGCAACCTTAGATAAAGAAGAAGCGTTTAAAAGCGCTGATTATATTGTTATCGCAACACCTACCGATTATGACGCAGAAACAAACACCTTTAATACCAGCACGGTAGAGTCTGTTATTGATGATGTGATTGCAATTAACCCAAACGCTATCATGATTATTAAATCGACCGTTCCAGTAGGTTATACAAAAACAATACAAGAAAAGGTTGGCTCTAATAATATCATTTTCTCTCCTGAGTTTTTAAGAGAGGGTAAAGCACTTTATGACAACCTCTATCCATCACGGATTATTGTGGGCGAACAATCAGATCGCGCCAAACATTTTGCCCGCCTTTTAATAGAAGGCGCAGAGAAGACAGAGATTCCCGTTCTTTATACTGATTCGACAGAAGCTGAAGCCATTAAGCTTTTCTCTAACACTTATCTTGCCATGCGCGTCGCCTACTTTAATGAACTGGATACTTATGCACAAATACATGGGCTTGATACGCGCCAGATTATTGAAGGCGTTGGGCTGGACCCTCGTATTGGCGATCATTATAACAACCCCTCTTTTGGCTATGGCGGTTATTGCCTGCCTAAAGACACCAAACAACTTTTAGCTAATTATCAGGAAGTCCCCAGCAACCTGATTAAAGCAATCGTTGAGGCCAATCGAACCCGCAAAGACTTTATTGCCGAGCTAGTTTTGAAGCGCAAGCCCAAAACCGTTGGCATCTACAGGCTCATAATGAAAAGTGGCTCTGATAATTTTCGGGCCTCATCAATTCAAGGCGTTATGAAGCGAATAAAAGCCAAAGGCATTGACGTCATTGTTTATGAACCAGAACTAAGTGAAAAGGAATTTTTCCATTCACGGGTTGTCAATGATTTGGAAGAATTTAAAGCAGCATCTGATGCCATTGTGGCAAATCGCTTATCAGATGAAATAAGCGATGCAAGTAACAAAGTTATTACACGGGACTTATTTAGGAGTGATTCATAAGTCGCTCATACTCCTCAATTGAAGATACAGTAACAATATTGTACAATCGCACCAATTCACACATGATAAACCAAGGCTCACCCAATGAATAAAAACAATCTATTACATATTTTCCAACGCACTTCTCTTAAAACCCTAATTTTACTTCTTGCTACCGGGGCATTTAGCGCCTCCTTACAAGCAGAAACGCTAACCGGCACTGTCAGCGTGGTGTGGGGTGACGCCAAGCCAGAACTTCATGATAAAATCGAAGG
>JALWMR010000165.1 GCA_027083815.1 Thiotrichaceae bacterium
TTACCGTGGTGTTGATATAGGCAGAAAAACTGTCACTATCATCAATGATTTGTTGTGGCGGGGTTTCCAGTGAACCAAGTACGTTCACACTAACACCGGCGCTACTTCCCGGCGTATAGATTGTCTTCTGAACGTTGGCAAATTTGGCTACGCGCGCGGGTGTCTGGTAAAAGCTTTCAATGCCTTTTTTCCACATTGCAGCAATTTTGGCAGCGTATTCAGCAACATCTTTACCTTTACTGCGTGCTTCATCAGCTACCCATGGCTCAAACGTTTTAGGTGAGAATTCTGGGTCTGCCAGGCACAGGTTTCCCATATCACCTTTGGGATCAATCACGATAGAGGGGATATTATCCAGGCAGGCTTCTTCGATAATGCCTACGCCCAGGCCGGTTTTGCCGCTACCTGTCATGCCAATAATGGTGGCGTGCGTGGTGAAGTTTTTGTTTTTTAGCAGGGTAAGTGCTTCAGTGGCTTCCAGAGTGTCTTTATCAATGTCTTTGCCCAGGTAGAAAAGACCCAGTTTTTCGTAGAGTTCAACCATGTCGCTCATGCAATCTTCCTTTTTGATATTGGTAGCAACTGTGATTCTAACCTAATTTATTCCTTTTTTAATATGTTCTTACAGGCGATAATGCTTCTTTTGTATTAAATGGCAGAAATAGAACATTAATGAGTAAATTATTACGCTCAGGGGCTGTGATCAGTGCCATGACGATGATTTCACGTGTGCTGGGGCTGGTACGCGATCTGGTTTTTGCCAGCTATTTTCAAATAGGCGGCGTAACCGATGCTTTTTTTGCTGCCTTTAGAATTCCCAATCTGTTACGTCGTTTGGTGGCGGAAGGTGCTTTCTCACTGGCGTTTGTGCCAGTGTTAGTCGAATATAAAGAGACTAAAAGCAAACAAGCCTTGCATGATTTGCTTGATCATGTGGCCGGTATGTTAGCTGCCATTTTGTTGGCAATTTCTATTATTGGCGTGGTCGCTGCACCCATCGTTATGTTTATTTTTACCCCCGGTTTTGAAACCAAGGCCGATGCGCGTCCTGAACTGGCGGTTGAACTGTTACGTATTACCTTTCCCTATATTTTCTTTATTTCATTGTCGGCCCTGGCCGGTGGCATATTAAATACCTTTCAACGTTTTGCGGTGCCTGCTTTTACGCCAGTTTTGCTCAATGTTGTATTGCTTATCAGTATTATCTGGGTTTCACCACATTTTGCAGAGCCTATCAAGGCGGTTGCCTGGGGTGTGTTGCTAGGTGGTGTAGTGCAGTTGGGTTTTCAGATTCCTGCTCTTTACCAGATTGGAATGATTCCTAAATTCAAGTTTAAGCCGGGTCATCCGGGTGTTAAGCATGTTCTTAAACTCATGACACCTGCCTTGTTTGGTTCATCGGTGGCGCAGGTCAATTTATTATTGAATACCTTAATCGCTTCCTTTTTAACGGTGGGGAGTATGAGCTGGCTGTATTATTCAGACCGCTTTGTCGAACTGCCACTGGCGATTATCGGTGTTGCCATTGGTACAGTAATTTTGCCAAAATTGTCAGGCGATCATGCTAATAAAAATCCACTTCAGTTTTCGTCAACGCTGGATTCGGCGATCCGTCTTGCCTTGATGGTTGGCATTCCTGCAATGCTGGGCCTGATGTTATTGGCGAAGCCGATTATGTCCTTTGCGCTGGATAATGGTGTAAATGGCTGGCACGATGTTGAGATGTCGCGCATGAGTTTAATGACTTATTCGCTGGGTTTGCCGGCATTTATTTTGGTGAAGGTCCTGGCACCAGGCTTTTATTCACGTCAGGATACCAAAACGCCGGTCAAGATTGGCATTATCTCAGTAATTAGCAATATTGTGTTAAGTGGCTTGATTGTTTATCCCTGGTATACACTGGGTTTTATTGGCCCTCATGCAGGCCTGGCACTGGCGACGGCACTGGCAGGCTATATCAATGCAGGCATGCTTTTCTATCAGTTACGAAAAAAGAATATTTATCAATTTGATGCAGAGCGTAAAGCTATCTGGGTTAAGGATTTTTTTCGGCTAATCGTCGCATTGGCTGTTATGATGTTGTTTGTCTGGTGGCTAAACCCGGCAGATAACTGGTGGCAAAATGCAGGGTTTTCCACCAAGATCTTGCGCCTGATTGCTTTGGTCATTGTAGCCGTTGGCAGTTATTTCGGGATGTTATTTTTACTCGGTGTGCGTAGGCAGGGCCTGGTTTAGTCTATTTTTTTGTCGAAGAATTGGAACAGGGGAGAAAAGGGCAAGCCGAGCTGAAAGGGCGACAATGTTGGAGCGTAACGACGGCTACCCGTAGGGTGCGCTTACAAAACGCATAAAAAGGTGGGGGGTGTACTTTTAAATACTATTGTGATCTCAAGCGCTTTTTTTTTATCCTTATTGCACCTTTACCCGGAATTTGAATTGAAAATTAGGGTTACCTGCGCCTCCTGAAGCTGAAAATTGCCCAGTCGTTGACATGCGAATATTAGTAACAGCCGCATCTACCCCTAAAACATTGGGAACAGGTGTATAATTGTACGAAGTACCCCCATTATTTGAAAAACTCAGGTTATCTGTGGTGCTGGAGAAGCCGCTAAAGGTATAGTTTAAGCCGCTGGGTGGTGAGCCATCAACAAAGCGCACAGGGCCAGTTCCTGCACCCGAAATATCATTGACATAAAGTGCTGTATTTGACGGGATAGAATCCGTAATCACGACAGAATTATTATCTGTAGTACCATCACCTGAGTTAGTTGCTGTAATGGTATATTCCACTAATGCGCCCGGAATACGCTTTGGATTACTGGCGTTAATGCCGTCACTCAGTACGGACGAAACCTTTTGAATATTGATACTGGGTAATGGTAGAGCGTTAAGACATACATCATCAACATGCCAGTAATCATA
>JALWMR010000166.1 GCA_027083815.1 Thiotrichaceae bacterium
ATCAAAGACAGATGAAGTTCTTATGCTGACCCATGGTATTTACTTCGACCCGTATTACGGGTCAAGTTTTACTGTTGCTTGTTGACTTTCGAAGGCTCATAGGTGTTATGCCCTAATATTTAATCTTTTATCTGGTGAACGTAGAAACGGCGTCTTCCCGCATGAATATGTATTTGTGCTGTGATTATGATAGTTTTTCACTTCTTCGGAGCTCATTCGATAGATCAAAAAATCTTCTTTATAATCTGAGCAGCGCAACAGACTATTTGGCCCTAAAACAACCAACAATGAATCATATTCCCCGGGATTTCCAAGAGACACATTTGTTTTTGTTATTGACCCGTGGTATTTAACTTGTACTTTTCCATCTTTGTCATATCCATCATGACCAGGCTCCCTTCCGCTTGATGCAAGCTCCAATTCATAAAAATGCTTGCATATGTATTCACCTATATCGCCAAGATATTTATCCGACCGAATTATACCCAACTTTTTGAGCTCATCTATCGCGTTAAAAAAGTCTACTAATGCTGCCTTGTATTTTTGTTCCATATTATTTTAGAAACTTCTCGACAGTCGATTTTTTAATGTTCGGTGAATAATATTCAAATAGGGCGGTAGATTCACCCTCGATAATTAGCGCTAAAAAAGAAAGCCTCCCATTTGTCTCATAAAACTTCATGTACTCTAAGTAACCTTTTTTTATTTCATCAAGATAATCATCACCAATAACTGTTTCATTTTTATCGAATTCTACGCCCTCCTCAAAATTGAAGCTAAGACCAACCACCCAGCGGTATTTACCTTTATAAGTTTTAGCTGTTGTTGGCGGAATTGCTATTTCGATCTGTGAGTCGCCATCTTTGATTTCCTTTATCTTCGGCACAAATACTGTAACGATGTGCTGAATTATTTTTTTGGCACTTTTCCTTCCAAGTAGAAATCGTTGCATTTCATCAAATTGTACGACTCCGGCTTTCTCGCGGAATCTGGGCAATTGTATGCCGTAACGTTCATCATGATTCCAAATGGCATAGAATGGATTCGAGTATACCTTTCTAAGTGGTGTATAAACTTTAAGCTTGCTTTCATCCGCATCGTAGTATGGAGATGTGTCATGTTTAAACACGTACACCACATCTTTATATTTCTTTGAGATGCTATTGGCATATTCGCGTTTTCTTTCATTGAATTCAGATGTCGTTTCAAACTCACCTTTCTCCTGCGGCGCTCCTTTTATGGAATCAATAATCTTATAAAAAAGTTTTTCATCAACTACTTTAAAAGTTTTGTCACCTGCCTGCGCATTAGGTAAGTATGAGCATACAAATACAGTAGCCGCTATAAATTTTAATAATGTTTGTTGAACAGTTTTATTTGCGTTAGTCATTCGGAATCCTTTTAAGGCATAACGATTAGGCTCAGGGGCGCGTAGCGTAGCGGAGCGTCCCTTGGAGCCGCTTGTTAGGCTGCTCTATCGGACAATTATATTATCAATATATCCATCAAAGTCCCATCCAGAACCAAATAATTGTATCCTCGTTATTGATGTTGCTTGAGGTAACGAATCTACTATTTTATGCGTAATATTTCTTACCCATGTATCCTGTGGAACTGAAGTGGCAACCTGAATAAAATTTCCATCAACTTGAGACTCATATGCTGCCCCATAATTTACTGAATAGCGCAATATGTATTGGTCACCCAGTGCATCTAATATTGTTAATTGAACATTTACAGGATATTCTCTACATGTCCAGCCACAACCTGCACCAACACTACGATAAGTTGCCTTTGCGTCAAAAGATAGCTGGGTTTGAGAAGATACAGGAATGTCCACATTTATATCAATACCCACGGAACCGCCGTTCCCTCCTGCGCCAGTCCTCAGAAACCGGACACTGTCGTCGACAATTGAGAGTGTGCCGGGATAATCATCTTTATTTTGTTCAGTCCATGCAGGATTAAATAGATAATCCCCGTCATCGAAGTTATCAGAAAATATTGAAGATGTCTCATCTTCTATTACTTTTATTGAAACCGCGCCTTTTGCATTATTCATAAGTAATGCAAAATGATATAAAGTTACATCAATAATGGTATCCTCTCCAACGGCTTTTCCAAGCTGATTGAAAAGATAGCTTATTAGGATCCCTTTAATTTCATCTTTAATTACACCTTTACCAATATCTATAGCTTTTTTCATTTTAAATGACGCGCCTGCAGTGGCCACCAATGAAATATTTTCAGCAGTTGACAGCGGTAGAGTGGCAACAGTAATTGCATCTGGTATAATGTTCGTAAATTCACCTACTGTCGTTCTTATAGTTGTAGATGTGATATCTGTTTCTTTCGGGTTTTCAACAACAAAGTCAAACAATTCATATAGACTGCCACCTGCCGTATACCCGCTATATAAACTTAACCCCATAGAAATAACTAGGATAGGTCCACTGACCACAACCGCTTCAGCATCATTTATAAAAAACCCTAAAACGTGTTCGCCAATATACCTTGCAACAAGATTATCTTTATTTTCTATGACTTTTGCGAAATCTGATACTGGTATATTATTTAAGTCGCTGAAATAGTACATTTTCGCATAAAGCTTCGACGGGTCATCAACTGTAATCTCGACCTTTCCATTCGTTTGCTGATAACCAACGAGTACTGCCCCAACTGGGTTTCCATTAGTGTCTTCGAGTTCTATCTGAACTTGCTTGTTGAAGGATGTAGTATCTAACAAGGCGACGCCATTGGAATCTGTTGTAGTTGACGATGTGTTTTGAGTTTGATTAATGATAAGTCCATTTGTTGTTTCAGTATCGCTGCCACTGCCTCCACCACCACAACTTACTAGCGCTGTGACCACACTCGACAATATAATT
>JALWMR010000167.1 GCA_027083815.1 Thiotrichaceae bacterium
CCCCAAAGCAACGTATGGTTGATGGGCTTGTGTTGAAGGAAGTTTTGAATATTCCTGATAAAGGCTTTTTTTTGCCTGTCTATACCCAGAAGGCGATCCATTGAGATCAAATCTACCTCCTCCACAGCTTTAAGTTTCTCCTGGCGGGAGCGCCAGGCAGCCGCTATGGTTTCATTCCAATTTATTGTATTCATCACACCTCTCGCATTAACACGGTGCGTTTATCTCGCATAACGCACCAAAAAGGATCAATTCTGATAAGGGAAATAGGTCAAGCTACTAGCTTATAGCTAATAATCATACAGTTTTCACCACTTTAAGGCATGAAAATCCATAAACACTCCTGTATGATGCTTGGCACATTTTTTGCTAAATACATTAGATGCAAGATAAATGCACCCCCAACTACCATCTAGGATTTAAAAGGAGTATAGAAAATGAGTGGAAATGATTCGCGCGAACAAGCGATTTTTCAAATTACGAACCGTGAACCAACACCGGTAAGAAAACGCAAGTCACTTGATAAAATCTGGGCTACTGATGTTTTTACCCTGAATAAAATGGAAGATGCTCTTTCCAAAAAAGATTACAAAGCTATGAAAGCAACTATGGAGACAGGCGCAGCACTTGATCCACAGGTTGCCGATGCAGTAGCACTTGCGATGAAAGACTGGGCTATTTCGAAAGGTGCTGATTATTTCTCTCATATTTTTTACCCACTAACAGGTGCTACAGCCGAAAAGCACGATGGTTTCATTATTAGTGAATCAAATGGTAAAGCGATAACCGAGTTTAACGGTAGCTTGCTTATCAAGGGCGAGCCAGATGGGTCATCATTCCCTAACGGCGGCATTCGTCAAACTAATGCAGCTCGTGGTTACACAGCTTGGGATCCAACCAGCCCTGCTTATATTCTTGAAACACGTAACGGTTCTACCTTATGTATTCCTAGCGTATTTATTTCCTGGACGGGCGAGTCGCTGGATAAGAAAGTTCCTCTACTTCGCTCAAATGCCGCGATGAATGAAGCTGCAACTAAAGTTTTAAAGAAGGTCGGCGAGAAAGAAGTCGCGCCTTTAAATTCAAGTTGTGGAGCTGAGCAGGAATATTTTTTGGTAGATTCAAACTTTGCCAATATGCGCCCTGATTTGCTGTTGGCGGGTCGTACTCTATTTGGAGCGCCATCTGCGAAAGGTCAGGAATTTGACGATCATTACTTTGGTGCGATTGCAACCCGTGTGCAAGAGTACATGCAAGCGGTTGAAGAAAAATTATACCGTTTGGGTATTCCAGCCAAAACTCGTCATAACGAAGTAGCGCCGGGTCAGTTTGAGATTGCGCCTTACTATGAAGCAGCCAATGTTGCTGCCGATCATCAGCAAATGCTAATGACTGTTCTTAAAAATACGGCTAAAGAACACGGATTTGCGTGTTTGCTACATGAAAAGCCATTTGCTGGTATTAATGGTTCAGGTAAGCACGTTAACTGGTCTGTTGGTAATGCAACGCAAGGCAATCTGCTTGATCCAGGTAGCAAGCCAAACGAAAACCTCAACTTTTTGCTTTTCTGTGGCGCGGTAATTCGTGGTGTTCATAAATTTGGTCCTCTACTACGTGCCGTTATTGCATCAGCCGGTAATGATCATCGCCTGGGTGCGAATGAAGCACCTCCAGCAATTCTTTCTGTATACCTGGGCTCTCAGATTGAAGAAATCTTTAATATGATTGCAAAAGGCAAACTTGATGGCATTGATGAAGGTGGGTTGATGGATCTTGGTCTTTCTCAAATCATTCCTTTCGAAAAAGACTCTGGTGACCGTAATCGTACCTCTCCATTTGCCTTTACAGGTAATCGTTTTGAGTTCCGCGCAGTCGGTTCTGAGCAGTCTGTGGCAGGCCCACTAATTGCCATGAATACCATGCTGGCAGATTCATTAAACTGGATCGCTGCCGAGCTGGATAAGACCGTAAAAGGAAAGAGTAGCTCAGCGGTAAGAGAAGGCATTATCAAGGTGCTTAAAAAACTAATGAAGCAACACGGTGTTGCTGTATTTGGTGGCGATGGTTATTCAGAAGAGTGGCATAAAGAGGCAGTAGAAAAGCGAGGTTTATTAAATATTCCGACAACGGCTGATGCACTGCCTCACCTAAAAGACAAAGAGGTGGTTAAACTCTTTAAAGATACGGGCGTTTTGTCACCTGTAGAACTAGCAAGCCGTTTCGAAGTATACGCAGAGCAATACATCCTTAAAATTGATGTTGAAGCAAAGCTGGTTGTTAGCATGGCGAAGAAAATAATCTATCCTGCTGCATCACGTTACCTGGCTGATCTTGCGCTTGCAGCATCATCTGCTTCTGAGCTAGGCGTGGATTTTGACTCATCTCTTATTAAAAGCATCGGTAAAAACATCAAAGGTATGATGAAAGCGGTTGCTAAACTTGAAAAAGCGATGGCAAAAGACAAGTTCAGAAGCGAAGCGGCGCATTTGCAGTATTGTGCAAAAGACATTCGCAGCCTGATGGACGAAGTACGTGGATATGCAGATGCACTTGAAGAAGAAGTGGCTGACGATATGTGGCCACTGCCAACCTATCAGGAAATGCTGTTTATCAAGTAACATTTAGTATTGTTGTTATAAAAAGGTCGCTTCGGCGGCCTTTTTTGTGCACGATAAACTTGTAGAACCTCAATTTAAGGAGAAAAGCCTAAAAAAGTAGGGGAGTGTACTTTTTAATACTAGATTCCAGTTTAATCGCTTGACCTTAAGCAGTTTTAATAGACAATACCTCCCCAATTTTTAAAATAAGCGTTAAACTTTCTGATATGAATAATGAATTTCACCCCGGACAACGCTGGGTCAGCAATACCGAAGCTGATCTTGGACTTGGCTTTATAGAAAAAGTAGAGGGACGTCATTTAACCATCATCTTTCCGGCGGTTGATGAAACTCGGGTTTATGCCATTGATAATGCACCCTTGAACCGGGTCAAGTATCCAGTTGGCGAAACGATTAACACCGAAGAAGGTGATAGCATAAAAGTTACTGGTCATGCTGAGCACAATCACTGCATTGTTTATATAGGTAACGATGAATCAGGAAAAGAAATAAAGCTACATGAGTTAGAACTAAATAGTTTTGCTCAATTTAGCCAGCCTCAAGATCGCCTGTTTGCTGGTCAGGTTGATAGGAATAAGCTTTTTGAGCTGCGGGTTGAAACGCTTGAACACTTACACCGTCAACAAAAATCAAAGGCTTATGGCTTGATAGGCGCACGCGTGCAGCCATTACCGCATCAGTGCTATATCGCCAGTCAAGTGGCACAGCGTTTTGCGCCACGTGTTTTACTGGCCGATGAAGTAGGCCTGGGCAAAACGATTGAAGCGGGGATGATTCTTCATCAGCAGCTATTAACCGAGCGAGTCAATCGCGCCCTGATTGTGTTGCCTGAAACGCTCGTCCATCAATGGTTAGTCGAAATGCTACGGCGCTTTAATTTAAGTTTTACTGTGCTTAATGAAGATCGCTGCTTTGGCATTGAAGATGAGGGTGATGCTGAGCAACCAATCAATCCTTTTGAAACGGCTCAGCTGGTGATTTGTAGCCTTTCCTTTTTAAGCGAAAACCCAGTGCGTCATCAGCAAGCAATTGATGCTGGCTGGGATATGATGATTGTCGATGAAGCACACCACCTGAGCTGGAGCGAAACACATGTCAGCAATGAATACCTGTGTATTGAAACATTGGCACAAAAAATACCCAGCCTGTTATTGCTTACAGCAACGCCAGAACAACTAGGAATTGAGGGGCATTTTGCCCGCTTGCGTTTGCTTGATCCAGACCGCTTCTATGATTTGCATCGTTTCATGGAAGAAGAGGCAAATTACAAGGCCGTGAATGATCTGGTGCAGTGGTTGCAGGATGAAAGCAGTGACCTTGGCGACAAAGAAAAACTCGCGCAATTAGAAGCCTACCTTGGCAAAGATGCCGTTAGCCAATTTGAAGCAGATCATCAAACCGATAATATTATTCAAGACTTGCTTGATCGACATGGCACAGGGCGAGTGTTATACCGCAATACACGTGATTCTGTTGGTGGTTTTCCTGAGCGAGAACTGCATACCTATGAAATGGCCTTACCTGAAATCTATCAGCAAGAAACGAATGATCTAAAGATTGCCTTACACCCGGAAGCTGACCCTGAAATTAGTGATTTGCCGGAGGTGTGGATTGCTGAAGACCCGCGTGTTGAATGGCTGGTTGACTGGCTTGAAGCAAACCCCAAGGAAAAGGTTTTACTGATTTGTGCCTATGCTGAAACTGCGCTGGCGCTGGAAGAATACTTGCGCTTAAGAACCACGGTTAACGCCTCTGTGTTTCATGAAGGTTTGAGCATTATTGAGCGAGATCGTGCTGCTGCTTATTTTGCCGATGAAGAAATGGGCGCGCAGATTTTGGTATGTTCCGAGATCGGTAGCGAGGGGCGAAACTTTCAGTTTGCACATCATCTTGTTCTTTTTGATTTGCCGCTAAATCCCGACTTGCTGGAGCAGCGGATCGGTCGACTGGATCGTATAGGACAAAGTGAAACCATCCAGATTCATGTGCCTTATTTTATCAATACAGCGCAAGAAAAGTTGCTCAACTGGTATCACCAGGGTTTGAATGCCTTCCAGCACGTTTGCTCGGTGGGACATGCCGTGTTTGAAGTCTTTGAAAATGAAATTCGCCGCGAGCTTCTTAATAAAGATAATGCTCCTTTTGACGACTTAATTGACCGTACAAAAACGCTGGTGGATGAAACACTTAGTCAAATGCAGCAGGGAAGAGACCGTTTGCTGGAGCTAAATTCTTGCCATAAAGAACATGCGGCAGAAATTGTTGAAGCCTTACAGAAAAGCACTCACGAAGAAAAATTGAGTAACTATATGGATGCGGTATTTGATCAATATGGTGTTGATCAGCAAGTGCATGGAGAAAAGAGTTTTATTCTAAAGCCAACCGAACACATGCAAAGTGCCAATTTCCCCGGCCTGCCAGAAGATGGCATCACCGCTACCTATGATTGTAATATTGCATTGGCACGAGAAGACATGGCCTTTCTAAGTTGGGAGCACCCAATGGTCACCGGTGCAATGGAAATGATCTTAACCAGTGATTCGGGTAATGCCACCTTTTGCTCAATGGAGTTGAAATCAAAAGATTTTGTGGCGGGAACACTGATATTGGAAGCCATTTATAATCTGCATTGTCCCGCACCAAAATATCTGCAAATTCATCGATATTTGCCTGAATCAACGGTTAGAATTGTGATTGATACGCACAACCGTAACTTGAGCAAAGCCTTAAAGCATAGTGTGGTGAATAAATATGCTGAGCATATAAAAAAACGCACCCTGGAAGAGCTTATTAAACAAGCTCGTCCGCAAATACAGTCATTGGTTGAAAAATCGGAAAAGCTGGCAGCACCAAAACAGCAAGAAATTATTCAGGCGTCTCAAGCACTGCTTACAAAAGAGTCTAAGCAAGATATTGAGCGTTTACGTGCATTAGCTGAGGTTAACCCGAATATTCGTCAGGAAGAAATTACCCAATTAGAAGAAAATGCCAGGTTATTAGCTGATTATTTGCAAAATGCCCAGTTAAAGCTGGATGCTATTCGGGTTGCTTTGGTTACAGGGTAATAATTTGGCTTATCATCCTGTTTTTATAATGCTAAAAGTACACCCCCCCACTTTTTTACCCTTTTCTCCAAACGGTATTGAGATCGCCTATGTCCAGCCCTGAATTTATACTAAAAGCCAGTTGCCCCGCTGCTGGTGGAATTGTTGCTTCGGTAACCTCTTATTTATGGGATAAAGCTTGTTATATTTCGGAACTGCATCAATACGATGATGAAGAAAATGGCCGCTTCTTTATGCGCGCCGTGTGCCGTATCCAGTCAGATGAAAGCATAGATAGCGTATCAGCCGGCTTTCAGGCAATTGCTGATTCCTTTTCAATGAACTGGGAAGTGCACGATAAAGCGGCTCTCAGTCGCGTATTAATTATGGTGAGTAAGGCGGATCATTGTCTTGCCAATTTGCTGTATCGTCATCAAAAAGGCGAGTTGCCGATGGAAATTACGGCGATTGTATCTAATCATAAAGACTTGCGCCCCATGGCAGAACGGGAAGGAATCCGCTTTATCTATTTGCCGGTTACAAAAGAAAATAAGGCAGAGCAGGAAGCTGTATTACTGGATATTATTGAAGAAACTCAGACAGAATTGGTGGTGCTGGCGCGTTATATGCAAATCTTGTCAGACACACTTTGCCAACGGCTAAAGGGCAAGGCAATTAATATACACCATTCATTTCTTCCCGGTTTCAAGGGTGCCAAACCTTATCATCAAGCGCATGAGCGGGGTGTTAAGCTAATTGGGGCAACAGCGCATTATGTCACCTCCGATCTGGATGAAGGGCCGATTATTGAGCAGTCGGTACAACCGGTGGATCATACCTATACGGCTGAAATGCTGGTGGCCGTTGGGCGTGATACTGAAACAGTAGCCCTGGCGAGAGCCGTTAGAAATCATATTAACCATCGTGTTTTTATGGATGGCAATAAAACAGTGGTTTTTAAATAGAGGTGCCCTAACGTTAAATAATTATTGGCAATTTTCAGTTTTATTTCATTTTCATGTATTAGACTGTAGCTCATGCGACTTTTATTAGTAGAAGATGATGCCGAGCTAAGTCAGAATCTGCATCAGCAATTAAAAAAAGAAGGCTTTGCCGTTGATGTGGCAGATAATGGTGTTGATGCCGAATTTATGGGAGATGAAGAACCGTATGATGCTGTTATTCTTGATCTCGGTTTGCCGCTACGTTCTGGTATGGAGGTGCTGGCAAACTGGCGCTCACATAATAATAAAGTGCCCGTTATAGTATTAACTGCCCGCGATGCCTGGCATGAGCGGGTTGATGGCTTTAAAGCGGGTGCTGATGATTACCTTGGGAAACCATTCCATTTTGAGGAGTTATTGGTGCGTATTTTGGCGCTGGTGCGTCGCAATCATAATATGGCTGGTAAAGCTTTAACAAGCAGCGGGCTAGTGCTGGATGAGGAGCGCCAGCAGGTGTCACTTGAATCGGGAGAGCCAATAGAATTGACGGGTACGGAGTTTCGTCTGCTCCGTTATTTTATGCTGCACCCTGATCGTATATTGACTAAAACGCAGTTAATAGAGCATGTTTACGATCAGGATTTTGATAAGGACAGTAACCTGATTGAAGTTTATGTGCGCCATTTGCGTAAAAAAATTGGCAAGGAAAGAATCGTAACCAAACGTGGTCAGGGTTATATTTTTGTGCAAAATTCTCGCTTATAAACCATGAAATCACTTGAACGACAATTACGCAATAGTTTGATCGTTGTGATGCTGCTAATCTTGTTTGGTCTGGTTGTGGTGACCAATCTGTCTACCCGAAATATTTTGCAGGATTTTGTAACATCGAGGCTGAATCAGGATGCACAGCGCCTATTTGATAGCTTAACAATTACCCCTGATGATTGGGCTCAAGGAAAAAAGGGAGTAACCATACATTGGCGCAGAATAAATCCGATCTATATGACGCCAAATTCGGGCTATTATTACGTTGTTAAAATAGCGAACAAAACCTACAAATCGCCCTCATTACAGGGTGGCACATTGCCAATACAATGCAGCAAAACGCCAATAACCTTACATGATATTCCCGGGCCACAAAAGCAGCGCTTGATTGTCTGGATTCGAACTTTTAATAAAAACGGGCAAAATGTCATTATTTCAATTGCCGAAAATATGGGCTTGTTGATTAAAAAGCGTAAACATTTTACGGCGCTTTTTGTAGGCATGGGTTTGCTAGGTTTTGTTTTGATTTTGGCGTTACAACGATTTGTTATTTATCGCTCTTTTAAAGGCCTGGATCATACCCGCAAAGAAATTAGGCAGATTGAATCGGGTGAACTTCAACAGCTATCTGAAGATGTACCCAGTGAAATCTATCCATTGGTTAAAGAGTTTAATCACAGCCTGTCAATAATGCAGCAACGCATGGAACGCTCTCGCAACTCCTTAGGTAATCTTGCACATGCTTTAAAGACACCGTTGAGTTTATTAATGCAACAACTAGATCGAGAAGAACCACAACAAGCAAAAATGCAAGCAGAGCGGATTCGACAACTAACCGAGAGAGAGCTTAAACGTGCGCGTATGGCAGGCCTTGGAAATACCACCCAGCGTTTTGATCCGAATGAGGAGCTGCCAACTCTGATTGAAGTGATAAAACAAGCTCATCAAAAAACAAAGCTAACGGTATCATTACACATAGAGCCAAATATTAAGCAATTTGGTGATCGTGAGGACATGTTAGAGCTATTAGGTAATCTGCTAGACAATGCCTGCAAATGGGCGTCCAGCAAAGTTTCCATAAGTATTGGCCAAGTAGATAATCACGTTAGCATCATTATTGAAGATGATGGGCAGGGCAGGAGCAAAGATGAACTTACGCTACTAGCACAGCGAGGTATCAGACTTGATGAATCAAGAGAGGGCCATGGGCTAGGATTATCAATTTGTAAAGATATAGTAAAACTATATGGAGGAAATATTACTTTTGGCAAATCAGCAAAGCTGGGGGGCTTTCGTGTTGAAGTTATGTTGCCGAATGTATCTTTCAAGAAAATTTAAAACAAGCTGCGGCTAATAAACAAAAAGCCGGTTAGTATAATGCCCCCTAGAAAAACCGAGTAAGAAATACGTAACAGAAAATATTTACGAGAAAGAACCACACCCATATTATAAATGTGCTTGCTCATCATGCGGTATACGCCTTCAACATCTTCAATCGTTTTGAGCATGGCATCGGCATATTGATCCTCAGATAATTGTAGAAAGTTATTAAAGTAAAGTAAGCTGGCTTTACCGGAAAACATATCCTCACTGGTAACAGGGAGTGTTGAGACTCGCGGCCTGGCGGCAAGCATGGCAAATACTAACGAAATAATTGAAACAATTAATAATAAAACGGGTAACAGCTTTAAATAACTTTGTGTAAAAGCCAACATGCCCTCGGTGGCTATTATGGCTGTAATAATCAAGCCGTTGATAGAAATCATGATATTGGCTTTCATATCAGCCAGGCCGGTTAAATCAAGCTGAGTTCGGTAGGCGCTGCGGTAAAATGTTTCTATGGCACGTGCTGAACCTTTTTTCTTTTTTTTGGGTGTTGATGCGTCTGATATACAGTCTAAGTTATTCATTTAATTGTTTGATATAAATCAAAGCTTAGTTATACCACCTTTTTCTGTTAATGTGTAATTTGCCAGTTATCTGAACAAGCTACCCTGTTAGGGTTTGTTCCAATATGCTTATAGTTATCTTTATAATAATTAAAAACAAGTCCAATGGATAAGAGCAGCATATTAAAGCGTTTGGAGCAGGCAAAACCGGAGCATATTGAATGGATCAAACAAGGCCATAAATTACTTCAAGGTGCGCCGCAAGAACAATTGAAAAAGCCTGTAGATTGTAACGACTGTAGTTTTGGAGAATGGTATAACAAAGAGGGTTTCAAGCTGGTGAATATCCCTCAGTTAAAAGATTTAGAAGCGTTACATCAGGAAATTCATAAAACGTATACGGCACTGTATTACATCACTTTTGATCGCAGGAAAAAACCGCGTACAACAATTATTCGAGGTGACGTTGAAGTTCCTGTTGTGGAAAAAGCGTTTCGTGAAAAGAAACTAAAGCAACTTGAAAAAAAGACAGTAACCATGATTCGCTCACTCAATGATATTGAGAAAAAAGTAGCTAATATGAAAGAAAAAGACTTTGAGAGCGGCTGGTTTATTTAATATTGTGGTTTTTTGCAAAAAGATCTCTCAAAAAGAGATTAAAAAGTACACCCCCCACCTTTTTGTGGGTTTTCTCGATAAACCTGCTGTTAGGCTTTAAAAGCTGTAAAAATCATTCAATTACCCCTCGTTTTTTATAACCACTTGTGAAAAGACTGGCTTTGCATAGAATGACTACCCGATTATTTTTTGGAGAAGCCCTATGTCACACAATCAGCAACCTTATCAAAAAGCTATTGCATTAATTGATGCTGCCAATGCCGAAGATCCGAATATTGAAATAATTGAGGGTAAAGAAGTCCCTAAGGAGTTACTTTACTCACAACGCATGACAGACATGATTGAGCGTTATTTGCCTCAGGCTGATGAAGTTGGCAAGCTTTCAGTTAGAGCTCAGCATATACAGCGATGGAAATCTCCACGTTCTGACTACCCGATGAATCGCAAGGGGTATCATCAATGGCGAACTAATCTTTATAAATTTCATGCAAATACTGCAGCAAGATACCTTGAAGAAGCGGGATATGATAATACCTTTATTGAGCGGGTAAAAAATGCTATAGGTAAAAAATCCCTACGCAGCAATCCCGATACTCAAATTGTAGAAGATGTCGCCGCCTTGGTATTTATTGAACATTATATGTTGGCTTTTTATGAGAAGCATCCTGAGTATTCGGAAGATAAATGGGTTGATATTATCCTTAAAACCTGGAAGAAAATGTCACCTGAGGCGCAGGCATTTGCATTGTCAGGGCAGCTAACTTTGCCTGAGTCACTAATACCTGTTATTAAAAAAGCGGTAGAAAAAGGCAGCTAATAGCCTGAATTTATTGTTTTAAACAATGATTTTGATGGATTAAACCACTTATCCAGAATAAATAGTATATCGTCATTAATTGAGTTAGGTTGGGGGCAGTTGAAGTGATTTTTTACGCAAAGTAAAACGACCACTAAAAAATATTAATAAAAATAAGAGAAGATAGGGTTTAGTGTGAAGAAGAAAGCATTAGTACTAGCTATTTGTATGGCTGCAGGTGTTCCTGTGGTTAACGCCGCTCAGGCGTTTCCAAATAACCTTGCAGAACTTAATTTAGGTGATATTCAATCATCATCTACACTGGGTCAGGTGTTTCGTGGTGAGATTCCCATTTTACTGTCTAATATAGAGGGTGCGAAGTCCCTTCATGTTCGCCTGGCACCAGCTCATATATTTCAAAAAGTGGGGGTAGAATATCTTCCTTTTTTACGAGACCTCACTTTTGATATTGTAGGTCGGGGAAATAAGCCTTTTATTGCAGTGCGATCTTCTCGCCCTGTTGAAATGCCTTTCTTAAATTTTGTACTGGAGGTTAGTGGTCCTCAAGGTGTAGTCTATCAAGATTATACAATACTGATTGATCCGCAAGATTATCAAAATAACCAGGTTAACTATAATGATGGCATTAGACAAAACCTGGCGATACAAGACACGGCGCTACAGATTCAGGCACAATCTCAAAAGAAGCCAGCTTTCGATATCTCATCATTAAAACTGGATGGCCCTAAAATAATAAAGGGAAAGGCCATACAATATGAGGTATTAGAGGGTGACAAGCTATCAGAAATAGCAGCGGCTCTTAAAACATCGCAAGTCTCTTTAAAGCGAATGATTGATGTTATTCATCGTGCAAACCCAAATGCCTTTATAAATAATGATATTCGTCAGCTTAAGAAGGGTGTTTATTTAAGAATACCTGGGGCTAATGATCTGAAAAACTTTTCGTTTGAAACCGTTAACAAGGCACTTAGCAAGAAAACAAAAAAGACTACACATCATGCTGCCCAGCCGTTAAAAACTACGAAGCAGAGCGCAACTACTCACAGTGCTAAAAAAGTTGTAACTAATGGCAATACAGTTAGTTATAAAGTTAAAAAAGGCGATACACTTTCGGAGATTACTCAAAAATTTGCGTCTAAAGATATATCCTTTACAAAAAGGATGTTTGCAATTTTTAAAGCAAACCCACATGCATTCTCAAACAATAAGATTAACCTGCTCAAGGTAGGAAAAGTAATCACTATTCCTTATTTAAATAGTATAAAAGATAATACAGAGAAAGAGTTTGTTGTTAACAAAGCCCAAAATAGAGACGTAAATGGCAATACAAGCAAAAGTGCAGTTGATAGTAA
>JALWMR010000168.1 GCA_027083815.1 Thiotrichaceae bacterium
AAACATAAAAAAAGGGAACCTCAAATGAGGCTCGTCTTTTAATTATAAACTGTGGGACAGCAGTGGGGGGGTGTACTTTTTTTAATGAAGCTTAAACTGTTTTCAGCTTTTTCGTATTGACCCAGGCGTATTTTCGAAGATTCATTGATTGAAATCACTCATTAACTTCCTGATAATCGCCATTTTCTTATCATTCAAACAGCAATATGACCGTAACCACGCTTACCAGAGCTTTACAACGATTAAACGATAACCGTTTTTTTCAGTTTTTAATTATTTCAGTCATTATTTTTTCTGCACTGGTGATTGGGGTAAAAACATACGATATAGATCCGGCGTATTTAAAACTGCTTAAACTTATTGATGTTGCCATTACATACCTTTTCCTGTTCGAGATTATCGTTCGTTTTGTTGCTGAAGGTGCGTCATTTTCGTTCTTTAAAAAAGCCTGGAATGTGTTTGATACCTTGATCGTGACGGTGAGTTTGATTCCCATTGAAGATTCTGAGGTTGTACTCCTGGCGAGACTCGTGCGAATCTTCCGCGTGTTACGTTTGATTTCAATTATCCCGGAACTTCGGATTTTAATTTCTGCCTTGATAAAGGCATTGCCACCAATGGGTTATGTTCTGCTATTGATGTTTATTATCTTTTATATTTACGCAGCCGTAGGCAGCTTATTATTTGAATCAGTTAACCCGGCACTGTGGAAAGACATTGCTGTTTCAATGCTTACATTGTTTCGTGTGGTTACCTTTGAGGACTGGACTGATGTAATGTACGAAACGATGGCGGTTTATCCTTTGTCCTGGATTTATTACTTAACCTTTATCTTTTTAAATGCCTTTGTTTTTCTGAATATGATGATTGGCATTGTAATTGAGCGTATGCAGGCCGAACACGAGACTTACAGCCTTGAGCACGATGAAGGAGGTGCAGCCGATTTACATCATGTTCGAGAAGATACCCAGGCAATTCTGCAACGCCTGGAGGCACTGGAAAAACGCATAATGGAAAATAAACCGTGATGCTAAAAACCTAAATTGTTAATCTACTGGACAATAGGGAAGCAGGGCGTTCTAATACCGGAATAATCCAATAAATACAGATAGCGAATCATTATGAGCGACTCAAACAAACCTCTAAACTTCATTGAAAAGATTATAGAAGACGATCTTTCTAGCGGCAAGATTACGCAAATAAAAACTCGCTTTCCACCTGAACCAAACGGTTATCTACATATTGGTCATGCCAAGTCGATTTGTCTTAACTTTGGTCTGGCACAGAAATATGCTGGCACCTGTAATTTGCGCTTTGATGATACTAATCCTGAAAAGGAAGAGATGGAGTATGTCGATTCAATCAAGGAAGATGTTCGTTGGCTGGGTTTTCAGTGGGAAGGTGATGTACACTATACCTCTGATTATTTTGACCAGCTTTATCAGTGGGCGCTTTACCTGATTAAAGAAGGCAAGGCCTATGTGTGTGATTTAAACGCCGAAGAAATGCGCGAATACCGTGGCAATCTGAAAGAGCCTGGCAAAAACAGCCCCTACCGTGATCGTAGTATTGAGGAGAATCTAACGCTTTTTGAGAAAATGCGTGCCGGTGAGTTTGCTGATGGCGCCTGTTCCCTGCGGGTTAAAATTGATATGGCGCACCCTAATATGCAAATGCGCGATCCGGTTATTTACCGCATCAAGCATACACCACATCATCAAACGGGAGACAAGTGGTGTATCTACCCTTCCTATGATTACGCACACGGGCAGGGCGATGCCATTGAGGGTATTACACATTCGATTTGCACCCTGGAATTTGTCGAACATCGGCCTTTGTATGAATGGTTTATTGAGAACTTGCCGGTTCCGTCTAAACCCCATCAGTATGAGTTTTCACGGCTAAATGTTAATTATTCTGTCACCAGTAAGCGCAAATTAAAGCAGCTGGTGGATGAAGGTGTGGTCAGCGGCTGGGATGACCCGCGTATGCCGACAATTTCGGGTATGCGCCGACGTGGCTATACACCCAAATCAATCCGCGATTTTGTTGATAGCACCGGTGTTACCAAGGTGGATGGCGTGGTTGATGTTAGCCAGCTTGAATTTGCCGTGCGCGAAGACTTAAATGAAAACGCGCCCCGCGCCATGTGTGTTCTTGATCCATTGAAAGTTACGGTAACCAATTATCCTGAAGACAAGCTGGAAGAAATGACAGCACCCAACCATCCGCAACGCGAAGATATGGGAAATCGCAGCTTGCCCTTTACCCAAACATTGTTTATCGACAAGGCCGATTTTCAGGAAACAGGCAATAAAAAATACAAGCGCCTGGTGCTGGGAAAACGGGTACGCCTGCGTAATGCCTATATTATTGAAGCAGACGAAGCGATTAAAAATGATGCCGGTGAGATCATTGAGGTTAAGGCACGTATTATAGAAAATACAGTGGGCAAAAATCCCGAAGATGGCATCAAGGCAAAGGGGGTAATTCACTGGGTTTCAGCCACGAACAATGTTGATTGTGATGTTAACCTCTATGATCGCCTGTTCACTGATATTGCACCAGATGCGGGTGGCAAAGACTTTATGGAATCAGTCAACCCCGAAAGTTTACAAAAGATTAGTGGTTGCAAGGCAGAAGTCAATTTGGCAACACCTCGTAGTGACATTCCCTATCAGTTTGAACGCGAGGGATATTTCTTTCTGGATAGCGCCATTGATCTTGATGCGGGAGACAAGCTGGTTTTCAATCGCACCATTGGCTTACGCGACACCTGGGCTAAGTAAGTTTATTTAGGGAAGTCCTGATCAAGTCCAATTATTTTTAGCTTGCTAAAATCGCCGCTATTTTTCACCAAGATCGGCGCAATAGAATGA
>JALWMR010000169.1:0-6528 GCA_027083815.1 Thiotrichaceae bacterium
GCTGGTAGAGCACGACCTTGCCAAGGTCGGGGTCGCGAGTTCGAATCTCGTTTCCCGCTCCAAATTATATTCACATTTAGAACGGAAACTGTGAAGCATAATAAAGCCTGGCCTCGTGCCAGGCTTTATTATGTCTGTTCCCTTAAGCGCTTGTGAATAGTAATTCATTGAAATTTTACGACCTTTAGTCCAGAGTTGTTGGAAATAATTACTGAGTTTTATTATATTAGAACTCGGCTGGGTGGCAGAGTGTTTTCATGCAACGACCTGCAACGTCGATCACCTTGGTTTAAATCCAAGCCCAGCCTCCAAATTTTTAAAAAGCCCAGAACTTCTGGGCTTTTTATTGTCTGGGAACAACTCTCTGATAACGGATTTATAAAAGCTTTAGCCGAGAAAAGTGCAAGCCGAGCCACAGGCGAAACAATATCGGAGCATAGTGACGGCTACCCTGAGGCTGGCATGAGCCGAAGCCCGAAGGGTAAAGTACAGCCGCATAAAAGCCAAAAAAGGTGGGGGGGTGTGCTGTGATTATATTCTGCATCGCTCAAAAATACTGATAAAAACTTTCAATCAAATATTTATAATAACAATGACCTAAACTGTTTAAATTTTTAACTCAAATACCTTTCCATTAATCAAAATTTGATGCTATTATTCCGCGCCTTGTGAGGCTGAGTTGCAGAGTGGTTATGCAACGGTTTGCAAAACCGTCTACCTCGGTTCGATTCCGGGCTCAGCCTCCATTATTTACAAGCACATTTAAAATTCTTGTAAATATTAATGAGAGTACATCTAAGACAGTATGCCCAGGCGGTGTTGTGGTAGTTAACGTAATGCGAAGCCTTAAGCATAAAGTAGATGTAATAAAGTAAGCCCACCTAAGACTCAATATGCCCAGGTGGCGAAATTGGTAGACGCAAGGGACTTAAAATCCCTCGGTGGCAACACCGTGCCGGTTCGATTCCGGCCCTGGGCACCATTTTTATCTTAAAAGCAATTCCTTAGCAGTTTCCTGTATTCCAAAATTCACAAAATCAAGCTTGTTGGTACGATATTGGATGCCAGAGCATTTGATATAACTTTAATTTCCTATATGCAATCCAAATCCAAACTTGAAGTGAAAATTACGAGAAATAGAGGGGCAGAAACTGGGGTAAAAAACAGCCAAAAAATCACGTATAATCGTGGTAAAACAATAGGTTGATTTTTGGACGTGTTCCGGCCTTGCACCATTATTATCTTAAACCGGTTGAAATCAACTTAACTACTTTTCCCCGCATGATAAGCATCAATTAAAGCCTGTTTTAGTTTTTTATTATTTTCCAGGTCTTCAATGTCTAATTGTTTCTTTGCTATAGTTTGAATAACGTCCATTATTTCATTTTCTTGAGTTTTTTCCTTAAAACCGCTTAAGTCAAAGTTGTGTTCATTAATCAAAAAATCTTTGGCTAAGCCGGTGGGTTGGCTAAAGAATATAGGTGAAGACTCCAGGACTTCATACTCGTAACTATAGTTATCTATGCCATTTTGGGTAGCTACATGGTGGAAAAGACGACTGAAATCACCATTTGTTTGTGAGAATTGGTCTAAATCGAGGTTTATTGATGGCTTATAGTCTTTTCCTTTGAAGGAAAAGGGGATTGTAACGGTAATTTTATTCATAAGAAGTATAAAACACTATTTAAAAAGTACACCCCCCACTTTTTATGCGTTTTGTAAAACGCACCCTGTGGGTAGTCGAGTCGTTGCTACGTTCCAGCATTGTTTCGCTTTCAGCTCGGCTTTTTATCGTTTAGCAGCATTTTTTAAAGCAGATGTACTTATTTGGTTAAGGCTAAAAATAGCTGGGGTAGTTTTTCTGGCAGTCGATTAACGTTATCAATAACGGTGTAATGTGAGCCAAAAATATCACTAACGTATTCATCCGCTTTTGGGTCAAGACTAATGCAGTGGGTGTAAATGCCGTTTGAATCCTGCTCTGCTGTTGCTTTGTGGGCATCTTTTAATAAGAGTTTGCTGTCGTTGACATCTATGTCCGCTGGCTCACCATCGGTGAGAATCAGCAAGAGCTTTTTGTCCGCTTTTTGCTTGCCAAGGTAATGACCTGCATGGCGGATGGCAGCGCCCATTCGTGTTGAAAATCCGGCTTCCATTTTGGCGATGCGTGCTTTTACGTCATCATCCCAGCGCTCGCTAAAACCTTTCATGTGCAGGTATTTTACGTCATGACGAGTATTTGAAAAGAAGCCTCCAATAGAAAACTTATCGCCAAGCTTGTCAATTGCCCAGGCAAGCAGAGAAACCGCTTCCTGGCTAAGCTCAAGCAGACTTTGTGAACTGCCAGCAGGTATATCATCAAGAGAAGCGGATAAATCAAGCAACAAGGTGACGGCTATGTCACGCCCATCATGCTTATGGCTCATATTAATACGTGGATCGGGTTGAGAACCACTTTTATAATCAATCAATGAACGGATCGCAACATCCAGATCAAGCTCGCTGCCTTCTTCCTGATAACGGATGCGTACATAGTTTTGTGGTTTGAGCATATCGAGTATCTGCTTCAGGCGTTTTGCCAGGGCAGCGTGTTTTTCCAACAGCTTATCAATATCGGCAGGATTACCCGATGGGTGCAAACTTTCATAAAGACTCACCCAGTCAGGCCGGTAACTTTTGGTGTTGTAATCCCATTCAGGGTAATGCCGTGGGGGTAGAGCCTGGATCTCTTCTTCCTCATCGGCTTTTTTGTTTTCATGATCGTCAAATTGCTCTTCTTCATCGCCATCTTCAATAAAGACCCAAAGACGGCGGTTGTCATCCCGATAATCGACAGTGGTATTGTCAAAAAAGATTTTTGCGGCCTGATCTTCCTGACGACGGGTTCGGGTGATATAACCCAGGGCGATATTGACAATATCTTTGGTTTCAGTATTTTCCTTGCTCTGCATTAATGCTTTAAATTCGCTGACCGTTTGCAGGATATCTTTGTTCTGATACCCATGGTTTTCGTTGAGAAGTGCATATGACAGCATGGCAAGCCGATGGCGAATACACGACACACCTTCCTGATTACATTCACCTTCAATCGGTACCGGGTGCAGTGATAACCATAGTTTTTTCAAACCGGGATATTCTTGTATTGCCAGATACTCGACGCGTGCGTCTTCTAGCGTTTCAATGGTGATGCGTTGAAAGGGGCTAAAGTTATCCGCAATAATCGGGCTGCTCCAGCGACGGTGTGCCACCATGTGTGCAAGGACGGCACGATAGCGGTCAATGCCACTGACCAGCATATTGCCATTGTTGTTATCAATAATATCATCATAGACATCCGGGATACGCATGCCCAGCTTGTCATAATAAGGCACTGGCTGGCGTAATTCGTCAAAGCCGGTGGAGTAGGGCACCAGATAGTCTTTGTCCTGCCATAAAGCTTGTAGATAAATACCCAGATTGCGCTCATTATCGGCAAACAGCGTACCGTGACGTTCGCGTTGTAACATGGCACGTGAATCAGCTGATTGCAGCGAGAAAAAATCACGCTGTCGCTCAGGGTGATCGCCGTAGTTCCTAACACCGTAATCAACCCAGTTTTTCAAGCCTTCCAGAGAGACCTGGCTGAGCAAATAGGGCATTTGATTGAGTAAATCGGGCAGGCCGGGGCTCGGTTCGGTGGTGTGATGACCATGAATGGATCCAGTAGTACGTTCCATCATATCAAACAGAATTTCAAGGTAATGCTGGATATGCTCTAACGAACCTAAGCGTCTGCCAGCCTCGCCCAAGGTTGCCATAAAAGGCGGGATGGATACGCCATTTGGGGTTCTTGAGGCTTCCCAAACGCCATCAGAAATAAGCGTAATGACCTCTTCACCTACTTTTTGGGCTAACTCAGGAATCACTTCCATATACTGGAGCACAGGTTCAACGCCGCGCCCGATCATGCAGATTAGCGAAGCACCCTTTAAATAGGCTTTAATGCCCTCGTCGCTGAGGCGACGTTGCGCATCCAGAATACAGTCTTCAAAGACCTCATCTATCATTTCAAAGCTACATTTTAGTTGCTCACGAAACGGTTGTAGCTCAGATGGCAGTGTTTTTTCTTCAGGCGTTGGCGTTGAAAGTGTCATTAAATACTCAATCTATTATCCTTAAGCAAAAACAGAATCAATAGCATGATCCAGCGTTTGCCGAATATCAGCATCATCCGTAATCGGGCGCACCAGCGCCATTTTGCAGGCATCGGTTGGGCTTATACCCTGATTCATCAAGTGAGCCGCGTAAACAAGTAGGCGGGTAGATATACCCTCATCCAGGCCATGACCTTTCAGGTTGCGGGCTACACCACCAATTTTAACCAGTTTTTTGGCCGTATCAGCATCAACACCGGTTTCCCTGGCGATAATACTGGCTTCAACTTTTGCTGGAGCGTAATCAAAATCCATGGCAACAAAGCGTTGCTTGGTTGACTGCTTTAGCTCTTTCATTAAGCTCTGATAACCAGGATTGTAAGAAATAACCAGTTGAAAATCAGGGTGCGCGGTAACCACTTCACCTTTTTTGTCCAGTGGCAGGGTGCGACGGTGATCGGTTAAGGGGTGAATAACCACGGTGGTATCCTGACGAGCTTCGACCACCTCATCCAGATAGCAGATCGCTCCGATTCGAGCCGCCACGGTCAATGGGCCATCCAGCCAGCGGGTGCCGTTGGCATCCAGTAGAAAACGGCCAACCAGATCAGACGCGGTCATATCTTCGTTACAGGCAACAGTAATAAGTGGTTTATCCAGTTTATGAGCCATGTGCTCAATAAAGCGTGATTTGCCACAGCCTGTTGGGCCTTTAACCATGACGGGAAGTCGCGCATTATAGGCAGCTTGATACCATGTTACCTCATTGTCTTGTGGCTCATAATAAGGCTCGCTAGTAACTTTGTATTGTTCTATATCTAGTTCTGACATGCTCTTTGTGTTCCAGTGTTTAGTACTTCGCTAGTATACAATGGGTGAAAATAATTAAAACTGATTAAAAGCGATGAAATAATAAAAATTAGTTATTAAAAAGTACACCCCCTACCTTTTTGGCGTTTTTCTCATTTATTGTTTGTATCGTGGGAATTATATTATTCCAGAAAGTGTTCGTAAGCACGTTGATAATCTCGTGCACTTTCCAGAATGAAGGCTTGAAACTCTTCTGCTGCGGGTGATAGTCGTCTTCCTTTTCGTGATACAAGATGCCAGTAGCGCTCAATCGGGAAGTGCTCAACATTTAATACTACTAATTGCTTTGCTTCCAGTTCTAACTTTATGGTGTGCAATGCCACGATACCTAAACCTAAGCCCGCAACAACGGCATGTTTGATCGATTCATTACTGCTCATTTCATAGGAGCTAATAAAGTCATGGCCATATTTTTTGAAGTGCCGACGTATCGCTGCTTTGGTGCCAGAACCTTCTTCACGAACTACAAAGGCTTCTTTCATAATATCTACAATGCTAATAGGTTGATGATTATTACTGGCGAGGGGATGGGAGGGTGATGCAATGATCACCAATGGGTTTTTCATTATCATTGTTGAGCTGAGATCCAGCTTACTGGGCGGTTCTCCCATTATGACAAAATCAGGGGAATAATCCTGTAGTTGTTTTACCAGTGTTTTTCGGTTGGTTATATCCAGAGTGATGTTGATATCTTGATGTAAGCGGCTAAACTCGGCCATCATGTGGGTAACAAAGTGATTGGCCGTTGTTGCAGCTGAGATTTTTATTTTTTCATGTTGTCCTTTTTGTAACTTATTAAGCGAGCGTTGCAAGGTTTCGTAACGTCGAATAATTTTATCCCCATGTTTACGCAGCTTTTCTCCAGCGCTGGTCAAAAGGATAGTTTTTCCCTGACGCTCAAACAATTGTAAGCCCGCTGTTTCTTCCAAATGTTTCATTTGCATGGAAACAGCAGGTTGTGTCATAAATAATTGTTCGGCTGCGCGTGTATAACTTTTTGTTTGTGCGACAGACTCAAAAATTTGTAACTGGCGTAATGTTATATTCATGGCATCTTCGTTTTATTAGGTATAATGAACATAAGCGTTAGTTATCTTTTCATCTTATTTAATCAGTTTTAATTATTCTATACCAACGATATAATGCGCGCACTGAAAATCTGAGGATATTTCAGAAAATATTTTTTAATTTAAAGAAGGAGTTCCAAATGGATCAGTCCGGTCGCTATTCAGACTTAAGTCTTGATGAAGATACGCTAATCAAAGAAGGTAAGCATATACTTGTTGCTTATACAATGACGCCAGCCGATGGCTATGGATACCTTGAGACTGCTGCTCACTTTGCTGCAGAATCTTCAACAGGCACTAATGTTGAAGTATCAACAACAGATGATTTTACCAAGGGCGTTGATGCGCTGGTTTATGAAATTGACGAAGCCAAAGGCATTATGAAAATTGCCTATCCGATTGATCTTTTTGATCGCAATGTGATTGACGGTCGTTCCATGCTTGTCTCATTCTTGACA
>JALWMR010000169.1:6538-39117 GCA_027083815.1 Thiotrichaceae bacterium
TTCTTGACACTCGCTATCGGTAACAACCAGGGTATGGGTGATGTTAAGCAGGCACAAATGCAAGACTTTTATGTGCCTCGTAAAATGTTACAGCTTTATGATGGTCCTTCAAAGTCTATCAACGATTTATGGACATTACTTGGCCGTGATTATAATAACGGCGGGTACATTGCGGGTACAATTATCAAGCCAAAATTAGGTTTGCGTCCTGAGCCATTTGCGGAAGCGGCTTACCAGTTCTGGCTGGGTGGCGACTTTATCAAAAATGATGAGCCACAGGGAAACCAGGTTTTCTGCCCAATGAAAAAGGTTATTCCATTAGTTGCTGATGCAATGAAACGTGCTCAGGATGAGACAGGCGAGCCCAAGTTATTCTCTGCAAATATTACTGCTGATGATTACCATGAAATGCATGCACGTGCCGACTTCATCCTGGAAACATTTGGCGAAGATGCGCCTCGTGTTGCATTCCTGGTTGATGGTTATGTTGGCGGACCTGGCATGGTAACGACTGCACGTCGTAATTACCCAGAGCAATATTTGCATTATCATCGTGCTGGCCACGGAGCGATTACTTCACCGTCAGCAGTTCGTGGTTATACTGCGTTTGTATTGGCTAAGCTGTCTCGTCTAATGGGAGCTTCAGGTATCCACGTAGGTACTATGGGCTACGGTAAAATGGAAGGTGGCAAAGACGATAGAAATATTGCTTACATGATTGAGCGTGATAGTGCAGATGGTCCTTTCTTCCACCAGGAGTGGTATGGCATGAAGCCAACTACACCAATCATCTCTGGTGGTATGAATGCATTACGCCTACCTGGATTCTTCGAGAACCTGGGTCACGGTAATGTCATTAATACTTCTGGTGGTGGTTCATATGGTCACATCGACAGCCCAGCTGACGGTGCTATTTCATTGAAGCAATCTTATGAGTGTTATTTAGAAGGTGCTGATCCAATTGAATTTGCTAAAGATCACAAAGAATTTGCTCGTGCATTTGAGTCATTCCCTGGTGATGCCGACCAGTTATACCCTGGTTGGAGAGAGAAGCTAGGCGTTCATAAGTAAAATCAAGTCCTTATAGACGATACTTAAGAACAAAAGCCTCATTCTTAACTGAGTGGGGCTTTTTTATGCCCTGGATTTATGTAAAACGAGATCTGAATCCATATTAAAAGTACACCCCCTACCTTTTTCCGGTTTTATTCGGCGGCCCTCTTCATCATAAGAAAAGAGCAATAAAAAAGCAGCCATTTGGCTGCTTTCAAAGAATAATT
Organism: Thiotrichaceae bacterium; assembly: GCA_027083815.1. Classification (GTDB taxonomy): domain Bacteria; phylum Pseudomonadota; class Gammaproteobacteria; order Thiotrichales; family Thiotrichaceae; genus Cocleimonas. The sequence goes on from JALWMR010000169.1 coordinate 7,819, forward strand.
GACGGGCTGTCTTAATATATAACAAAGCCAAACAAGTCAGAACAATAAAACGTGTTAGATAAAGAGAGTTATTATTTACTACGGTAGGTAATCCGACCTTTGCTTAAATCATAAGGGGTAAGTTGTACAGTGACCTGATCGCCCGTCAATATGCGGATGTAGTTTTTACGCATACGCCCTGATATGTGAGCATTGACAACGTGGCCATTCTCCAACTCAACTTTGAAGGTTGTGTTTGGTAATGTTTCAATTACCGTACCTTCCATTTCAATACTTTCTTCTTTAGCCATACTTTTAACAATACTCTTAAAACGTGTTACTTTTAAAAATGGCGTATTATCCATTACTGTAACGAATAAACAAGGTTTTTCTGGTGTCATTATAAGCCACGTCACCTTAACGCCGTATTTATGGAGAAATCTGTAAGATTTCCATAAATTTTAAAATGTGTTTTCTATGTACGATCAAACGAGGCGATAAATCAAAATTTGCTTCATTAAAGATGTACATAAACACACATTTACGAATATGATATGGCCAATTTGAGAAGATACAAGGACAAGCTATGCAATTTGCCGCCGTTTTCCCCGGGCAGGGTTCCCAGTCAACTGGCATGCTCTCTGAATTAGCAGACAACTTTTCTGAGGTAGGTAATACCTTTCAGGAAGGTTCTGATGTATTGGGAATAGATTTATGGGCGCTCTGCCAGGATCAAAGCAAACAGGATTTACTGAACCAAACTAGTAATACTCAGCCCGTCATGTTGGCTGCGGGTATCGCTGTGTGGCGGGTTTGGCTATCACAGGGTGGCTGTTTGCCGGTTGGTATGGCAGGACATAGTTTAGGTGAATATTCAGCTCTAGTTGCTGCAGGCGCTTTGAATTACAAAACGGCTATAGAATTAGTTGCTAAAAGAGCCTCTTTAATGCAACAAGCCGTTGCTGATGGAAGTGGCGCAATGGCTGCCATACTGGGACTGGATGACGACATTATCGGTAAGCACTGTGCTCAAATAAGCGAGCAAGCTGGAAGAGGGCTTGTTGAAGCAGTGAATTTTAACTCACCCGGCCAGGTGGTTATTGCAGGAGATGCCGATGCTGTTGATCTGGCTATTGAATCACTTAAAGAAGCAGGAGCGAAACGTGCTATAAAGTTACCAGTGAGTGTTCCATCCCACTGCTCCTTGATGAAAGATGCGGCTATCCCCCTGGCTAAGGCGTTAGAGGAAGTTGAAATAAATGCCGATAACAGCATACCTGTAGTTCAAAACACTCAGGCAAGCTCGTATCAATCAGCAGATGATATAAAAAAAGCTTTATCTAAACAGCTTTATAAGCCGGTAAAATGGGTGGACACCATCAATAATCTTAATAAGGAGTTCGGCGCAGAGAGTATTATTGAGTTTGGTCCCGGAAAAGTATTGTTTGGTTTAAACCGACGTATAAATCGACAATTGGGTAATATTTGTATTAGTGACGTAGCTTCACTAGAGAAAGCACTACAGATGTGTGAATAAGGTAAACTTAAAGGAAGAATTAGCGTGCAAAATATGATAAATCTTGAAGGAAAAGTAGCACTGGTTACTGGTGCAAGTCGTGGAATAGGGCAAGCCATAGCTGAATCACTGGGCAAAGCAGGAGCTACCGTTATCGGTACAGCAACGACTGAGGCTGGTGCGCAAGCAATATCTGACTATTTCGCAAAAGATGGTATTAAAGGGCAGGGGATGATGCTTAATGTCACTGACCCTGAGTCAATCAACAACGTAATAGCTAAGACAACTGCGGATTATGACGCGATTACGATACTGGTTAATAATGCAGGCATCACCCGCGATAATTTGATGTTACGCATGAAAGATGATGAGTGGGATGATGTGATTGCCACCAATCTTAGCTCCATCTTCCGGGTAAGCAAGTCGTGTTTAAAAGGCATGCTAAAAGCAAGGCAGGGTCGAATCATATCAATTTCATCCGTTGTTGGTGCCACTGGAAATGCCGGGCAGGCTAACTACGCTGCTGCAAAGGCCGGTATTGTTGGTTTTTCTAAATCACTGGCACAAGAAATTGGTTCTCGCGGGGTGACGGTTAATGTGGTTGCACCCGGTTTTATCGATACAGATATGACAAAAGAATTGTCGGATGAGCAACGCAAGAACTTATTAACGAGTATTCCACTTAAATCTCTAGGTCAACCAGAAGATATTGCAAATGCCGTGCTATTTTTAGCTTCAGATATGGGATCCTATATCACTGGCGAAACTTTGCATGTGAATGGCGGCATGTATATGTCATAAAATTGACAAGAATTATAATTGTGTCGCGGCTTGATTTTCACTACAATGGCACAATAGTCTAACAACCGTTTTTATTAAAAGAAGGAAAGTAGGATCATGAGTGATGTTGAGGCACGCGTAAAAAGTGTTGTAGTAGAGCAATTAGGAGTTGACGAGTCAGAAGTTACAAACGAAGCTTCTTTTGTTGATGATCTGGGCGCGGATTCATTAGATACAGTTGAGTTGGTAATGGCTCTTGAAGAAGAGTTTGGAACTGAAATTCCAGATGAAGAAGCAGAAAAGATTACAACTGTTCAGTTAGCAATCGACTACGTTAACAATAATAAGGGTTAAACTTAAGTCGAGTTGTGTAAAAAAACCGTAGAGCTCGTTGGCACTGCGGTTTTTTTTTAATTAATCATCCAAGTCAGAAAGGGTTTTATTCGTGTCAAAACGTAGAGTTGTCGTTACCGGTATTGGAATTGTATCTCCTGTAGGTTCAAAGGTTGAGAAAGCCTGGAAGAATATTACAGAGGGAGTAAGTGGAATAAATACCATTCCGCCAGAGCTTTTTGACGCAACTGACTTTTCAGTAAAAATAGCGGGCAATGTGGATGATTTTGATGCGAGTGAATATATCGCTAAAAAAGATCAAAAGAAAATGGATTCCTTTATCCATTATGGTGTTGGTGCCGGCACGGATGCTCTAAGAGATTCGGGTCTTGAAGTAACTGACCAAAACGCCGAACGTATCGGCGTTATTGTTGGTTCAGGCATTGGTGGTATTGGTACTATCGAAAAGAATACCGCTTCTTTTATTAATAACGGCCCACGAAAAATATCACCCTTTTTTGTTCCAAGCGCCATAGTCAATATGGTAGCAGGTAATCTATCCATTATGCTTGGCTTGAAAGGGCATAATATGTCGCCTGTTTCTGCCTGTGCTACAGCAACCCACAGTATTGGTGATGCAGCACGACTAATTAGCTATGGAGATGCTGAAGTTATGCTCGCTGGCGGTGCTGAAATGTGTTCAACACCTTTGGGGATAGGTGGTTTTGCGGCAATGCGCGCCCTTTCTACACGTAATGATGATCCACAGGCAGCAAGTCGCCCCTGGGATAAAGATCGCGATGGCTTCGTACTGGGTGATGGTGCGGGTGTTCTGGTGCTGGAGGAATATGAGTTTGCCAAAGCACGCGGAGCAGACATCTATTGTGAGCTTGCCGGTTTTGGCATGAGCAGTGATGCCTATCACATGACGTCCCCTTCTAAAGACGGTGAAGGAGCTGCGCGTTGCATGCTACACGCATTAAAAGATGCTGGTCTAAATCCGGATCAGGTTGATTATGTCAATGCACATGGCACATCAACGCCTGCGGGTGATCTGGCTGAAACAATGGCGCTTAAAAGAGCGTTGGGTAGTCATGCTAACAATGTGGCAATTAGCTCAACTAAATCAATGACAGGTCATTTGCTGGGTGCTGCAGGTGGTATTGAAGCGGTGTTTAGCGTGCTTGCCATTAGAGATCAAATTTTGCCACCAACTATCAATCTTGACAGTCAAGACCCTGAGTGTGACCTGGATTATGTTGCCAACACGGCAAGAGATGCAAAAGTTGATGTTGCCATGAGTAATTCTTTTGGTTTTGGCGGCACTAATGGTACCCTGATCTTCAAGAAAATCTAATTTTCAGTTGTTTTTAGCCTGAATACATGCGATTTTTTCTTAAAGTACTTTTTCCACTTATACTGATTTTTTCGGCAGCTGCAGGGTATTATGCCTACCAGCAGTTCTCTGCCTTTAAACTATCAACGGTAAAACAGGATAATCAGGTTTTTGAAATAGCAAAAGGCAGCACCATTGGATCTGTTTCGAAACAACTTGCCCAAAAAAATATTATATCTTCCCCGCTTTATTTTAAATGGTTAGCCAAGCTCAATAAGCAGGCGAGTAAGATAAAAGCAGGGGAATATCAAATCAAAAAAGGCATGACACCCGATGATTTGCTATCTTTATTTGTTAAGGGTGCTACATTACAATATCAAACAAGGCTACCGGAGGGTAAAACTTTTAATGAGCTTGTTTCGATCATACAATCCGATAAGCATTTAAAACAAACGCTCTCTGACGAAGACTATAATCACATCATGCAGAAGTTAGATACAGATTATAGTCAATATAAACCTGAAGGGTGGTTTTTTCCTGATACCTACAGTTATCCACGGAATACGACGGATTTGCAATTTTTACAACGCGCTCACAATGCCATGGTAAAAAAATTAAAAGCAGGCTGGGCAGAGCGCGAACCATTTAAAGGCATTGATTCGCTTTACGATGCGCTTATATTAGCATCAATCATCGAGAAAGAAACGGGTGACCCACGTGATCGAAAGAAAGTAGCACGCGTTTTTATTAACCGCCTTGAAAAAAATATGCTGTTGCAAACCGATCCAACCGTTATCTATGGAATGGGCAAAGCTTATAAAGGCAATATCCGTAAAAAAGATTTAAAAAAGGATACGCCATTCAATACCTATACCCGAAAAGGCTTGCCACCAACACCTATTACAACACCAAGTGCCGCATCCATTGATGCTGTTTTTCATCCGGATAATGATAATAAAATACTCTATTTTGTTGCTAAAGGTGATGGTTTATCTCATTTTTCCGAGAATTATAAAGCTCACAAAAAAGCGGTTGTTAAATACCTGTTGAACGGCGATAGCAGTCGTTATCAGGGTGATAAATGAGCAGCACGCTAGCCAGGAATAATAAAAGAGGACTTTTTATTACGGTTGAAGGTGTAGAAGGAGCTGGCAAAACAACCAATATCGAACTTATTGCAGAAAAAATTAAAGTTGCAGGCCATAACTTGTTATTAACCAGAGAGCCGGGCGGAACTCAAACAGGTGAGGCGATCCGAGAAATACTAATTTCTAAAGAATTACCCGAAATGCATCCTGATACCGAGTTATTACTCATGTTTGCTGCAAGAGCCGAACATTTACATCGAAAAATAATACCTGCATTGGAACAGGGCACCTGGGTATTATGCGATCGTTTTACCGATGCCAGTTATGCCTATCAAGGCGCCGGTCGAGGTCTCAATATTGAACACATAAGCCAATTGGAGGAGCTGGTTCAGGGTGATCTTAGACCTGACTATACGCTTCTATTTGATTTAGAGGCTGATATTGGTTTAGGCCGGGCCAAAAGCAGGGGAGAAACTGACCGCTTTGAACAACAACATATCGATTTCTTTAACCGGGTGCGCAATCAATACTTAAAAATGGCCGAAGATGATAAACAACGCTATAGGCTTATCCATGCTCAATATGATCTTGCCCAAGTCAGAGCTCAGGTCTCTGATGTTATCGACAAAATTATTGCTCAACACATTCCCGGTCAATAATGATTTACTCATGGCATAAACCAGTTTGGGACCAATTCAGCAAAGCCAGACGGCAGGATCATCTGCCACATGCTTTATTACTTTCAGGTGAGGAGGGTATTGCTAAAGTTGAACTCGCAAATAATATGGTTAAATCCTTATTATGTACCGCCCCTGTGAGTAAGGATTTAATCAATTATATGCCCTGCGATTCATGTCAGGCGTGTAAAACCTATGAATCTGATGCAAACCCTGACTACTTACATATTGATTTACTTGAATCAAAGCAACAAATTGGTATTGATCAGGTAAGGCTTATCGCAAATTTCTTAAATTACACCCGCAGTTTGAGTCAGCAACGGGTCGTATTATTGAATTCGGCAGATAGAATGAATGTTCACGCCGCAAATAGCCTGCTTAAATCTCTGGAAGAGCCGACACAGGATACGGTCATTATCCTTATTAGCTCCCGACCGGAAAGCTTATTGGCGACCATTAAAAGCCGTTGTCAGCTGTTACATATTCCCTTACCTACGAAGCAACAGGCCTTAGACTGGCTACAAAAACATAAACCAGAGCTTGAAAATCCGCATAAAACTTTGCAAATTGCACATGGTAAACCATTAATCGCTGCTGATATTGATAATGAAATAATTAACAACTACGAAGAACTTGCTGGTGATATTTTGGACTGCTGTCTTGAAAAAAAATCAATTACCGAGCTGGCTAAAAAATGGGAAAAGGGTGATATCAAACAACTACTCGATTGGCAGATCATCTGGTTGCAAAACTATTTAAAGAACGCGCCTAATATCAGTGACAAACATAAAAAAATAAAAGAAAAACTAACAACATCCCAGAAATGGAGCCTGTATCAAGCATTAATTGAACAAAAAAAACTTGTCCATACGTCCGTAAATACTCTGATGTTTATAGAAAATATGTTACTTTTATGGTTAAAGGCTAGTCGATGCTAACTAGAATTAAATAAATAAACAAAAATAACTATAAAATGAATACACAGCCAAACCAAAACCCCGCAGTAAAAAAAACAGATCAGCTACAGCAAAGGCAAAGACGTCTATTGAACCTCGTTTTAAAAGATGACGCTGCACTGCATTCAAGCTATATGCCATTTGTTCGAGGTGGTGCGATATTCGTTCCCACCAATAGTGAAAACTACACCTTTGGTGATGAAGTCGTAGTCACCATGCATCTACAATCCACCAATAAAAAACTGGCAATCCCAGGGGTTGTTGTATGGATTGCACCAGCAGGTTGTGAACGTGGGGAAGAGGGCCTGGGCATACAGTTCGCTGGCACAACAAAAGCAAAGGTAAAGCTCATCATTGAAACTATGCTGGGCAATAGAGCGAATATACCGCCACTGGTTCGATTCTATTAATAGTGAATTTTTGTAGTAAAGATAATTGCACAGATTGACCAATAAGCCATATACTGCGTTTTTTATTTATTCGCTTTCTAATATGCTTACTGATTCACATTGTCATCTGGATAAAATTGATTTAGAACCCTTTAATAATGACTTTTCTGCCATGTTAAAAGCGGCGGAAGATTTTGATGTAAGCCAATTTTTATGTGTTTGCATTGACACCGAGCATTTTAAGCAAGTATTAGAACCGGCGTTAAACTACCCGAACATCTACTGTTCGGTAGGTGTACATCCAACCCATAAAGATTCGCATGCTCCCAGTGTCGATGAATTAGTTAGATTAGCGAATCATGAAAAAGTTATTGCCATTGGAGAAACTGGGCTAGACTATTTTCGATGTGACGATCAGGATATGAGCTGGCAACATGAGTTGTTTCGTACCCATATTCGTGCCGCCATAGAAACACAAAAACCGTTAATCATTCATACACGCTCAGCCAAAGAAGACACATTAAGAATCCTTAAAGAAGAAGGCGCTGAACAGGTCGGTGGTGTAATGCATTGTTTTGCAGAAGACTGGGAAACAGCACAGCAAGCCATGAAACTTAATTTTTACATTTCATTTTCAGGAATCGTTTCATTTAACTCGGCTAAAGAGTTACAGGAAGTAGCAAAACAAGTACCAGAAGATAAATTTCTTATCGAAACCGACTCACCATGGTTGGCACCAGTACCAAAACGTGGGAAACCAAATCAACCGGCCTATGTAAAATATGTTGCAGAAAAAATGGCAGACTTACGAGATTGCAGTTATCAACACATTGCAAAAACTTCAACAAACAACTTTAATCGCTTGTTTAAACGGGTGTAACTGCCCTGTTAGATATATACAAAGTGCGCATAATCTATATTATGTTAAATAGTATATTTCTTTAATATGACTACCATGTAGATTCCACTTAGATAAAGCGAAAAGTACACCCCCCCACTTTTTTACGGTTTTCATCCGCCCTTCGAGTAGTTTTTTGCTTTCGCTCCAATATTCTCACGCTGTTTTTTAGCGACGTATGGTTTTTCAAGCCACAATACTTATTAACATAGTTAGCGCTGAATACTGAAAAAATAATAATACTATGCTAGCCTCCGGGTTATCACTTTCGTTTCACTACCATGACTACCGAATATTAATCTAATGAAAAAACAACATCAGGGGCTTACAGCCCTACTCTTTATCTTTACTCTAAGTTTTCTAGTAGCTTGTTCACCACACCCTGGTGCTGGTGTATGGAAATCAAATGGAGTAAACAAGATGGGCATAAAGCGACTTGTTGTAGGCTTTGATGGTAAAGCAGAATTTGTTAGTAAACAATCAGGCAATGCAAACTGGCATTGTTTCTGGGGTAAATTAAGTGATAACAAACTCAGCCTGAGTTGCACCCCTTCAACCAGACCATCGCAGAAAAAATCATTTATTCTTGGCACCAGCGGCAAAGATAAAGCCGAGCTCTATGAAATTATGGATGATAAAAATAATACCCTTCTGGCTACTTTTATCAGGCTTGATGAAAATCCCTCGCCAGGAAAATGAGTTATTTTCCGGCTATCATCATACCATCCACTAAAATTGAACCAGTGCGTGTTCCACTTCGCAAATCGATATCATTGCCAACTGCAATAATATTCTGAAACATATCCTTTAGGTTACCAGCAACGGTTACTTCTTCAACAGGATATTGTATTACACCATTTTCTACCCAGAAACCGGCTGCACCACGCGAATAATCCCCCGTAATTGCATTAACGCCACTGCCAATTAATTCAGTGACAAAAAATCCAGTACCTAGTTCTTTTAGTAGCTCATTAAGACTTTGCCCGGTTGATTCTAGTGTTAGGTTGTGTGTGCCACCAGCATTGGCGGTTGTTTGTAAACCAAGCTGTCTAGCGGTGTAACTGCTTAATATATACGATTGAACAACACCATCCGTTACAATATCGCGATCTTTGGTAGCCACGCCTTCTTTATCAAAACAAGAGCTACTAAAGCCGCCAGGCAAGTGAGGCTGTTCATGTAAGCGGATAAATTCGGGGAAGATTTTTTCGCCAACACTATCGAGTAAAAATGTTGATTTTCGGTATTGAGCACCACCACCAATGGCACTGGTAAAGTGCCCTAGTAAACTGCGCGCCATTTCAGGTGAATACAGTACAGCAGATTCTCGCGTGTTTATTTGTTTTCCTCTGAGGCGCGCCAAAGTACGCTCTGCCGCTTTTTCACCAACACGTTTAGGCGTCTCCAGTGCTTCATTTTTTCTTGCGGTGCTATACCAGTAATCGCGTTGCATATCGCTATCACCCTTCTCTTGTCCGATAACTGAGCAGCTTAAGGAGTGACGACTGGAAGGGATAATACCCATAAAGCCATGCGAATTAGCAATCAGACTGACACCACTGTAGGTGCTAATACTGGCACCATCCGAGTTAATAATACGTTTGTCATAGTCCCGAGCCGCTGTTTCACATTCTCGTGCAATATCAATAGCTTGCTCTGCTGCTAAATCCCATGGGTGATATAAATCAAGGCTATCATTGTTTGCCTTTGTTTCAGCCATTAATTCCGCAGGTGCCAGCCCGGTAAATTCATCTTCGCCGGTGAATTTGGCAATATTACAGGCTGCTTTAACCGTGTCTTCAATGGCTTGAGGTGATAAATCACTGCTGGATGCCGAGCCGGTGTGCTGGCCCATATAAACGGTAAGATTCAAACCTTGATCGCGGTGATATTCCAGTTTATCGACCTTGTCCATGTGAATTTCAACCGAAAGACCCGTGCCTCGGCTCATGCTTAATTCGGCATCAGTGGCACCGTGTTTTTTACTGGCTTCAAGAACCTGTTCTGCAATGGCTTGTAATGCTTGTTGCGTTTTATTTTTTGTTTCGATGTCCATATTATGCCTCCGTTCCACCGATGGTTAAGCCATCTATCTTCAGTGTAGGTTGGCCGACACCAACGGGTACGCTCTGCCCTGCTTTGCCACACACGCCAACGCCTTTATCCAGGGCAAGGTCATTACCAATCATGCTGACTTTGGTTAACACATCGGGGCCATTGCCAATTAATGTAGCGCCTTTTACCGGACGGGTGATTTTGCCATTTTCGATCAGGTAAGCTTCAGAGGCTGAAAAAACAAATTTCCCAGAGGTAATATCAACCTGCCCGCCGCCAAAATTGACCGCATACAAACCTTTATCCACCGAAGCGATAATTTCTTGCGGATCATGCTCTCCAGTGCGCATATAGGTATTGGTCATACGTGGCATGGGTAAATGAGCATACGATTCACGACGACCGTTGCCGGTGGATTGTTCGCCCATGAGTCGCGCATTGAGTTTATCCTGCATATAGCCCTTTAAAATACCGTCCTCAATCAAGGTAGTACAGTTTGTTGGCGTGCCTTCGTCATCAATACTGAGTGAACCACGACGGTTTTCCAGTGTGCCATCATCCACCACGGTAACCCCTTTGGAAGCGACTCGCTCACCGATACGGCCACTAAAGGCGGATGTCCCTTTGCGATTAAAGTCACCTTCAAGCCCGTGGCCAATTGCCTCATGTAATAGCACACCCGGCCAGCCTGAGCCAAGCACGACTGTTTGGCTGCCAGCAGGTGCATCGACCGCATCCAGATTAACCAGCGCAAGGCGCACTGCCTCTTGTGCATATTCACGGACTCTATCCGCCTGGGTAAAATAATCAAAAGCAAAGCGCCCTCCTCCACCGGTGCTGCCAGATTCTCGCTTGCCATTCTTTTCAACAATGACAGTGATATTCATGCGTACCAGAGGACGAATATCGGCATTCAAATTACCCTCAAGATCGGCTACCAATATATACTCGTGTACGCCCGCAATATTAGCAATCACCTGTGTTACATAAGGGCTGGCAGATCGTGCCTCTTTATCAGTCAACTTGAGCAAGGCTATTTTTTCATCTTCACTCATTTGAGAAAGAGGATTATTATACGAATATAAACTATTGATATTCTTGGGTGTTCTTGCCTGCCATGCTTGTGTCTGGCCACTTTTACCTGCTTTGCCAATTCCGGCGGCAGCCTTGGCGGATGCGGTTAGTGCATCAATATTGATCTCATCCGAGTAGGCGAATCCGGTTTGCTCACCCACCACCATACGCACCCCAACACCCTGGTCGATACTGTAGGTACCGTTTTTAATAATACCATCTTCTAGCATCCAGGATTCATAACGACTGGACTGAAAATATAAATCGGCAAGATCAGCACCTTGAAGGTGACTAAAAACCTTATCCAGTTGCTGTTCAGTGATGCCAGCGGGTGCAAATAAGTGTTCTTGTGTCAATTGCAAGGGGGATAAACTCATAATGTTACTCTTAAAAGTACACCCCCCCACTTTTTCGATGTTTTCTCCGAAGGGGCGTTAATTGTTAGGTGATTGGTTAAAATTTTCGGTGTTTTAAAACTGGAAAACTCTCTCTTAATTTTTGTTGTGCATTTAAGTCCACATTCATGGTGATGATGCCAGTGCCTTTCAAGCGCAAACCATGAACTTGTCCCAAATAATCGACCATCATACTGTGACCATAGGTATGCCGTCCATTAACATGATAACCACCTTGTGCAGGTGCAACGACATAACACTGATTCTCAATGGCGCGGGCTTTTATCAAAGGCTCCCAGTGCATTTCACCGGTTGTTTTGGTAAAAGCAGCAGGAATCAGAAATATTTGAGCTCCCTGATTGACCATTTCTCGATAGAGCAGGGGAAAACGCAGGTCATAGCATATCGACATGCCGATTTTACCAAATGGGGTATCAACAACGACCACCTTATCACCTGCCTCAAAGGTATCGCTTTCTTTATAAACATCAGGAGACTGCCCCCCTTTACATTTGACTTCAACATCAAACAGGTGGATTTTGTCGTAACGGGCAACAATCTCGCCCTGGTCGTTAAACATCAAGGAAGCTGCACTGGCTTTATCCGAGTTTTGACTCTTTAAAGGAAGTGAACCGGCAACAATCCACACTTTATTATCAATCGCCGCCTGGCGAATTATATCCTGAATATAGCCACTGCCCTGCTCTTCTGCCAGATCAATGTTTTCAGACTCGTGCATCGCCATCAGGGCAAAATTTTCAGGTAAGACCACCAAATCAGCGCCCTTGCTCGCCGCTTCTCGAATAAGGCGTGAGGCTTCCATCAGGTTCGCCTTGATCTGCGGGCCAGAGGCCATTTGTATCGCCGCAATGGTCGTGGTGTTTCTCTTTTTACTTGCTGCGCCCATATTATTATCTGTTAGTTAGGCACTTTTAATCGTTAAGGAAGAAAGTGCCAAAAAGGTGGGGGGTGTACTTTTTAAATACTTATTCTGCTCTAATGAGCTCTATTTTAACCCAGAAATGCAAGAATCTCCTTCTCTATATCATCTTTATCAATCACGCTGCTCTGTGTGACGTCTTTATTAAATAAATCCTTAATAGATGCCGGAATCTGAATACCTGCTTTAGTCGCAATGGCTTCCAGTGCATCACGATCGCTCTGCCCTGTTTCGCCGGTTAAGGCATTAGCGATGGTGGGCGAAAACTTGGTCCACTCAGCGGTTGAATAGACGATAGTCTTAAGTGATTTGTCATCACGACAGGTGTCAAAGGTCTTAAAGCAGGTTGCCGTATGTGGATCCATTAAATAACCTTTTTCAAAGGTTTCCTTAATGTATTGTTTGCCTTCATCATCGGTGCAAAAATCAGCCGAAAAGATACTTTGTAGCTCGGCCAGTTCACTATCGGTGAGAGCATAACGCTTTTCTTCATCAAGCTGTAACATCAGCTCTTTGGTGCGTTCTTTACCAAATAAATCAAACAGAATACGCTCAACATTGGATGATTTTAAAATATCCATCGCCGGTGAACTGGTTGGAATAACGGATGATTCGCTAATATCGTAAATACCTTCCTTAACAAGGTGCGTTAATACATTGTTCTGATTAGAAGCTATTATAATCTTCTCAACAGGCAAGCCCATTTTCATGGCGTAATAGCCACCCAGTGCATTGCCAAAATTGCCACTGGGGACATCCAGATAAACCTTGTCCCCCAAACTTATTGCGCCTTGACGCACCAGTTCGAGATAGCTGTGTATGTGGTACATCAACTGAAAAATAATGCGACCAAAGTTGACCGAATTTGCCGCTGACAGGGAGATGTTTTTTTCTTTCAGTCTGGCATTGAAGGCCTCTGAACCCAGCAACATTTTCAGGGCGCTTTGGGCATCATCAAAATCACCGTGAATACCGATAACTTTGAGATTATCCGCATCTTCAGTGACCATTTGCAAACGCTGAACATCAGAGGTGCCACCATCCGGATAAAGACAGACAACACGCACATTGTCACGGTTTTTAAAGGTATCCAGCGCAGCAGGACCAGTATCGCCACTGGTGGCAGCCATTATCAGGTATTCCTGTTGATGCTTTTGTGCAAGCGAAGAAAGTACTTTACCAAACGGCTGTAAGGCCATGTCTTTAAAGGCTCTTGTTGGGCCATGCCAAAGCTCACTGACGTATAGATCATCACTGACTTTCACGACAGGAGCCGGATTACATTGCTCAGCAGAGCAGTCATCAAAATGGTCGTATAAATCAAGCGCCTCATCAATTACGCTATCGTCGATATCAATCTCAAAGGCTTTTAAAATACTACGCGCCAGTGTTTTATAATCCTTATCCAGATGTTCTTCTAAAAAGCTGATACCAAGTTCTGGTAAAGACTCCGGTGAGTAAATACCACCAAACGATGACATCGGGCCAAGAATCGCCTCTGAAAAAGTCACTGATTCAGGTCGCTGTCCATCATTTCCACGTGTTTCTATAAATTTCATTTTAAAACCTTTTAATAAGAGACCTTTGCACGAAACATATGACGGATAAAAATTAGCGTAATTTTTCTCTCACCATACTCTCATGCAAAGGCCTCAATAAACATCTAGCTGCCAGGCCATTTAATGGTTAACTGAGCGCCTCTACCCGTATGCGCATTACATCACCGGCTATTACGTCCAGTTTTTCGATCTGCTCGATGGCGCTATTCATATCACCCTCATTGACCCGATGTGTTAGCAGTATAATATCGACTTCGCTTTCACCCTGCTTGGGTTCTTTCTGGATAAAGGCTTTAATGCTAATATTTTTGTCACCCAGTATTCGGGTAACTTCCGCCAGAACTCCGGCCTCATTTTTGGCAGACATACGCAAATAATAAGCCGTTTCAACCTGATCCATATCAACCACAGGGGTATCCGCCAGCTCATTGGGCTGGAAGGCTAAATGGGGCACCCGATTTTCCGGGTCGGTCGTTAAGGTGCGGGTTACGTCAATAATATCAGCGATAACGGCTGATGCGGTTGCTTCATCTCCTGCCCCGGCACCGTAATACAACGTAGCGCCAACGGCATCCCCCTTGACCAGTACGGCATTCATTACGCCGTTTACATTGGCAATTAACCGGTCTTTGGGAATCAATGTAGGATGCACCCGCTGTTCTACACCCGCATCAGTGCGGCGAGCTACACCCAGATGTTTAATGCGATAGCCTAATTCATCGGCATAGGCGACATCTTCCTGGGTAATTTTAGAAATTCCTTCGGTATAGGTTTTATCAAACTGCAAGGGTATACCAAAGGCTATCGATGATAAAATACTCAACTTGTGCGCAGCATCAATGCCTTCGACATCAAAGGTTGGATCAGCTTCTGCATAACCGAGCGCCTGTGCTTCAGATAGAACATCAGCAAAATCGCGCCCCTTTTCGCGCATTTCAGTCAAGATAAAATTTCCCGTTCCATTGATAATGCCCGCTAGCCATTCGACCTGATTGGCAGCCAGGCCCTCGCGCAAGGATTTAATAATGGGAATGCCACCGGCAACGGCGGCTTCAAAGGCAACCACTACGCCCTTTTCTTGTGCTTTGGCAAAGATTTCTTCACCATGAAGTGCAATCAGGGCTTTATTGGCAGTAACGACGTGTTTGCCATTTTCTATAGCGGTTAAAACCAGCTCTTTAGCTGGTGAATAGCCGCCAATTAGCTCAACCACGATGTCAATATCAGGATCATTAACGACCTCAAAAGCATCTTTGGTCAGGCGGATATTTTCTACGCCCAGAGCGGCCGCCTGCTCGAGTTCCAGTGTCGCAATAGCATCTATTTCTATGCCACGACCGGCGCGGCGCGCGATTTCATCCGCATTTCGTTTTAAAACGACTGCAGTACCACCGCCAACAGTCCCCAAACCCAGTAAACCAACTTTAACAGGCTTCATTTGACGTCCTTACATATCCTAAAAAATAAAGGGGGAACATTACCGCCACACCCCTTGACTGTCAATCGGCTTTCACTATGATAAAGGCTTGGAAATCTGATAACGGTCACTCATAAATACACCCCCCACCTTTTTTGGCCTTTTCTCATGCTTCGGGGAATAAAGAGCAATATCTACTATGAAATTTGCAGAAGATCATAATAACGCACGTTATCGAATTACAGGTTATGAAGAGGATGGTATTAAAATCAATGGTCGATTATTTAGTCAGTCTCTTATACTTTCTCCCATGGAGTTAGTGGAAGAGTGGGAACCACAATCATTTTCTGGGTTAAAAGCAGAGCATCTGGATGATCTTTATGCCCTGAAGCCGGATGTGCTTATTCTGGCAAGTGGTAAAACCCAGATATTTCCTGACAAGGAAGTCTTGCAACGGTTGGCAAAAGAGCAGATAGGGTTTGAGATCATGTCTACCCAATCAGCCTGCCGAACTTTTAATATTATTATGTCCGAGGATCGCAATGTAGTCGTTGCCTTCTTTATGAAGTAAGCAGGGCACACTTGGTGACCTGCTTTACATGCAATTCATGCAACTACTCATGCAACTATGGTTTTCCTATTTTGACTTCAACTCTACGCGCCTCTTGAGGTGAGCCAGTACCGAGTGTTTCTCTTGGCTTCTCAAAGGTCATTTTTTCTTTTGGTATACCCGCTTCAATCAATAAACGGGCAACTTCCTGGGCACGTTTTTTGGACAGAGCAATGTTCGCTTCCTTATTGCCGCTTGCATCATGATAACCTGATATAACGGCGACTGCGTCAGGATGAGAGCGCAAATAGGAGATAATACCCGCCAATGAAAGATTGGTATCAGCAGGAAATTCTGAGCTACCGACATCAAAATAGAGTTTTGCCATTTCAGGCAATGCCGGAGTTGGTGCTGTAGGATGATTCAATAACTGAACGGGTGCACTGGGTGCAGCTGGTGCTACGGGCTCTGCAGGAACACGAACAATCTTTTTTACCACTTTCTCTACTATTTTTATTTTTGGCTTGGCATTTTCAAGTGTTTTAATTTTATTTTGCAGGGCAGATATTTGTGTATTCTCCTGTTGTAGTTGTCCAATCTGTTGTTTCAGTTTGGCAATTTGTCCGTTTTCTTCTTCAAGCTTATTAATGGTTTCTTTGAGTACAACGATCTCGCTATTCTCTTTCTCCAGTTGTTGTAATCGTCCTTTCAGGTCAGGAATCTTACCATTTTCAGCCTCAAGTATTTTCACTCTCTCGAGTAGCTTTGGGTTATCAACGATTTTTGGGCCAGCACTTTCAAGCTCTTTTATTCGTGATTGTAAGCCTGCTATTGCTGCATTTTCTTTCTCAAGTGCTTGCAGGCGGTTCAATGTGGACGGATTATCAACCAACTTTTCAACCTCAACCGTTTTTTCAACAACCTTGGGAGGAATTTCACATTGCTTTCCTCCGGGGCCATATCCAAGCAACCAAAGTAATAGCAGCAGTAACAGCAATAGAATGGCAATGATGATCCATATACGTCTATATCCAGGCCAATTAGATGATATGACTGATTGTTTATTACTCATGATTCAACACCTCCATCTAATTTATCCTGCCAGGCTTTTAATTTATCCCACTTGTTTGATGCTGCCATTTCAGCCTGGGCTGGCCAGGTTCCCGGCTTGGCGAGTTTAAACCTCGGACCCGCATCATCGAGAATTTTCTGTATGTCATCTACATAGGTTTTCGCAAGCTGGGGGAAGGTATGAATACCGGCATTATGGAATAGCTCATTAATTTTGGGGCCAATGCCTTCTATAAGGGTAAAGTCAACATGACCATCCTTGTTTACTTTAAGTTTAAACCCAGCTGCCTTTGCCGCTTCTAAATCAAGTGGCTTTTCTTTTTTTGTTGTAGCTTTAGCTTTGGTTTTGGATGTTTTTTGGCTGCTATTAGCGGAAGCAGAGGTATCAGGATACACACCGCCAATCAAAACATCCTGAAGTGCCTTTAAGGCAGGCCAACGGTTATTAGCTGCCAGGTTTGCCTGGTCTGGCCAAGTTCCGGGGTTTGCCATTTTAAAGGCAGGGCCAGCTTTATTTAATGTTTCTTTTAAGTTATCAGGTTGGGTATCCGCTAACAAACTAAAGGTATTGATGCCCTCTTTCTTGATTAAGTCACTAATTTTGGGGCCTATACCTTCAATTGAAGTTAGATCATGCTCATCTTTTATTTTAATGCCAGCAGCGCGGGCAGCTTCGAGATCTATTTTTGGCCCCTGTTTACAGGCTTCAAGGGCTTTTTCCAGAGCTTTTATTTTTTGATCTTTATCATCGTCTGAGCCAGAAGTGGTTGATGTAAGCGATTGAGAGTTCTTATTACTAGATGCTTTAAGTTTCTTCTCCAAATAGTGTATTTTACGATTTTCTTCTTCAAGCTTTTTTAGTTTGGCAAGTAACTCAGGATTATCTACATGAATAATTTTTTCTTTTACCTGTGATTCCTGATTAGAAACTTGTGACATCAGAGGAGTCACCTGACTGTTTTCTTTATCCAAAGTGCTAGCATCTCTTCCGTTACCCGTTACGGATGATTCCTCAAATGCTGCAATTTGAGCTATTAAGCTCGGTATTTGTTTGTTTTCTTTTTCAAGATCGCTTATAAGTGCTAAATGATCAGGATTATCGACAATTTTCTCAACTTCCTTTTCGATAATTTTTTCCACAGGTGGTTCAGAATGTTTTAAACGGCGAGCTATCCAACCGGCTAACAACCACCCAATTAAACCACCTGCAAGATAAGGCCATAACTTGCACAAAAAAAGCGACATTTTCTACTCCTGATTGACACTATTGATGATGATATGAATAATATAGTATAGAAAATATAAAATTGCTGACTTCCGGCTGGCTATCAATGTGGATGTCATTTAGGCATAGGTGGCATTTCATCAAAACCCGGTACAACTGCCAGACGCGAACGAACCTGTATTTGACATATGACTCACCTCGAATTCTCTATAAAACTAGAGTATAGACCTAAATCCAACCTTCGAAATATGCATTTAGCACAAGTTCCATTTCGCTTTTGTCAGAGTGTTTCAAATTTCGATCCGATTCAGTCCTTAATCCGGACTACAGCAGGATGATCCAATAATCTGCGCCTGGGGACAGGGAAAATCGCCAAAGCAACAATAAATGCAGCATTCACCACTTCTTGTGTTAATTTTTTCTTTGCAGGAAGGACAACGGTAGCTGTACTGGCTGGTATTCTCCGGCATTTCTTCTTCGTATTTGAATCCACATTGCGGACAAGTCAGTATTGAACTTATGATCATGGTAAACTCCTGCTCCGGTTGTTTCACCCACTTTATTACAGTTTTTAACAGCCCTTCGGTAATCGTCGCCATATTCCGACATTGTTTCGTTTCGCTCGGCTGACCTTTTCTCCATTTACCTGCGTTTTTTACTTCCCTTATTCATCTGCCGAGTGGTTGACTTGTTTCCTGTTGATTTTCCATAGCGTTTGCTTGCCGCCTTCTTATAGGGTTTCTTCTTTTTTATTTGGCTGTTTTTTGTTTTGATGCGGTGGTGATAATCATTGCCTTGCGTCTTTCCTTTTGGACTTTTTTCAAGACGTGGGGTGAATTCAGGTATTAGGTGGTCTTTGCCATTGCCGATCAAGTCTTCACGCCCCATGCGTTTTAGTGCGGCGCGAATCATCTGCCAGTTATCAGGGTCATGGTAACGCAGAAAAGCTTTGTGCAGTCGTCGCGTTTTGGCTGTTTTGGCGGTATCAATATGCTCCGTATCTGAGCCAACTGTTTTTAGCGGGTTGACGCCGGTGTGGTACATGGCTGAGGCCAGCGCCATGGGAGTTGGTATAAATTGCTGTACCTGGTCGGGTTTGAAGTTGTTATTTTTTAACCAGATTGCCAAATTAAGCATGTCCTCATCGGTGGTTCCCGGATGGGATGAGATAAAGTACGGGATCAAATACTGTTCTTTGCCAGCCTCTTTGGAGTAGCGCTCGAACAGCTCTTTAAAACGATAGTAGTTGCCGATTGGCGGTTTCATCATGCGTGACAGAGTGCTTTTCTCGGTATGTTCCGGGGCGATTTTTAAACGCCCACCCACATGATGGGTTACCAGCTCCTTAACGTATTCGGGGTCTTGAATGGCCAGATCATAGCGCAAGCCGGAGGCGATAAAAACGCGCTTCACACCCTGCACTTCTCGCGCTCGTTTGTACAGCCTGGTCAGTGGCTTATGATCGGTCGTCATGTTTTCGCAAATACCCGGATAGACACAGGATAGTCGCCGGCAGGACTCTTCGATCTTGTTGCTTTTGCAGGAGAGGCGATACATATTCGCTGTCGGCCCGCCCAAATCAGAAATTATGCCGGTAAACTCGGGGATATTATCGCGAATCGCTTCAATCTCCCGAATCACAGAATCTTCCGAACGGCTTTGAATAATGCGCCCTTCATGCTCGGTAATGGAGCAAAAAGTACAGCCACCAAAGCAACCGCGCATTATATTGATCGAAAAACGGATCATTTCATAGGCCGGTATTTTCAAGTCACCATAGGATGGATGCGGTTTGCGGGTGTAAGGAAATTCAAATAGATGGTCGAATTCCTGCGCGCTGAGTGGCTGCGGTGGCGGGTTCAGCCAGACGTCGCGTTTACCATGCATTTGCACCAGTGCACGCGCATTGCCAGGATTGGTTTCGAGATGAAATACTCGCGAGGCGTGTGCATACAAAACCTTGCTTTCAACAACTTGATTGTAGGAGGGCAAACGGATTACCGTGGTAGTTCGATCCAGCTTTCGCGGGCGTTCGTGAAAATGAATAATCTGAGCAGCGCCACTATTGAGCCTTTCTTCGATCTGCTTGTCTTGCTGTTTGTTTTGCGTATTTTTTTCACAATCAGCGCTTTGTGTGGTATCCAGATAGGGGTTGGTGTCAGGGTGTTCAATTGAGCCGACTTCATCAATATCGGTAGAATCAATCAACGTCCAGCCTTGTGGAATCCCCTGTCGCATAAAGCCGGTGCCACGTATATCAGTAATCTCGGCAATTTTTTCTCCCCGCGCTAAACGGTGAGCTAGCTCAACAATAGCGCGCTCTGCATTGCCAAACAGCAGCATATCGGCTTTTGAATCTGGCAGGATTGAACGGCGTACTGTTTCAGTCCAGTAATCATATTGTGCGATACGTCTCAGACTGGCTTCAATGCCACCAATAATAACAGGCACACCTTTATAGGCTTCGCGGGCGCGTTGCGCGTAAACCACCGTGGCCCGGTTTGGGCGCTTGCCCGCTTTTGCGCCAGCCGTGTAAGCATCGTCCGAGCGCGGTTTGCGATCGGCCGTGTAATGATTCACCATGGAATCCATATTGCCGGCGGCTACGCCATAAAAGAGGTTAGGCTTGCCCAGCTTGCGAAAATCATCTGCCGAGCGCCAATCCGGCTGTGAGATAATCCCCACGCGAAAACCTTGCCACTCAAGCAAACGCCCAATAATTGCCATGCCAAAGCTGGGATGATCGACATAGGCATCGCCTGTGACAATAATAATATCGCAAGCATCCCAGCCCAGATCATCCATTTCTTCTCGTGACATAGGCAAAACCGGCGCTGTCCCAAACTTGTGGGGCCAAAACTTGCGATAAGAAAATAGATCGGGAGCGGTAATATTCATAGTAGCTTATTGTACCTACAATATCGGCTAAAAACTGTTTCTTTCTATCTTATAGGCTTAAGCATAAACTGCCAGAAATGATCCGTTTTATACCTATAATTTTTGTATTGCTTTGGTCAACTGGCTTTGTCGGAGCCAAATTCGGCTTGCTATCGTCGTACTTGATTCAAAATAACTTGACGCAAAACAATCCATTGAGCTATCCAGAAAGGTAATATAAGACATATGAATAGTATAAAAGCCATTATTAGCGGAATCGTGTTTATCCTTACAGCCGTGCTTATCATGCAACTGGCCTATCTTTTTATTGCAGCAGGCTTTCACAAGTTAGCCAGAGACTACCCAGCCGTTAATGATTACAGTTTTATTTTCAGGTATCTGATTGCCATACCCTTGCTATTAATCATTATGTTTATTGGTGGCTATCTGACAGCTTTAATCAGCAAACGTCACATTATAGTGAATACCTTAATTGTTGCTGTTCTTACCGTTGGTATCAGCCTGTGGTCAGCCCTGCAAAATGCAGAAATAACCATGGCGGGAATAATAGTGAATAGTCTTATGTTAGCCGCTACCCTTGGTGGTGGACTTTTTTGGTTAAAGAGAGATAAACATTCAAACAAGCAAAAACAGTTACAAGTTTAGGAGAGTCCTCTAAATTAGGTCTACCCTACACACCAGGCCGTTGGACGACGCATTCCTGCAAGTTGCACGCCTTGTTGCATATAGCCATTAGGGAATAGTTTGAATAAATATTTTTTAGCTTCTTTTTTATCCATACCCTTAGTTTGAATTAAAAACTTGGTGACATCTCTTACATCGGGCGTGACTTGATGCTCATTATGAAACTCACGAATAAACTCTAAAACGGGGTAGTGTTCATCGCTAATTTCCAGACCATTCCACTCACTGGCTAAACGCAAGACCATGTCGTGATTCCAGTCATCACTATTTTGTAAATAACCATCTTTGCAACGTTCAACGCCTAAATCGACCAGTTCTCTCATACTCATTTTGTTTTACCTTTGTTACTACTAAACCCAATTATTTATAAGTTTTATTGTAGTTAATTGATTTAACTGGAGATACTGGACTAAGGGGGTAGACACATTAGTGCATTGCTGCACCACAAGTGGGCAGCGATGTATAAAACTCTGAAAGGGCTGTGCTAAATGGCCAAGATTAGCCTCGAATCTTCAATAGGACAGGTTAGAATACACACTGTATCTTTCTAATTAACATAGTTTATTCTCTTAGAGAAAACACAATAGAGGAATCCAGAATAATGAAACTGGTAAGCTGGAATTTAAATGGCCTTGAAGACAAGCATCTTGATGAGCGCACCGAGGCCGCCATGTTTCAAATATTACTTGGCGCTCCCATTGAGAAAGCGCTGCAACAAGGCTTTAAACCCAATACCCCCGATATTGTTCTACTACAGGAAGTCGTACCACGTAGCTATCTGGCTCATATCGTCCCTCACCTTAAAGCGGCTGGTTTTCATATTTTCCCAGAGTCACCAACCGAGCGCTCTTATTTTGAAATCATTGCAGTAAAATCACCAATACTTGAGACAGCTTACACAACATTCTCTTACACCGATCAGGGGCGGGGTTTATCCAGTGTCAGGATAGATGATTTATTAATTTTAACGGCACACATGGAAAGCCAAAAACCTGGCAAGCCTATGCGTATTGACCAGGCCAATCAGATTTTTGAAAGAATGCAGATGCACCCAGATGCTTCAATCTTTGCCGGCGATACTAATTTAAGAAAATCAGAATGGATGAGTTTGCAAGCCAGCAGTATTAAAGGCGACATTAGGGACGCATGGATCAGTGCCGGCTCACCTAAAAAGCATAAAACGACCTGGCAGCGAGATGCGTACAAGAGTCGGTATGATCGTGCATGGACTCGGAACGTAAAGATTATTAATTTTGAAACTTTTGGACACAACAAGGTTGCCGGCATTAATGAGCGAGCATCGGATCACTATGCAATACGGCTTGAGTTTAGAAATAATGCGACTTAAAAATATTTAGAGACCTTTGCACGAAAGATATGACGGATAAAAATTGCTTAAATTCCCCTGTTTTTTCGTATATTTTCGGTCAATAGCCCTGCTATTACCCTCAAATCTACAAAAAATCAGGAAAATTACGCTAATATTTCTCTTGCCATACTCTCATACAAAGGTCTCATTTAGAACAATGATTTAAGTAGTAACATGGCAGCCAAACCGATAAATGCCCAGACAAACAAAACCAGAATCCGGAATGGATCCCAGGAAAACGAATCCAGCGTGGTAATAGCTTTTGCATTACTAATTTGATCGAGAACTCGTTTTTCCGAGGCTTTATGTCTATCTGAATTTATGCGTGGGTTATGCTTGTTAAAATCAGAGAAATCAACACTGATTTCATCACTGATTTTTGCTTTTGAAAGAGCTTCAACCAATGGTGTCTCACGAAAGTGAATGGGCTGAACCGATTTGATTTTTTTGATTAAACCCAGCTTGGCAATTGCCGTTACAGTACGCTCCTGCCCCAGATCATCAACCAGGTGATACTGAATCGCTCCCCTGCCCGGAGAGACTTCTTTACAGGTATATCCTTTAATGGTGTATATTTTTAGCATGAATTAAAACTATCAAAAGATAAATTGGCATTCTATATTATGTAGCACTACTGTAATGAAAATAACGACTAGCGGTTTGTCGTTAGACAAGTCTGATCTAACTAAAAAAGCTAAGCTTCACCGACATAATTGCCATAAAAACCAATAGACCTAGTCCCAGCATTTGCAATAAACGGCCTTTCTTCCGAGTGATTGATTCCATATCATTTATCAATAAATCTTTTTGCTCGTAAGAAACACTGGTATTACGTGCGGCAACTGCAACGGGTTGATTTGTATTTCTGGGATGCTTCATATTGTATTCGGTAAAATCGACAACAATAGTTTCATTGATTTCTGTCTGTTTCAAAATATCAATCAAAGGTGATTCACGTTTATGCAATGGGTGAATCGCCGTAATTTTACCCCTAAAACCAAGTTTCACAATGGCTGATACTTTGCGGTTTTTACCATCCTTGTCAACAAGGTGATAAGTCACAACGCCCCTTCCCTTAGAGGTTTCTCTAAGCTGGTAGTCTTTTAATGTATAGGTAATTCTCATGCTCATAAGACAAGATTATCAGAATTTGATGAAGCATTTGAGCCGTTTAAGACAAGAGGTAGTTTTTATTAAAATAATTGCCCTGAGCACTAATTTATAAGCATCGTTTACAAACTAAGTGATTGTTTACTCGGTTAAAGTTTAACGATAGTTCCCCTATTTCTCTACATATTCATAAGTGCTATATGCCCAGTACTTTTTCCCAGGGCTTCGTGGGCCTTTCCAGTTCTGCTTTTGAAGTTCTTTAGCCACAAAATAATTAAGAAAACCATGGCCAACCATCGCCTGAAAAAGCCCTACTAAGCCAATAACACCCAGAAGCATGGGAGCCATACTTAAAAATGACATGGCACTTTTTTAAGCGCCGCCATAAAGGGAGGACGAGAATCAGGTTTTTTAATGTTGCTTGATTGTTTTGCTATTGTAAATTATCAATGTATATTGATTCTCTATTTTTCAAAAATGGCAATTGACTCTACATGCGCCGTTTGCGGGAACATATCCATAATACCCGCTCCAAGTAGTTTATAGCCATGCGTATGTACCAGTTCGCCAGCATCTCTTGCCAATGTTGCGGGATGACAAGAAACATAAACGATACGCTTTGCACCCAACTTTCCAAAGTGCTCAATAATTTCCCTGGCCCCTGAGCGAGGCGGATCAAGCAAGATGCAGTCATATGTCTGCTTTAACCAGGGCTCAGTTTTAAGCTCCAGTTCCGTTCCCATCAGATTACAGGAAAAATAATCGGTGTTTTCAATATTGTTAGCCAGAGCGGTTTGTCGTGCCCGCCTGACCATCACCAGATCACCTTCTACGCCGGTTACATGAGCAGCTTTGCGGGCAATCGGCAAGGTAAAATTACCCAAACCACAGAATAGATCCAGCACCTTTTCTGACCCGCTTAATTGTAACAATTCAACCGCTCTTGGTACCATCTGGCGATTAATACTGCTATTGACCTGAAAGAAGTCTTGCGGGCCAAAGTGTACTTTTGTATTAAATGAAGAGTGCTCATAAAAAAGCTCGGGCGTTTGTTCTTGCGGCCAGATGCAGTGTACCGTATCTGGGCCTTTTGGTTGTAAGTAAAGCTGGAAGTCATGCTCTTTGGCAAAGTCTGTCCACAGGGCCTGATCTTTATCAGAAAGTGGCTTGAGATGGCGCACAATCAATGCCACGCCTTCATCACCAACCGCTACTTCAATTTGCGGGGTTGAATCGCGCGAGTCCATTTGATAGATCAAATTCTGAAATTTCTCCAGCTTTTTACCCACCGACTCGTGGAGCACCTCACAACTATCCATGACCGCCAGAAAGCCACCATGACGCTCTCTGAAACCAACCAGAACACGATCTTTTTTATGCACATATTTTACACCCAGACGTGCTTTGCGTCGGTATCCCCAGATATCACCCACAATAGGATCAAATACCTCTTCAGGTTCTACTTTGCCCAGATGTTTGAGTGAATCAAGCATTGATTGCTGCTTGTAGCGGATTTGCGCGGCTGTGCTTAAGTGCTGCAAGGAGCAACCACCGCAAATATCATAGTGTGGGCATTTGGGCTCAACCCGATCAGGCGATGCTTGCAATACCTGATGAATTTTTCCTTCATCATGGCTGCGTTTTTTGGAAGTGTAGATAAACGTTACTGTTTCTCCCGGTAAAGCACCGATAATAAAGATTGTTTTATCGTCAATGTGTGCGACACCGCGTCCTTCATGGCTAAGTGACTTAATTTTAGCCTGTACCGGGTCTTGTGGGAGTCGTTGTGCTCTTGTGCGTCGTCTGCGTGCCATAATGATTTATTTTTTATCGGTAAAAAAGTACACCCCCCCACTTTTTTGCCCTTTTGTCATGAAAATGGCTAGCCGAGCGTAGCGAGACAATGTTGGAGCGCAGCGACGACTACCCGAAGGGTGCGTTAAAACGCATACAAAGTGGGGGGGTGTACGTTTAAAAAACTATTTAAAGGGTTAATTAATAGGTTTTACATGATCCCACATATTTCTGGTCTGTCAATCCCCAGCGGTTAACAAAAGGCGCATGCGGATCAGACGAAATTCTATTGGTGTCCAGCGCCTCCCAGAGCTGTCGCAGGTTTATGTGCCTTTTATCATCCCCAGGATAGATCGCCAGACCACAAAAGCTATCCAGCTCTTCTAGCAAGCCATCTGGTAACTCAGGATGAAAAATAGTGCGCGCCAAAATCTGTGCATTGACGACATCTTCTTTTAGTTGTCCGCCTGAATAGGCGATATTTCGTACCTCTTCAAAGAAACGCTTTAGACGTTTATCTCGCGAGGGCGTGGAATAATAGTCATATTCCTTGGCATTCATACACTGCCTGCCCTGCTCTCTTAAGCGTGTTAAATAAGCCAGGCCATCATTAACGTAGTTAACCCGCTCCTTGGCAAATGAGCATAAGCTGTGCATTAAGCGCATGGTTTTTTCTTCCAGAGGTTCTTCACGGCGACGCAGCTTTTTGGCGATAATATCGGTAAAGGGAATGTAATTTAACCCTACTTTTTGGGCAATTTGATATTGTTCATTACTAAACCCCGGTTGTTGCTGCGCGGGTTTATCAATATTGCGCGCCCATTTGAAGCGTCGATAACCATCGGTCATGCCCACTGCATCATGTGGTATAAAAAAGGGAAAAGAATACAACTGAATCATTTTTTTTGGTGAGGCTGGCGTGGTTGAACTCATAATGGCTGTTACGCCCGTTTCGGTAATTCCCGTTATGGCATAAGAATGTGTACCCGGTTCAACATACAAATCACCTGCTTTGATTTGTGATAAAGCGATAGGGAAGCTATCTCGCGATAAGCTACGTGTGCCTACCCGATCTATCAGAAAGCGGGAAAAGGCCCGAAAACGTTGATCTTCGGGTAGTTTATCCCACTTTTTCATGGTGTTAGTGATGTACTTACCTTTTTTATTCAGATAATGAATTTTAAAAGGCAGTTTATTTTCATAAGAAAAGACAGCGCGCATTAAATAAATGGCATCGGCGCAATCATGTGGAATACGATAATATTGTGGTTTTGCCGGTGACATAAAAAAGTCGGGCTTCCAGTTTTTGGCAACCCAGTTCTGGTATTTTATCTCCCAATCACCGTTCCAGTAGTTATTGCCCGTTTTCCAAACATCGGCATAAGTTGTTACGCTTATGAGTAACCCACTGATTAGTAAGGTATATTGAATAATATACTTAATGATTTGTTGCATTGTTATCTTCCCCAATTTTACGTTGCCCAATGGTATGCCCAAATACCTGACAAGCTGGCGAATTATAGCAATATTACTGATGAATCAGCAACTTATTGTCTTTAAAAACAAGCTTAAAGCGTTTTCTCTTAAGTGGCAGTTTGTTTGAAAGATAGTTAAACAAATCATCCGCAAGCGTTACCTCGACATTACTTTTAATCAACGATAACAGGCTACTCTTTTTTTCATTCCTGGCAAACGCAGCAAAGTGAAAATCAGGGCTTACTGTGCCTTTTAATAATGAATCTCCCGCAGCACTTTTACAAGCAAGATCGACCTTAATAAGGGCGTTATTACTGTTAAGATTGTCGCTTATCCGTTTCATTTTATTTTTCTTTAGCCTATCTATTTGGTCGTATAGCTGCCTGATACGATCCTGGCCTTCAGGGTATTCACCACTTTCTTCAAGAGTCCAGTTTATTTGCTGCTTTAGATTATCTATTTCTTCTTTTATCCGACTCCAGGCAACAAAACTATCACGAGGAAAGTCATTAAAAGATATGCGTAACATGGCTGACTCGATTGGCAACTTATGAGCACCTTTTCGCTTCATAGCCACATTAATCTGCCCGGATAAACGGTTTTTTTCCGAGGATAATGTAGAGTGTGCCCTGATTTCACTTAAAAAAGGCTTATCAACAGAGGCTAATTGTAGATTTAATTGTGGAATAGAGAGTGAGCTTGTTCCCGGTTTATAGAATTTGGTAATGCCTTTTTGATGTTGAAAACTCATAACCATCTTATCAGCTGATATTCGGTATCCCGCGCTATTCACCTTAAAATCATTAACCAACACAGACCCCCTGTTGCTTTCACTTTGCAGATCAATTAGCCCTCTAAGTGACAAACGCGCATAAGCGGTACGTGCTTTTGATGCATATGACGCTTGTTGATTAAAGCCCATTGCAATATCAAAATCAGGATTAGAATATGGAAAAATGGCTTGCAAATTATCTTGTTGCTCATGACTGAGCCTGGATGTATCAATCATAAACCGCCAGTGTGAAGTTCCCGTAGAAATACCAGAGTCGTCAATAAATAAAGGGCCATTGAGCATTCTAAAATGAATGGGTAAGGCTGCAAACACATCAGACAGATAGGCATTACTAAATCGAAGGCGCAACTTCCCCCTGGCACCAAGCAGTGTTCTATGATAGTTGATTAAGTCATAGGATATAAATTTACTTGACTTCGTTTCAGTAGTTTCCCTGATATAAGCTTTAAACGTCTTTTCGGAGCGCTCTCCCAATAACCAACCTAGCATTGCCCAAATAATAAAAAGCAAAACGATCAGTATAGTGATTGTGGAAATAATTCGTCGCATTCGCATAAGCTAAGTCTATAAAGACCGTTCATCTTACATTAATCATCATAAGGTAGAATAGTATTGTCTAAGAATGTTTTTAATAGGAAACGTTGAATAAAAGATAATAAAAATAATTTTAAGCAGTATAAATAAACAATAAGAAATAAAACAAAATGACACAAACCTCGCTACCAACTTGTGTAATATCACAAGGGTATTACCGTTATTTCAAGAAACCCCGTTTCTTGTTAGCGTGTTTTTTTGTCTTATTTTCTCTTTTATTAGCAAGTTTGGCGCACGCTCAAGGCACTCACGCAGGTGTTGATATTTCAAATGTTGTAACGGTAAATTATCAGGTTAATGGTACACAACAAGCCCCTGTTCAAAGCTCCACAAACTTTACTGTAGATCGCAAAATTGATTTAGTTGTCACCGGTGTTAATAACGCCAATGTAATACCCGGAGACACACAGGCAGAGGTTACCTTTAAGTTATTAAATGAAGGCAATGATATTCAAATATTCGAGCTCACGCCTAACCCGGTTATTAATTCGGATGATTTTGACACCTCTGCCTGTAACACAGTGGTCACATCTGTTACAGGAACACCTTTGCCCGGTGTTAGTTTACCGACAAGTGCCGATATAAAATTATCACCTGACCAACAGGCTTTAATCAGCGTTAAATGTAACATTCCGTTAAATAATGGCTCAGTTCCATTAAGCAGTGGCGATACTTCCCTGCTCTCTCTTAAAGCAGTGGCAAAACGAAATGATAATGAAACGCCAGTTGTTGAAAGTTTGGCAACTGACACTGAACTACAGATTGATACCGTTTTTGCAGATGCCGCAGGCAGCGATGATATAGCCAGAGACGCTTCACATTCAGCAAGAAGAACTTATACAGCAAGCACCTCGACTATCCCGCCAACATTAACCATTGATAAAAGCATATTGGAAGTAAAAGACTCTTCAGGGGGCAATAGTGCAGTGAGCGGCTCTGAAGTAACGTATAAAATAAAAATTACCACAGCTGGGATGGGAACAATCAATAATGCTGTTATTAGCGACCAAACCCCCACCGGAATGACATACAAAGCGGGAACAATAATTCTTGATAATAATTTACTTACCGATAGTTCTGATGGGGATCAAGGTGACTTTGGTGTTACCGCACCCAATACGGCTACTATCAATCTGGGAAATATTACTGCTGGTAATCAGTATGATATTCAACTTACCTATAAAATTAACTAGGAAGCATAGCTGGAAAAATTAACGACCGATAAACAACCTGTAACTGTGAAACCAACCAAGAAGAAGGAAAGAAAAATGACCAAAAATAATAAATACATAAAAAAATATACAAAGGCCCTCGCTATCAGTGCCTTATCAACCGTGCTATTAATTGGCTTTCAAGCTCAAGCTGCACAGCAAGGTCACTTAAGAGTGTCATCTAACGCTGAAAAAATGATTATCGTTAATCAAGGCGGCAAAAAGGCTTATAAATTTATTCCCGCCAAGAAAGTTTTACCTGGCGAAATTGTGCAATATAAAACCTATTTTGAAAATATCAGCAATAAACCTGCCGAGAATATTAACATTGTTAATCCTATTCCAAAGCATACGGTTTATTTACCTAATTCTGCTACTGGACAAAATACCTTTACGGTATTTTCGGTCGATGGCGGAAAACATTATGGGAGAGCAGGCACGCTAAAAGTAAGAGGAAGAGATGGTAAGTTTCATCCTGCCAAGCCTTCAGATTACACCCATATACGTTGGCAATATAAAGGACGACTAGCGCCAAAAACCAAACAGGCTGTTTCATTCAGAGTTCGCCTGCGTTAACCCTTAGAAGAAAGATACAAGAATTATAAAAATAACCGTATCGATAATTAACTATTTATTACACAAACCTACGAGAAGATAACAATGAAAATGAAAATAATGAAAACACTCTTAAGCGTTGCTGTACTCAGTGCGCTAACCAATAGTGCTATTGCTGGCGGAACTGCCGCTGGCGTAGATATTAACAACACGGCAACAATAAGCTATTCAGTGAGTGGTACAGCAGAAGCACCTATCGAAAGTGCCCCCGGCGCGGGTAACTCTACCGCCGGAAGCGGTAATGGAACGCCTACTGTTTTTAAAGTGGATAAAAAAATTGACCTTACTGTAACGGCTGGCTCTGGTGTGACGGTTGCACCTAATACTATCGGTTCAGCAATAACCTTTACGGTGCAAAATACCGGCAACAGTGATGAGGATTTTACTCTGACACAGACTCATGTGACAGGTGGTGGTGACGATTTTGATGCAACAGCATGTACTATTACATCACCAGCATCACCAGTAAATATTGCAGTAGATGCCACCCAAACGGTGACTGTAAGCTGTAATATTC
>JALWMR010000170.1 GCA_027083815.1 Thiotrichaceae bacterium
CCCAGATCAAAGCAGCCTTTTTTCTTTCCAGCTATTACATCGGGATGAGTCTTAATAAAAATCCGTGAATTCGGGTTTTCTTCCAAAGCTGCCTGCAACATATTATTGAAGGTATTCGCACCAATATATCCGTATTCAAGCGACATATCGCCAGCCGTTTGATCAATTAACAGAACGGTATGTTGTTGTTTTTGCTCAAGGAGCTTGGGTAATCGTTCAGGGGCATTATTATATTTTGTGATATGACTGTATGTAATTCTATTGATTGCACGTTTAACCCGTGCTTCTTTTTCTTTATTAAAATCAGTGTTATTAAGCAACATAGCTTCAAGGTCGGAAGCTTGAGTGGCATCATAATAAATACCGGTTTTATCTTTGACCAAAGAGCAGCTATCAGCACCCAAAACACCCTGCCCCATTGAGTGTATAAAACCATCTTCAAGGGCTAGAAAAATTAAGTTATGTTTTTTGGCATAGGCACGTGCTATTTGAGTATTTTTCTTTTTCCCCCAACCAACCACAAAGCTACAGTCAACATATTGCCGGGGTTTCAGAATAAAGGCATCAATATTGAGCAATTTTTTTACATTTTCTTTTTTATATATTCCACGCGAGAAGGTAACAGCCGTTTTTAACTTAGACATGCCTGTTTCCTGCACTAATAAGGTAATAAAAAGTACACCCCCCCACTTTTTTGCTGTTTTCTCTATACCTGAGGGTAAACGGCATTAGGCACCAGGATTGCCTCTGTTGCAATTGACCGCCATTTTGTCTGTAAGTAAACATTCTTGTAATAGTATCACTCTCTTTTTCTTTTTAGAGACTTTATGCAAAAGAACGCTCTTATACTATCGCAAGCCTAATGTTTTACCCACCCAAATAGAAACGGGGTGTCTTGCCTTCCTAAAAAAGTATTGCGGATTTTGTTTTATCAAGTATTTATTTTGTGAAGACAAAAAAGGTGCCATCAGGAAGGAAAAGAGAGTAACGCCGGATCTTTGACCTCTTGTTAGCTTTGGCAAAGCTTCCTCAGCCTGATTTTGTATCGCCCCCTGCTCTACTTCTGTTGTTTGCAGCTTTGTCTGCATGTTTATTTTCTTGTTGAAATCAGGATCATAGGTGTATTTCTCAGGAAAGGAGTCCGTATATAAAACCTCAATGCCTTTATCTAGAATAGCTTTCTCTAAATAATTAGCTGATTTCTCCCAGGACCAGTCTTGTACAGTTTGTAGCCCATTTTTGATAAAACGAGATCGTAATGCTTCGTCTGTAAGTAACCGGTTGACCGCTTTTTTAGCGGCCTCTATATCACCTAATTCAACCACTAGAGCATTAACTTCATCCTTGATATATTCATCATATCCGGTGCACTTTCCCACCACGACTGGGCACTTGCAGGCCATAGCCTCAAGCGGCGGCCCAAAAAAGCCTTCAACACGGCTCATTTTTAGAAAGACATCACACTCTGAATAAATATCTTTCATTTCATTCATGGGCACGCCAGAGAAAAACTTGTCGTAACGCCAATCTTCTGGTGGCTCACCTCGACTACTGATTATCCATAACTCACAGTCAAGATCTTTAACGGCATTATAGGCATCAACCATTCCCTTGTAGGGAAAGTCTATTGCGCCTTCAATTAACACCCGTTTCTTTTTCTTGCTCTCTTTGTTCTGGACAGGAAAAAATATAGAGGTGTCCAAACCATTTGGAACATAATAGGCATCGTGGTCAAATTCATCTTTTAACCAGCGCTGAATCCAAACAGCCTCGGTCATATATTCTATATCTGCCAGATAGGTCTGATGTATTCTCTCAGTTAGCACTGGCTCATCAACAAACCGCCTTTCATCCGATTGCACAAAATAGATTTTTCTTGGAACATTGGCATCCAGAACATCGCCCAACGTATTCCAGGATGTTGCAATCAGTATATCTATATCATTTAGCTGACCTCTGTTCTTTTTCTCCAAATTAACGATGGGCGCATTACATTGAAACCAGTCATCATCATCGCCTTCATACGGCGACTTGCTAACAATAGTGACCTTATAACCTCTCTCAACAAGTAAGTTCGCATGCTTTAAAACAACCGCTATCCCGCCCGATATTGCAATACAGGGGAGTAAATAAGCAACATGAGGAAGTGCATCTGTCTGATTTTCAGACTTTTTATCTAAGCTATCGGTGTTAAAGTGTTGCTTTGCCAGAATATTACTGACGACGCTTTTGTCTTTATTATTGGCAAACGGTTCAAGTTGGCATGAGTCAATATACTTTTTGATAAGTGCATCATCACTAAAGTATTTTTCACTATGCGCATGCGCATTGCTACGCAAATCTTGACTGGCAACTTGATTAAATGCCTTTTCAAGAGCAGCCTCCCAGTTATTATCCTGAACAATCTCTCCAACGCCCCCATTTTTCATATAGTCTTCATAAGCAAGCGTAGGTGATGCTACCGCATACAAGCCCATATAATTATAAATTATAAGCTTGTTTGCTGGCTTTGCCATGGCAAAAGCATCATTTTGAAACAAGGGAGCAATACCAATATGGCATTTACTCATGTATTTCTGCACATTGGCATCATTCCATTCTATAAATGTACCAATATCACCGAAAAGCTTTGCTATTGCCTCTTTATTATCGGTTGTGCCTAAATAAGGGCTTCTTCTTTCTCTTGACGTTAACAAATAAACTTTCAGATTATACTTAGTACTTAAGGTTTTTATTGCCTCTGCACAGTTTTCAAGGTAAGGAACATTATCAATATAACCCTCCCAAAAAATACTGATAGGCTGCTTAGGCAATCGCTTAGGCAAAAAATGATAGGTATCTTTA
>JALWMR010000171.1 GCA_027083815.1 Thiotrichaceae bacterium
TGGGGTCGGTTAAAAAGCAGCAACCACCGGCGGGCTGTGAATAGTCATCAAACTTCCATTTTTCTGCTAGTGCTATTTGTGGTTTGCGACTACGTCCAGAAAAGTCATAAAGCTTTTCCCTGTCGATCCAGCCTTCGCGCTCGGGCTTGGTGGCAGGTAGATTTTTGGCGCACAGTGGGCGCAGTAGCAGTTCATCTGCCCCCGATTCTGCCGCAATAATGGGCATGGTTTCTGATCGTTGCGACATGGGGCGCTGCCCGACAACCTCGCCGGTTACGATAAAGTCAAAGTCATGTTCTGCGATCCATTCATGTGCCTTTTTGACCATGAATATTTTGCAGTCTAAACAAGGGTTTAGATTAGCGCCATAGCCGTGCTTGGGGTTGAGCACGACATCTTTGTATTCTTCAACAATATCAATAATATGCAGTTTAATGCCCAGTTGTTCGGCAACCCATAGTGAGCTATTGCGCTTTGGTTTCGCCGCTTTCTTTTTGCGAATGGCGTGGGTATGGCCTTCGACACAAAAGCCGGTAAAAAAGTTAATGCCTTCGACATGGATGCCCTGCTCAAGCATGGCTTTGCTGGCTAGAAGTGAATCTAAGCCGCCTGAAATAAGGGATACGGCTTTACGTTGTTTGCTCATCGTGTGGTAGCGTCTTTAATTGGTGTGAAAGGGTGTTGTAAAAAGCTTAGTATGCTTATTATAATGTACACCCCCCACCTTTTTGACACTTTTCTCAGTTATTTATCTTTCTGATGTTCCGATGCATCCTGTGCGGGGAAAACAACCAAATCATCAATTTCCAGCGTGATGCCTAGCTGTTCGCCTATTTCATGTTTGTGGTGTGAGTGCACCAGTGAGAATAAACGGGTTCCGTCTTCCAGCTCAAGTGTATAGAGATAATTTGCGCCCCTGAAATTACGGTCGACAATCAGCGCCTTGCGCGGACTACAGTCATCGTGAAGAATATCATCAGGGCGTACCAATACCTTTACTTTGCAACCCTTTTGGCAGCCTTTGGGTACTTTTCCTTCCAGTCGAGCCAGACTAGTGTCGATGGTGTTGTTGTCAATCACCGCGCCCTCTATTAACGCACCATGACCGATAAAATCGGCGACAAATAAATTGGCAGGCTTATGATAAAGGTTGTAGGGGGTATCCCATTGTTGTAGCTTGCCATCTTTGATAATGCCAATGTTATCAGCCATGGCAAAGGCTTCGTGTTGATCGTGACTGACCAGTATGGCGCTAATACCTTGGTGTTTTAAAATTTTGCGAACCTCACGCGCCAGTTCGCCGCGTAATTCTACATCCATGCTGGAAAAGGGTTCATCCAGCAATAATAGACTGGGCTTGGGTGCCAGCGCCCTTGCCAGGGCGATTCGTTGTTGCTGAGCGCCTGATAGCTCGTGTGGATAGCGGTGTTTCATTTGGCTCAGGCCAATCAATTCTAATAGCTCGTTAACGCGCTTTTTCTGTTCTGCACGTTTTAGATGTCGAATACCAAAGCGTATATTGTCAGCATTATTCAAATGAGGGAATAGGGCAAAATCCTGAAAAACCATGCCGATATGGCGTTTTTCGGGGGCGAGCGTTTTAGCAGGTTGACTGACTAGCTCACCGTTTAGATAGATTTCACCGGTTCGAATGGTTTCAAAACCGGCAATAGCGCGTAGCAAGCTGGTTTTGCCGCAGCCACTTGGTCCAAGCAGGCAAGCGATTTCACCTTTATCCAGCGTAAGTGAAAAGTCGTCTACAACGATGTTATTACCGTAGGCAATGGATACATCTTTTAGTTCCAGCAAGGCCATTATTGACTTCCTCCTGCACGCGAGTGACTGATAGCTCTGCTTAATAAAATAATAGGCAGTAAGCCTGCTAATACAATCATTAAAGCTGGTGCGCCAGCATCTGCAAGGCGTTCATCGGAGGCCATTTCATAGGCACGCACCGCCAATGTATTAAAATTAAAAGGGCGCATTATCAAGGTGGCGGGTAGTTCTTTGAGCACATCGACAAATACTAGCAACAAGGCGGTCAGGACGGTGCCTTTCATTAAGGGTAAATGTATTTGGCGCAAAACCCGTAAGGGGCTTAAACCTAAAGAGCGACCTGCATCATCCATTGAGGGGCGAATTTTTTCCAGCCCGGAATCAATAGCCTGAATTGAAACGGACAGAAAGCGCACCGTATAGGCAAATACCAGGGCAAATAAAGTGCCGGATAAGAGTAACCCGGTTGATATATTAAAATGCTCGCGCATCCAGCTATCCAATGTATTATCTAGCCAGGCAAAGGGGATCAGGACACCCACTGCAATTACCGTTCCCGGTATGGCATAACCCATTGAGGCAATACGTACACTGGTATTGACCAGCGGTGATTTTAGTAAGCGTTTGCCATAACTCAGTAATAAAGCGATAGCGAGCGCAAGCAGCGCGGTAATACTGGCGAGCATCAGACTATTTGTCAGCAATTTAAAAAAGTGGCTGTCGAGTGTTTCTTCGGCCGTGGTCAAGCTCCATACAAGCAGCTGGGTAGCAGGCAAAATAAAGCCAAATAACACCGGTAGTAAACAGGCAAGCAATGCCAGTAAGGCGCGAAAGCCTGTTAAGGGATAGCGTTTAATAGCGGTATATTTATTGCTGGTGTGATGGAATCGGGCGCGGCTGCGTGACCAGCGTTCTAGCATAATTAATACAAAAACAAAGCCGAGTAAAACAGCGGACAATTTTGCTGCGGTGGCACTATCACCCATGCCAAACCAGGTGCGAAAAATTCCGGTGGTAAAAGTGCTCACACCAAAATATTGTACCGTTCCAAAGTCTGCCAGGGTTTCCATTAAGGCGAGTGATAAGCCGGTAATAATGGCTGGTCGAGCCAGCGGTAGCGCCACCTTGAAAAAGCTGGCAAGCGGGCTGTTACCCAAAGTGCGGCTCACTTCCAATACGCAGATTGATTGCTCTAGAAATGCTGCCCGCGTCATCATGTAAACATAGGGATAAAGAACCAGCGAAAGCATTGCAATGGCACCACCTAATGAGCGCACTTCAGGAAACCAGTAGTCGCCATATTTCCAGCCAAACCAGCCTCTCAGCTGGCTTTGAACAGGGCCAGAAAAATCAAGTAAGCCGGTGTATGTGTAAGCAATGATATAGGCGGGAATTGCTAGCGGAAGCAATAAAGCCCATGAAAAAAAGCGCCGTCCTGGAAACTCGCACATGCTGGTCAGCCAGGCAGTAATAACGCCCATGCTAATAACCCCCGCAGCAACGCCAAGCATTAGCAAAAGTGAATTACTAATGTATTCGCCGAGTAATACATTGACTAGATGTTGCCAGTTATCATTGCTAGGTTGAAACACAAAACTGGCGATAACCATAATCGGTAACGCCAGAATCAGTGCAATTGCGATGATGGAAATTGCACCCAGATTGAATCGTGGGAGTTTGCTTGATTTTGAGATATGCGGGGTTTTAATCATTGGAAATCAGTTATTATTTCTCGGAAAAAATCGGCAAGCCGAGAAAAGCCATAAAAAGTAGGGGGGTGTACTTTTAAACATTATTTCCAGCCAGCTCTATCCATAAGTTTGACTGCTTTGGTATTTAATTCTCCCAATTTGGATAAATTTAGCTTGTCTGCCTTGAATTTCCCCCAGGATTTGAGTGTATCTCCCCATTCAACACCAGCAACAACCGGATACTCATAATTAGCCTGTGCATACCATTTTTGTGAATCCTTATTAAGCAGAAATTCCATCAGTTTGATGGCATTTTCTTTATGTTTTGCCGCGTGTGTTACGCCGACTCCGCTAATATTAATATGCGTTCCGCGATCTTCCTGATTGGGCCAGAAAATGGCAACAGCTTTGGCAGCCTTTACCTGTTTGGTGTCTTTTTTATTGTTTAGCATGGCACCATAATAGTAGGTATTGGCGATAGCGATATCGCATTGGCCTGCAGCCGCTGCCTTGATTTGATCGCGGTCGCCACCTTTGGGAGGCTTGGCAAAATTGGCAACAAATTTTCTCGCCCAGGCTTCGGTTTTATCAAGCCCGTCATGCGCTACCAGGGATGCAACAAGCGATTGGTTGTAGATGTTATTGGAAGAGCGAATGCAGATGCGCCCCTTCCATTTATCATCGGCTAATGCTTCATACGTCGAAAGCTCATCGGGTGATACTTTACCTTTAACATAAAAAATAGGGCGTGCGCGTTCGGATAAACCAAACCAATAGCCTTGCGGATCACGAAGGTGTTCAGGGACTGCCTCCTCA
Source organism: Thiotrichaceae bacterium (assembly GCA_027083815.1). GTDB lineage: Bacteria > Pseudomonadota > Gammaproteobacteria > Thiotrichales > Thiotrichaceae > Cocleimonas. The sequence goes on from JALWMR010000171.1 coordinate 4,284, forward strand.
AGTACCTTAGATTGCACTGCTTGCAATACCTTGGCCTCTTTTGCACGGTGCAGGCGGCCTGCATCTGTGGTGATAAATAAGTCGGCTGGACTATTTCTGCCTTCTGTTTGCAAACGTTTTAACAAAGCATCCGCTTTGCCGGTCACGAGGTTAACGGTGATTCCCGTTTGTTGTGTAAATTTTTCCAGCAATGGTTTGATAAGCTTTTCCTTGCGCGCCGAATAGAGGTTGACTTCTTTGTTATCCGTTTTGTTACTCGCTGCAATGGCTGTGCTGGTAGCAGCCATTATCATTAAGATTCCAAGCAAAGGTATCGTTTTTAAGAGTTTAAATTGTATTGGTTTCATTGGGATGCTCCTTGTGTGTCAAGGACTGCATCATAATGCAAATGATAATGATTCGCAATAGCGTTTAATTTTAAGTTTTCTTTATAGTAAGAAGAATTTCAACAGCCAGCTAGGGCACTACTTTAGGTAATGCTTTTGTGCTAATGGCCTTAAAAGGATCAAGGCCAAACAGCATTGAGTAAACTGTGCCTTCATTTGATAAACAATAAGAGCTTTATTCTTTCCCGTGGTTTCTTTAGCGATAATTCGGTCCAATGAGTCAATGATAATCTGAAAGTCATCGCCATTGGTGTTGCTGATTGCCAGCGCGGTTTGATCCTGATTATTTAGAATGCCGTCTTCATTGGTATCTTTTATAACGACAGAATAAAAAATCACTTTGGGCGATACTCTTTTATCCAGTTCGGTGTGATCATAATAAGGAAAAGGCTGTGAGGATAAAATCAGTTGCGAGATTGTATCAAACAGCCACCTGGATTGATTATTACTCATGTCTAAAAAAAGAATATTCTTTGCGGGAAGGTTGTATGCTCTTCCAGAATAGCTTCTTCCACTGGAAAATATGGGCATAGGTCCCTGCTTTGAAACTTCTTTATTTTCAGAAATAATAGACAACATTAAGATATCGGTTCCGGGAATTGCCTCTCCTCTGCTAAGCCGCCACTTCTCCACGCCTTTTGGGTCATCTGCCAGATTTACGACAGGCTCGGGCTCAATATTCCGCAAGAAAATATCATAAACGGCAAACAGGGCGACAACCAGGGCTGCAATGCCAGCAAATAAAATAATAACGCCGTTAATTTTCCAGATCCAGTTGCTTAAAGGTTTTCCATGTGATTTCTCATTGTTATTACTGACTAGCTAGATATAAGTTCGTTATAGAGTAAAGTGCGTCAATTAATAAGTAAAGTTTATAAATTTGAGAATCTATTGCCCTTTTATCAGAAAATCATGTAGTTCATCGCCTACAAGGTGATCGGTTTTTGGATCTATGAGATATTCAACGGACGTTAAGGAAATATTTAAGTTATTACCTTAACGACTGGAGGCTAACAACCACACAATGCCCCCGAATTTTTTTATGTTGTTAGCCCCAAGTCCTCCGGGACTTATTTCTACAAAAAGCTACCCCTTGCTTTTTGTAGAATTTTTAAGCCAGGCCTTCGGTCTGGCTTTTTTATTGGCTTAAGCACGGCGGGTATAAGGATCAAGTATTACAATTTCATCGTTTGTAATACGGCGCATTAAATTGTCGCCGTGCAAATCCCAGGCAAGGACGTTTTTATGTTCATCGTAATAATCGTAAAGTTTTTCAATGTCTTGCGCTAATTCGGCGTTATAGCGTTTGGTTACACCATGGTATATTTTTTTACGGTCTTCTTCTTTTTGCCATTCCAGGTCTTTTACGCAGCGATCAAAATAGGCCGCATCTTCTTCATCAAGGTGTTGTAGCTTTTCCATGACATAGATAAAGCGATAGTCAGTTTCATTGCCGCTATATATTTCTTCCTGTGAGGGAGGGGTAACAATATTGTCCTCTTCATCTACTACGCCAATGCGATAAATTTCTGGAACCTTTTTGAGCTTCATTTTATGAATTGCGCCACAATAGTATTCTAGCCCTAAAGAGCGTTTTTCCAGTAGCACGTGGTCATCACCAAACTCATACACATTGGTGAGAAAGGTCATTTCGCATTTTTCGCAAAATATCTGGGGATACTTTCCGATGAGAAAATCTTTGAGTACTTGGTCGGTATTCATTCTATATTATTCCTTGCAAGTATTTTGCATGAGTCACCACAAATCCCCGGATAAAAGTCATCTATCCAGAGAAGAACCTTAACACCGAGTGATTTCATATACTTACGCTTGGGCCTGCCATTGGTCAGGTAGATGGCAATATTTGTTTCTTCAAGAACGCTTCTTATTTCCTTAATGTTTTCGCTATCCGGAGCACGTAAGGTGCAAACAAAAGGAATGTAGCCTTCGGCCTTGAGTCGCTTGATTAGTTCAATAAAAAATTCCTGATCGGCACTAATGGTGTTGTCCCAGTCGATGGCAACATAGTTCGATTTTTTCTTGTCCAGCAGCATATAAATATCAATAAGAAATTCATTATAGAAATCAACCAGGTACTGGTCTTCCTGGTTTAGCATCGTTTCAACTAACTGAAAGACTTTTGCATCTGTGTCACCACTATAAAAAAACGTGAGTTTGTCGTCTTCATCGCGCATATTTATTTACTTCGCTAAGTCGAATCTACTTATAAGCAAGGTGGACGGTATAGGCTTTACCCTGCTTAACTTTTTTATAATTACCAAAAATTTCTTTTAAATTACGCTTCATATATTGGCGTAGGCCATTGACCGTAACCAAGTATAATCGCCCATCAGGCTTCATGGCTTGATGGGCGTCATGCAACATCAGGGACATCATTTCCTTGCCAACCTTGGCAGGTACATTGGAAGCAATGACATCGAATTTTAAGCTTTTATCAATATGTTGAAAGCCATTACTAAGCATGGCTTTGGCGTTTTTTATATTGTTTTGAGCGGCATTCTTATTGCTATATTCTATTGCCATAAAGTCTTTATCAACCATTAAGGTTTGGCCGTTAGGTGCCAGCTTCGCCATAGTTAAACCAATTGGTCCGTAGCCACAGCCCAAATCAAAACAATCATCGTCCGGGTTTATTTTGATGTATTTGAGTAATAGCAAGGTGCCAGCATCAACCTCCCGGGGTGAAAAAATTCCCCAGGTAGAATTAAATGTCAGTGGTTGATTACAAAGTGTCGTTTTAAACTGAATATCTTTGCGATACTCATCCAGTTGTTTTTTATCGAGCATTATTTATCAGCTACTTAGAACAGCGGAGCAAGCTTGTGGGTCGCAATAAGATAGGTGTAGACGAAAGCTGCCAGCCCTAATAACCAAAGAATAATTGCAATGGGTTTGGATAATCCCTGTTTAAGCGCAATCACACCAAATGCAACAAACAGAAGCAGACCAATTATTTTGCTTAATACGAAACCATCAGCAAAGGAAAGATGCTTTTCAAAAGCGGTAAACACACCCAGACCAAAGAGTACCAGGGTGGCAAAGGAGGCGGTTAGCAACACAGAACGCGCATTGGTTAACGATGAGCTAAATAGCATCATAACCCCTCTAATGATATAAATAAGCAAGGTCAAGTAAGCAAACCCGGCGTGTGCTTTGATAAAAAGGTTTATATCCATGCGGTTTTTTTCCTGTTTTTGTAAACTGGCCGTAATTAACTTGCCGCCAGCTGGTCAAAGATTATATTAGATTCATCGATTGCATCGCTTAGCTTATCAGCAAGGGTACAATAATGACCCATTTTTCGTCCCTTGCGGGCTTCTTTTTTGCCATATAAATGCAGTTTTGTGGTTTTGCTCTGTAATAATTGTTCCCAGTGAGGTGAAGCATTATTTTTGCCCCATAAATCACCCAGCATATTCGTCATCACAACCGGACTTAACAGGCTGGTATCACCAAAAGGCAAGTCACAAAGCATACGCACTTGTTGCTCAAACTGTGATGTTATACAAGCATCAATGCTGAAATGCCCACTATTATGAGTGCGTGGTGCCATTTCATTGACTAATAGTTCTCCTTGTTTGGTTACAAAGAACTCCACCGCCATAACACCAACATAATCCAGCTTGTCCGCCATGCGTATTGCCGCAGCTTGAGCGGCATTGGCTAAATGTTCTGAGACACGTGCGGGCACTAATGTCTGAAATAAAATACCATTTTTATGAATATTTTCAGCGACAGGAAAACATTCGCTTTCACCCTTTGTGTTGCGACCTAAAATAACAGAAATTTCGCAATCAAGGTCAATGCGTTGCTCTAACACGCAATCAACCTGACCGATTTCCCTGTAGGCTGCTTCAAGCTCATCAGGGCTATTAATAACTTGCTGACCTTTGCCGTCATAACCAAAGCGAGCCGTTTTTAAAATAGCCGGAAACGAAACAGCCTCGACAGCCTGTGCCATATCTGATTTGGTGGTGATTGCACCATAGGGTACGGGTAACAAGCCACAAGAAAGAATAAAGGCTTTCTCGACGATACGATCCTGTGCTTTTTTAAGCGCATCTGCGGATGGATAGACCGTACAACACTCGCTTAGCTTATTGAGAACATCGGCAGGAATATTTTCAAACTCGGTGGTGATAACATCGCAGGCATCACCCAGTTTTTGCAGCGCGATTTCATCATCATAAGCAGCCAAAATATGCTCATCTGATAACTGCCCCGCTGGGCTATGTGGGTCGGGTTCCAGTACAATGACCTTGTAGCCCATATTGCGTGCAGCAAGCGTGAACATACGGCCCAGCTGACCGCCACCCAGCATACCAAGGGTTGATCCGGGCAATAACATGGTTTATTTCTCACCTTCTGGAGGTAGTGACATATTCATGGCAGTCTGGCGTTGTGTCTCGCGAAAATCAGTCAACTTCTTAGCGAGTTCAGGATCGTTATTAGCTAATAAGGATATGGCAAAAAGAGCCGCATTAGTCGCTCCGGCCTCACCAATGGCAAAGGTGGCAACGGGGATGCCTGCAGGCATTTGCACAATCGAATGAAGCGAATCAACGCCTTTTAAATAGCGTGATGGCACTGGCACACCTAAAACGGGAAGGGTGGTTTTAGCCGCCAGCATACCGGGTAGGTGGGCTGCGCCGCCAGCACCAGCGATGATTGCCTTTAGCCCACGCTGTTGTGCGCTACTGGCGTATTCAAATAATAAATCGGGAGTGCGATGCGCAGAAACGACCTTATACTCATACGCAATACCAAAAGTTTCTAATTGCTCTACTGCTTTAGACATAATAGCCCAGTCACTATTGCTGCCCATGACAACGCCAACTACTGCTTGCGTCATGTTTTTCACCTCAAATCCCGAAAAACGGCGCATTATAGCGCGAAAAGGCGCAATTAACTAATTTTGAAGCTCATAATGCTCTTTTTAAAGGGAAATAAGGTGTATTCAGCCTCCTTAATCAGTGTCTCCTTAAAGTACATCTCCTCCCTTTTTTGCTTTTTGTGCAATATTTCAGCCACGGTAGGCTACATAAAATGTCAACAACCTGCTAGTTTATATTGTTTAATGGTAATTTGACCTTGATGCAAAAACCTCCAAGTTCAGATTGGTAAAAATATATTTCGCCTTGATACAATTCAACAATATCTTTTACGATGGCGAGACCCAGACCGGTGCCACCTACCGTTTCATCAACGCGTACTCCCCGTTCGGTTAAAGACGAGAGTTGCTTGTCATCACACCCAGGGCCATCATCTTCAACTCGAATAATAAAATCGTTATTTTCATGGACTTTACAACGAACTTCTTTGCTTGCCCATTTGTAGGCATTATCCAGAAGATTGCCAAATAATTCCAGCATATCACTTTTGTCTGCTGGATATTCCAGCTTATTGGGTACATCTAATTCTATATGTAATGTTTTGTCGTGATAAACGCGCTCTAATACATCAATTAATCCGGGCAACTCATTCTGGGGGGAGAAAAATTGACCGGGTATCCCTGAGCCAACCAGCTTGGCTCTTTTCAGCTCTCTTTCCATCAGCTGGTTAATTTGTCGGGTATTGATCTCCAGCTCTTCCCTGATGGATGTGGGTAACTCAGCCTCGTCAGATTCTGCCAACTGGACTAATAAATTTAAAGGGTGTTTAAGGCTATGGGCCAGATTGCCTGTAGCATTGCGAGAACGTTTTAGTTGTTTTCTCAATAATTGAAGAAGGTGGTTCACCTCATCAATTAAGGGTCGAATCTCACTGGGTACTTCTTTGGAAAGTGTCTTTATATCGCCTTCAGAGAGCGCCTGTAATTCCTCCTTGATTGTTGAAAGAGAACGCAGGGAGCGCCTTATAATCAGGCTTTGGATAAGTAGTAAAGAAACAAGAATGAGGCCTGCGGCAGCAGCAAAATAAATATTAAATGCGTTTAGGGATGCGGATAGGGTACTGGTATCTTCTGCTACTGAAATTGTAATGGGTTGTTGAAAACGCTCAAAGCGTGAAGTCCATTGGAGCAACTGCTGTTTATCTGGTCCCTTGACCGTCTCAACAATAGACTGGCCTGCCTGCACAGGTGGTTGCTGAAGCGTTTGATCCCAAAGGGAGTGAGAACGTAACCTCTGCTCATTGCTTGTAATCAGATAATAATGACCGGAAAAAACCCGGTTATATACAGGACTAAGCTGTACATTCTTAAATTCCAGTTTGCCAGTGGATGAAAGCTGTAGGCCAGCGAGCAGTGCTTCACCATCATGCTCCAGCCGGGTTTGTAACATTTGAGTGGCAATATGAGTAATGCTGGTATTTGCCAGCCACCATACCAGGGTAATCAGGATAAAAAGGCTGCTCATCAGGCCTATATGAAGGCGGCTTTGCAATGACTTCATTGCTCCTCCTCAAAGAAAACATAGCCCTGATAGCGACGTGTTTGAATGACTTTTTTACCCAGTTTATTGCGTAAGCGCCTTACATAAACTTCAATCACATTGCCATCACGTTCGGTATCACCTTCATAGACATGCTCAATCAGACGATTCTTGGAGAGGACAACGCCTGGATGCGTCATAAAATAGTGCAAAAGACGATATTCGACATGCGTTAACAGATGCTGGGTACCATCACTGGCAATAACCATTTGACGTTCTTCATCCAGCTGGATGCCTGCTTTTTTTAGCTCTGGGCTTGCTTCTCCATGGCTACGACGAATCAAGGCCGACACACGGGCAAGTAATTCTTCCATGTAGAAGGGTTTGCCAACATAATCATCGGCTCCCATTTTTAGCCCTTCAACGCGCTCAAACCAGTCGCTTCTTGCCGTTAAAATCAGAACGGGTGTTTTATTGTTTTTTTTGCGCCAGTTCATCAAAACTTCTTTTCCGGAACGTTGCGGCAGGCCAAGGTCCAGAATAATCAGTTCATAAGGCTCTTCATCCCCCATAAACTCGCCATCAACACCGTTATCAACCAGGTCAACTGCATAGCCCGCCTTCTTTAATGCAGACTGGACTTTATCTGCAAGTTTGGGATCATCTTCTATGACAAGAATACGCATTAATCCTGATCCTTCCTGATCAAAGTCCCTGTTTTTGCATCGACCTTCAGCTCCCAGACAATTCCTTTATTATCCAGAATCTCAAGCTCATAGATGAGCTGCTTGTCTTCCTGCTC
>JALWMR010000172.1 GCA_027083815.1 Thiotrichaceae bacterium
AGGATGGCGGCATTAATGGTGCAGGGCACCACCTCCGATGCGGGCAAAAGCATTTTGGTGGCGGGTCTGTGCCGTGTTTTCAAGCGGCGCGGCTTATCTGTCGCGCCCTTTAAGCCACAGAACATGGCGCTTAACAGTGCGGTCACGCCTGATGGCGGTGAGATTGGACGCGCCCAGGCTTTGCAGGCACAGGCGGCAGGCGTACCCCTTTCGGTTCATATGAATCCGGTATTATTAAAGCCCAATACCGATACCGGCGCACAGGTGATTATACAAGGTCATTCGATTGGCAATATCGAAGCGCTGGCATATCACCAATATAAACCCAGGGCGGCAGAGCTTGTTTTTGATTCCTTTGACAAGCTGTCCTCGCAATTTGACTATATTCTGGTTGAAGGTGCAGGCAGCCCTGCCGAGATTAATCTGCGAAAAGGTGATATTGCCAATATGGGCTTTGCCCTGCCGGTTAACTGTCCGGTTATTATTATTGCCGATATTGACAAGGGTGGCGTATTTGCCCACCTGGTGGGAACGCTTGAGTTGCTATCCAAAGCCGAGCAAAAATTGGTAAAAGGCTTTGTTATCAACCGCTTTCGTGGTGATATTGCACTCTTGCAAGATGGCCTTGACTGGCTCGAAAAGCGCACTGGAAAGCCCGTTTTGGGTGTATTGCCGTATCTGCATGGTTTGCATCTGGATGCGGAAGATGCAGTCCCCACAGGTCAGGTGTCGCAACAAAAAAATCAGTTCAGGGTGATTGTGCCGCGCCTGCCTCATATCAGTAATCATACCGATTTTGAGTCGCTTCGATTGCATCCCGAGATTGATTTTCAGTATGTTTCTCACCAGCAGGAAATTCCAGCTGCCGATCTGATTATTCTGCCGGGTAGTAAAAACGTGGGTTTTGATCTGCAGTGGTTAAAACAGCAGGGCTGGCCGCAAGCGATTAATAAACACCTGCGTTACGCAGGAAAGCTCATAGGAATTTGTGGCGGGCTGCAAATGCTGGGCAAGGCAATACACGACCCTTATGGCATTGAGGGCAAACCGCAAAGTTATCAAGGGCTTGGTTTGCTTGATTATGAGACCACCCTGGAAGCGCAAAAACAACTGGCGAATAATCAGGGCAGGCTGACTTTTTTAAATCAATCACCCGTTCAGGGCTATGAAATCCATGCCGGTACGACAAGCGGAAAAGCACTACAAAACCCTGCTGTTATGCTGGGCGATAAACCTGATGGCGCAATTTCGGATGACAATCAAATCTTTACCAGTTATTTACACGGTTTGTTTGATAATGCCGGGGCACTTGAGGATATTTTAAACTGGGCTGGCGCAAAACCGGCAGGGGTTTTTGATATAAACAGGCAACGCGAAGCGCAACTGGAACGGCTTGCTGATGAAATTGAAAATAGCCTGGATGTAGAGCAAATATTAGCGATTATCAGGGAAAATGCCTAAAAAGTGGGGGGGTGTACTTTTTAATTAGTCAAACTAGGGGTAGTATCTATCGTATCAATAAGTAAGGGCTTCCAGGATGCAAAAAATACTACTTTCACTGTTATCCATACTGTTTAGCTTCTCCCTGTTTGCAAATCAACACCAGGAAAGCATTGCTCCACCGGTGGTTAAGCTTGTCGAGAAGGGGCTGAAGCCAATTCGCCTGTCTGAGTTATCGGTCAATGCTGATGTTATTGCCAATATTGCCACTTCGACCTATGAACTGGTCTTTTTTAACCCGAATAATCGTGTGCTGGAAGGCGAATTGGTGTTTCGCCTGTTTGATGGGCAAAGTGTGATCGATTATGCCCTGCAGATAAATGGAAAATACCGTTCTGCCTCGGTCGTGCCAAAAGCCCAGGCGAAAGAGGCTTTTGAAGAGACCATCAGGGCGCGGATTGATCCGGGTCTGATTGAAAAAACCATTGGCAATAACTTTAAAACACGCCTTTATCCCATCCCCGCCAAGGGTTACAAGCGCATAAAAGTCACCGTTCAGGAGGTATTGCAGCGCAGCAATAATCATCAACTTCAATACCGTATTCCCTTTATCAACAAGCAAACCTTAAAAAAGTTTAAGGTGGTTGTTAATTTACCCGCAGTTGATCAAAAACCGGCGGTGAATTTTCCTGGAATGACTTTTGATAGCGCCTCTCAGGGACAGGTGATTCGTCTGGATAAAGCCAATGCGCTGATTGATAAAATCATCACTATCAATATTAAAGACGACAACAAGCAACGTGCTTTTATCAAAAAAACGGGTGGCGCTGATTATGTTTTCACCTCGATAGAAAATAAGAAACAGAGCGCCCCGGCTAAACAGAGAGCGTTGGCAAAGCGGCTTGCTATTGTCTGGAATAACGCTTTCTCGAATCAGAACAGAGACATCAATAAAGAGATGCAGTTTCTGAACAGCTATGTGCAAAAAGCGGGCAAACTGACGGTGCAACTCGCCTTTTTGAATAATCACCTGGAGCTTCGCAAACCCTTTGTTGTCTGCGCCGAAAAGGTGAGCTGCCCAAAGGGTAAACGTTTTAGCTATCTCAGGAATTTGCTTAATAATAAAATATATGACGGTACAACCGATTTTTCACAGCTGGATTTTAGTCAGATTCAGGCGGATGAGGTGTTGCTGTTTTCTAATGGGGTTCGCACCCTGTTTGATGCCAGTATGCCAAAGGCAAGCATACCTGTTACCAGTATTAATTCATCGTTAAATGCTGACACCAACGCCCTGAAAGGTATTGCACAGCAAAGCAAAGGGCGCTTTATTGACTTGAGCAAAATGAAGGAATACCAGGGCTTCAGGGAATATC
>JALWMR010000173.1 GCA_027083815.1 Thiotrichaceae bacterium
CCAGCGAGTCAATGGGCAAAATGCCTTGCGACCACAGTGAGCCTTCGTAACTCGGATAAGTACCGCGCTCTTTGGCTAAATCAGATGAGGTTTTGATAGCGAAGTAGGATACTGCCTCCATGCTTTTGTCGGCAAACTCTACGGCACCCATTGAGGCGTAAGGAATATCCTGCTTGTAAAGTGCATCCTGAAAGCCCATCACACCTAAACCAACCGGACGATGCTGCATATTGGAGTTGCGCGCTTGTGGCACGCTGTAATAGTTATATTCGATGACATTGTCGAGCATGCGCATGGCGGTGGTAATGGTTTTTTCCAGCATCTCCATATCAATGCCATTGGTTGTAGTATGCGCTGCCAGATTAACTGAGCCCAGATTACACACGGCGATTTCATCATCATTGGTGTGCAGCATGATTTCAGTACACAGGTTAGAGCTATGCACCACGCCAACGTGCTGATTAGAATAGCGGATATTGCACGGGTCTTTAAAGGTCACCCATGGGTGGCCTGTTTCAAACAGCATGCCCAGCATCTTGCGCCACAGGTCAACCGCCTTGACTGTTTTTGATAGCTTGATATCACCGCGTGCCGCTTTTTCTTCATAAGCGGTGTAAGCCTTGACGAATTCTTTTCCAACCAAATCATGCAGGTCAGGCACTTCTTCGGGTGAGAACAGTGTCCATTCGCCCTCTTCGGCAACACGTTGCATAAATAAATCAGGAATCCAGTTAGCGGTATTCATGTCGTGAGTACGACGACGCTCGTCACCGGTGTTTTTGCGAAGCTCGATAAACTCTTCGATATCAATGTGCCAGGTTTCCAGATAGGCACAGATAGCACCTTTGCGTTTGCCACCCTGATTGACCGCCACGGCGGTATCATTGGTGACTTTCAAGAAAGGTACAACCCCCTGTGATCTTCCGTTTGTTCCCTTGATATGAGCGCCAAGGCCTCGCACCCGTGTCCAGTCATTGCCCAGACCACCGGCAAACTTGGAGAGTAAAGCATTGTCTTTAATGGAACTATAAATTCCATCCAGACTATCAGGTACGGTAGTCAAATAGCAGGATGACAGTTGCGGGCGACGTGTACCGGAGTTAAACAGTGTCGGCGTACTGCTCATAAAGTTAAAACTGGAAAGGAGGTTGTAAAACTCGATGGCGCGCTCTTCACGGTTGACTTCATTAATAGCCAGGCCCATTGCGACACGCATAAAAAAGATTTGCGGTAATTCAAAGCGGATGTCGTCATCGGTGTGGATAAAATAACGATCATAAAGTGTTTGCAAACCCAGGTAGGTAAACTGATGATCACGCTCCGGCTTGATGGCTTCACCCAGTTTTTTCAGGTCGTAGCGGGTTAGCTCTTCGTCTAAAAGCTCTAATTCAACGGCCTGTTTAATGTATTTCTTTAAGGTGGCAGGGTAGCGTTTTGCCATTTCTGCCTGAGTTGCTTCGCTGGGGCGGTTGTTTAAATAAGTCAGCGCCTCGGTGCGTAAACTGTCTAATAACAAGCGCGCAGCCACCATTGAGTAGTTAGGATCTTTCTCAATGTTGACGCGCGTCGCCATTACTAGTGCGGAACTAACATCCTCTTCAGGAATGCCGTCAAACAAATTCCGCAGTGCCTCTTTAACAACGGAGTCCTGATCGACTCCGTCTAGCCCGGAAACGGCTTCGGCAATAATCTTGCGTAGGCGGTTTTCGTCAAGTGGCTTGGTGTCCCCGTTTGATGTGGTAACGTGGATGGCATCTTTTTTAGATGCCTTTTTGGAATTCTTCTCTTGTTGCTGCTCTTTTTCGGCGCGTAAATGAGCACGCTCTTCACGGTAGATAACATAGGCGCGAGCTACTTTGCGCTCACCCGAACGCATCAGTGCAAGTTCGACCTGATCTTGAATATCTTCGATATGAACGATACCGCCATCGGGCATGCGACGAAACAGATTTTGGTTCACTTGCTCTGCCATTTTGCGAACAGTGTCATGAATGCGGGATGATGCTGCCGCTACACCGCCTTCTACGCCAAGAAAGGCTTTGGTCAGTGCGACTTCAATTTTGCTACGATCAAACGGGGTGACTTTGCCATTGCGACGAATAACTTTGTAAATGGCATCTTCATTGGGAGATGTGCTTTGTAAGCCTGCATTGGCTGTATCGGTAACGCTGGTTGCCAGGGAATCCTGAACAAGACTGTTGCTGTCATTGCTGACTGGTTGCATGTAAATCCTCCAATAGAAAAAACAGCCACGAGCGTGTGCTAATTCTGGTTTTTCTGATCTGATGTTATGGCAGCTGCGCTGCGTTTCCTTTAGTTTTTCTACCTGTGGTGTTCACGACTTCTTACATTTTTTGTAGCGTTCGTGTTACCCCTCATTGTCTCAATCAGGTGATTGAAATTGGCCGTTATACACGTTTTTGTACGAGGTTCAATGAGTTAAACTGACGTTATAAATGAACTCTTTGCAATCTCTTTGCAATGTTGCAGATAATGTAGCAGTTTTTAGGTGGGCATACTATAGAGTGTGGTTATGTTTCTCGTCAAGCACAAGATATTGTGTTTATAGGCTTGTAAAGGTGTTTGTTTCCTGTGGATAAGTTGGGCAAAAAGTCGCTTTATCCAGTCAGGGTAGGCTTGTGAGTATTGAGAGTTTGTTAAAGAATAAAATAAATAATTTTTTTCTTGAATCTGGCGTGAATTTGTAATGTCTTTACGGCGCATAAATCAAGGTATTGATTTATTTAGGCTTAAAAGCACGAGCCTAATAAAAAGAGACCTTTGCACGAAAGATATGACGGACA
>JALWMR010000174.1 GCA_027083815.1 Thiotrichaceae bacterium
CGACCTCTTTACCCTGCCAGCGTGTTTTACGCATTTCATTGATCGCCATATTGGTAATATCAATCGTCGCAAGCGGGATTTTCTTCGGGCTAGCTTTAAAAAGTGGTGCAAATGAGTAGAAAAATACTAGCAATAAAACCAATAAGGCTAACAGGCTCATTAGCTTTAGTATGACCCTTAAAACTAAACGTCGCTGGTTCATTGGAGTTAATCAGAAACCTTTAAGCCAACCAGCTAAGCTGCATAGCCTCTAATACTGGCCTGGTATCAGGCATTTTACCGCGCCAGATAGAAAAGGATTCAGCCGCCTGCTCAACCAGCATACCCAGGCCATTCATGACCTTGGCTGCACCATTATCTTCACACCAAAATTCAAATGCGGTTGGCCTTCCACCATACATCATGTCATAACAATGCACGCCTTCGACCAGACAGGTTTTCGGTATCGGTGGCATAATGCCTTGCAGGCTGGCTGCCGTGCCATTAATAATCAAATCGTATTCGCCTTCAATATCGGCGAAACCACCACCTTCAAGTTGACAATTTTCAGCCAAATCCTGCATATCGGCTGCTAATTCAGTGGCGCGTTCCGGGGTGCGGTTTGCAATAAAGACTTGCGCAGGTCGTTGCATTAAAAGTGGTTGTAATACCCCGCGCACTGCACCACCTGCACCCAGTATTAAAATGCGTTTATCGCTTAACAGAGATTGATGATTTTCTACCAGGTCACGCACTATACCTATGCCATCCGTATTAGTGCCGTAAATACTGCCATCCTCACGAAACACCAATGTATTAACCGCGCCAGCGCGTTTGGCATAATCACTTAACTCATCGGCCAGCTCAAAAGCATCCTGCTTAAAGGGCACGGTTACATTAAGCCCTTTACCACCGCCTTTACGAAAGGCTTCAACCGTCTCTTTAAATTCATCAAGTGGTGAGAGCAAGGCTTCGTACATAATACTCTCTCCCGTCTGCTGGGCGAAATACTGGTGTATCTGCGGTGATTTACTGTGTTCGATCGGGTTACCTATAACCGCGTATTTATCCATGCATGAGTACTCTCTTTTAAGTCTGTTTGCAATCTTAAAAAGTACACCCCCCACCTTTTTTGACCTTTTCTCATACAAGGTTGCCTGGTTAGGAGAAAACAGACAAAAAGGTGGGGGGTGTACTTTTTATACTCTATTTACTAGTCGTTTAACCACTGAGCCACATCCCTGGCAAAATAGGTCAGTATGCCATCTGCTCCTGCGCGTTTAAAACCAAGCAAAGACTCTAAAACGACTGCTTTTTCTTCCAGCCAGCCGTTTTGTGCGGCGGCTTTAAGCATAGCGTATTCACCACTGACCTGATAGGCATAGGTGGGGGCCTTAAACTCATCTTTCACGCGGCGCACAATATCAAGATAAGGCATTCCAGGCTTTACCATGACCATATCGGCGCCTTCCTGAAGATCCAGAGCAACTTCATAGAGTGCTTCATCCGAGTTTGCCGGATCTTGCTGATAGCTGTATTTATTGCCGCCACCAAGATTACCCGCCGAGCCAACGGCATCACGAAATGGCCCATAGAAACTAGAGGCATATTTGGCCGAATACGCCATTATACAGGTATTTCGATGCCCTGCTGCTTCCAGCGCTGCACGTATTGAGCCGATACGCCCGTCCATCATATCCGAGGGGGCGACCACATCGGCGCCAGCATCGGCATGCGAAACAGCCTGTTTGACCAGAACATCAACCGTTTCATCATTGATAATGTAGCCTTCCTCATTCATCAGTCCATCCTGACCGTGTGAGGTAAACGGGTCTAAAGCGACATCAGTCATTACGCCTAACTCGGGCACGGCTTCTTTCAGGGCACGCACGGCACGTTGTGCCAGGCCATCAGGGTTAAAGGCTTCTTCAGCCGAGTCAGATTTTCGCTCGCTTCCTACTACTGGAAACAAGGCCATCATGGGTACGCCCTGTTGAGCTATCTGTCTGGCTTCTTCAATCAGCAGGTCAATGCTGAGGCGCTCCACACCCGGCATAGAGGCAATTGCCTCTTTTTGATTGCTGCCTTCAATTACAAAGACGGGATATATCAGATCGTTTACAGTCAAGACATTTTCACGCATTAAACGTCGCGAAAAATCATCTTTTCGCATACGACGCATCCGTGCGTTCGGAAATGAACCGGGAGTAATTGACATTACCGCCCTCCTTTATCAATTGGCCACTAATAGACAGAATTAAGCCACAGCTTGACAAGATGTGCTAGTGTCTAGAGGATCAATTAAGGAATATTTAAATGATTATTTATAAAGACAAATGGGTGAGAATAGAAACCGAAGAATCTGAAATACCCTGGCTGAAGATTTTCGTCAGGCAAAGCTGCAAAGAAATGAGTGATTGCGATAAGCAAACTCGACAACGCATCTGGCTGTTACTTGACATTATCGAACGTCAAATGCTGGATTATTACACACCTGACAAGATCAATATCGCCTCTTTTGCCAATTATGTACCACAAGTTCATTGGCATATTATGGCGCGCTTTAAGGAGGACAGTTATTTCCCCGAGCCAATGTGGGGCACTAAGCAACGGGAGGCAAATTTAAACTTGCCCAGTGTCGATATTTTTATTCAAGAACTGCAAAAAAAGTTGGAACTGTACCCATAGCAGCTTGTTGAAATTCGCTTAGGCGAGTGCGAGACAAGGCAAAATAGACCGAAAAAGCGCAGTTTACTGGAGTAAATGAGCATTTTGAGGTCTATTTTAACGCAGTATCGTGCCGTATAAGT
>JALWMR010000175.1 GCA_027083815.1 Thiotrichaceae bacterium
GTATTTATTACTATTAAAAAAAGTACACCCCCCACCTTTTTGTCACTTTACTCGAGACCTTTGCACAAAGAGGATGGCGAGAGAAAAATTAGCGTAATTTTTCTGATTTTTTGTAGATTTGAGGGTAATAGCAGGGCTATTGACCGAAAATATACGAAGAATCAGGGAAATTTATTCGGCAAACAACGCCTCACCCTAACGGGTCAGCTAAAGCTGTTGTCTCGCGTTGCTCGGCTAAGCAATTTTTATCCGTCATATCTTTTGTGCAAAGGTCTCTACTCAATAAAAGCTGCTAAAACAGCACCTTAACTATCCGCATAACGCTCCTGATAGTCTTCTATGGATGCCTGAATAACTTTTTCGGCGTGTTCTCTACCATAGGCTTTGCCAATTTCAACCGAAATATCTTTGCCCGGTTGTAATTTGTAGGTAGTGAAATAGTGGTGCAAACGCTCGATCATCACTTCAGGCAAATCACTGATACAGTTAGCGTTTTCATGGACATAATCGGTATCCAGCACTGCGATGATTTTATCGTCGGCTTCGCCACCATCTATCATGGGCAGGCCACCCAGGATACGTGCTTTTAAAACAATATCAGCTCGTGCAATAGGTCTTTCTGAAAGGACGCAAATATCCAGCGGATCATGATCTCCACGTACGCCTTCTTTTCCCATCAGTGCGGCAACGCGCTTACCACAGTAGGTTCTTGGGATAAAACCATAAAGGGATGGCGGATGCGATGATGTGCGATTTGGACGATCTACGCAAAGATAGCCAGTTTTTTTGTCAATTTCGTATTTAACGTGATCGAATGGTGTAATTTCAATGTAGGCATTAACCACTTTAGGCGCGTTTGAACCAACTTCCAGGCCATGCCAGGGGTGGGGTCTCCAACGATAAAAGGAATCAGGAAAAGGCATAAATAATCTCCAATAAAAAGAGACCTGCTTTTTGCAGGTCTCAAAAATTAATTACTAAGAGACCTTTGCATGAGAGTATGGCGAGAGAAAAATTAGCGTAATTTTCCTGATTTTTTGTAGATTTGAGGGTAATAGCAAGGCTATTGACCGAAAATATACGAAAAAACAGGGGAATTTAAGCAGTTTTTATCCGTCATATCTTTCGTGCAAAGGTCTCAATTACTAAACAAGTCGCCCAATTTGGCGAGCAACGCTGCTTCATCCGGGTCTTGCGTTATTTCATAACCCATTAACAAAGCAAAAAGGCATGGGTCTTCCAACTGTAGTAACCTTACAAAGGCTTCTTGTTCAGATTGATTGGCACCTTGATAATCATTTTCCAGATAGGCGACAAGAACAACATCCAATTCTCGCATACCGCGACGGCAATGCCATTTTAAATGCGATAAAGTGCTCACATCTTGCGCTTAATCATCAAGTGTTTGATTTCGGCGATGGATTTTGCAGGATTTAAGTCTTTAGGGCAAGCGTCGGTACAATTCATAATGGTATGACAGCGATATAGCTTAAACGGGTCTTCCAGCTCATCAAGGCGCTCTCCGGTGGCTTCATCACGTGAATCAGCAATCCAGCGGTAGGCATTTAACAGAGCTGCCGGGCCAAGGTAGCGATCACTGTTCCACCAGTAGCTGGGGCAACTGGTCGAGCAACAGGCGCACAGAATACATTCATAGAGACCGTCGAGCTTTCCCCTGTCTTCCACCGATTGCAGGCGTTCCTTATCAGGTGGAGCAGGTGTCTCTGTTTTCATCCAGGGTTCTACCGAGGCATATTGGGCGTAGAAATTGGTCAAATCGGAGATTAAATCTTTAATAATCGGCTGATGGGGTAGCGGAAATATTTTAACATCACCCTCTATTTCTTCTATCGATTTGGTACAGGCCAGGGTATTGCGTCCGTCAATATTCATTGAGCATGAGCCACAGATACCTTCCCGGCAGGAACGACGAAGAGCAACGCTTGAGTCCATTTCATCTTTTATTTTCAGCAAGGCATCCAGCACCATTGGGCCGCAGTTATCCATATCGACTTCGTAGGTATCGGTGCGTGGGTTATCACCGCTGGCAGGATCATAGCGATAGACGATGAACTTTCTGATATTGGTCGCACCCTCGGGTGCTTTTACCGTTTTA
Source organism: Thiotrichaceae bacterium (assembly GCA_027083815.1). GTDB lineage: Bacteria > Pseudomonadota > Gammaproteobacteria > Thiotrichales > Thiotrichaceae > Cocleimonas. The sequence continues at coordinate 2,117 of JALWMR010000175.1, forward strand.
CCCGGTTTTACAATGGAGTTTGCCGGGAGCTTAAAGTCAGCCATTAATAAACTCTCTTTTTGGGTGGAATGACCTCACAGTCATCACTCAGTGTATACATATGAACAGGTCTATAATCTATCTTTACCTTGCCTTTGTCATCGACCCAGGCAAGTGTATGTTTCATCCAGTGCTCATCATCCCGGTCGGGAAAATCTTCACGCGCATGTCCACCACGACTTTCTTCACGATTGAGTGCGCCATTAATAATGGTTTGCGCCTGTGCCAGCAAGTTCTCCAGCTCCAGCGTTTCCAGCAAGTCGGTATTCCACTGCATTCCTCTGTCAGTAATGCCCACATCAGCAAAGGAATCAAATACCTTTTGCATTTCTTTGGCTCCTTCCGCCATGCTTTCACCCGTTCTAAAAACAGCGGCATACTTTTGCATGGTGCGTTGCATTTTGTCACGGATACTGGCGGTTGAATGTGAGCCAGAAGCATTGCGGGTTTTGTCAAAACGTTCTAGCAAGGCTTCGAATGTGCCGTCTTTCAAGGGCTTGTGCGGGGTATGTTTTTCTATTAACTCGGCAGCTCGCATGGCTGCTGCACGGCCAAATACAATAATGTCCAACAAGGAATTTGAGCCCAGTCGGTTCGCCCCATGTACGGATACACAAGCACACTCCCCAATTGCCATTAAACCCGGTACAACAGAATCGGGATCATCGCCATCAAGTGTCACTACTTCGCCTTTATAGTTGGTGGGAATACCGCCCATATTATAATGCACCGTTGGCAATACCGGGATTGGATCTTTAGTAACATCAACACCAGAGAAAATCCGTGCGCTTTCGGCGATTCCGGGTAGGCGTTCCTGAATAACCTCTTTACCCAGGTGCTGTAAATTCAGGTAGATATGATCTTTTTCTGGGCCAACGCCTCGACCGGCGTTGATTTCCATGGTCATGGCACGTGATACCACATCACGCGAGGCGAGGTCTTTGGCATTGGGCGCGTAACGTTCCATAAAACGCTCGCCTTCCGAGTTGGTCAAAAAACCACCTTCACCACGCACCCCTTCAGTAATCAAGACACCCGCACCATAAACGCCAGTTGGATGAAACTGGACGAATTCCATATCCTGCAAGGGCAAACCGGCGCGCAACACCATACCACTACCGTCCCCTGTGCAGGTATGGGCCGAGGTTGCCGAGAAAAATACCCGCCCTGCCCCACCGGTTGCCAGCACCACTTGATGACCCCGGAAGCAATGCAAGTCACCCGTGGTTAAATCCCACGCCATCACACCTTTGCAAACACCGTCTTCCATAATCAGGTCGGTGGCAAAATATTCGATAAAAAACTCGGCCTTGTGCTTGATTGACTGCTGATACAAGGTATGCAAAATTGCATGCCCGGTTCTATCGGCTGCGGCGCAGGTGCGTTGCGCCACACCCTCACCAAAATGGGTTGTCATGCCACCAAAGGGGCGCTGATAGATTTTTCCTTCTTCAGTGCGTGAAAAAGGCACGCCAAAATGCTCCAGCTCGATAACCGCCGGCACCGCCTCACGGCACATATATTCAATCGCATCCTGATCGCCTAGCCAGTCAGAACCTTTAACGGTGTCATACATATGCCACTGCCAGGTGTCTTCACCCATATTTGCCAAAGCCGCCGACATGCCACCTTGCGCTGCCGTGGTATGACTGCGGGTTGGAAAAACCTTCGTAACACAGGCCGTACTCAAGCCAGCGGCTGCCATGCCTAAGGTTGCTCGTAAACCGGCGCCACCAGCGCCAACAATCACAACATCGTATTCGTGATTGATAATTTTATAGTCTTTATTGTTCATTATTAGTAACTACCCGTATTAATTACCCAAAGAAAGTCGAAGTATTGAATAAACACCCAAAGCCATCATAAAATAGCTAAGTAACTTAGTGAATAAAATAGCACCAAAACGCAAACTATGCGTATGGATATAATCCTCAAAGATTACCTGCATACCTATCATTCCATGCTTTAGGGAAACGACAGTAAAGAGACTTGCCATAACTGCATTAAAAGGAGACTTTAGCCAGGCAATCAACACCTCATAAGTCAGCTCAGGCAAGGTGGCTATGCTATAACAAAGCCATAGCGTTAACGGAATTAGTGCAATCGCCGTAAGCTTCTGAACCCAGAAAAAACGGGTTGCATCAGACGATCTTCCCAAGCCTTTGACTTTTGCCAATGGCGAGCGATAATCGTTACTGGCACTCATAAGGCCACCAACCATGTTAACAGGGTTAACAGCAAGGTGGCTACGATAACGACTATCCCTGCTTTTTCAGCATCCTTGAGATTAAAGCCTTTGCCCATATCCCAGAATAAATGGCGAATACCATTACACAAGTGATAATAAAGGGAAAAGGTAAAGCCAACTAAGATCAGCTTGCCAAACCAGCTTGATAAAAAGCTGTGCACACTCGCCCACGTTTGTGGCCCACTTGCGGCGGCTGCCAATAACAGCACCCATAAAACCACCCCCACAAATAATACTGCACCCGTTCCACGATGCAGAATAGATAGTTTTGCGGTGAGCGGTAAATCATACACCTGTAGATGAGGCGACATAGGTCGCTTATCGTTCCACGACATAGCTTTTTACTCGATTCATTAACAAAATACATCCCTCATAAGCGAGAGACTAACATAATGGGTAAGGTAGCTTATATTGAGAAAAAAAACTGTGATATTTATTAATTATTAGAATTAATAAATCGGTGTGAATAATAGTCATCTTGTTTAATAGACAGTCCTCAATCATAATCAGATTCAGAAACAGAACAAACAATTACCTATCGCTATACTTGGAGAAAGAAATGGATATTAAAAAATTATTTGATGCCGAGCCAAAATCACCTTTGTATGTTGCCATTAATCGGGTCTTAGTCAAAAACGACCCTAATCTGATGAGCATGATGAAGCAGGCAAGTTCCAAAATGTGTCTGGCAACGGCCTTGACACCGGGATTCTCCGGCTTTGACCTGTTAAAGCAACGAGGTGCCTGCCCCATGGGAATGCGCTGGGGTGCCAGCACCGACATGGGAGAAGGGTTATCACATATCTGGATAGACCAGGTCACCTATTGGGATTCATGGGAGTCACATGAGAATTTTCATGAAACCTTCGAAGATGTCGTGGTTGATACCTGTGCCCGTTGCGGTGATGTTATGCTGGATGGCCCAGAAGAACCAGTTTATCGCATTGTCCATTCTGACATGCCAAAGCTGGTTTCATTTAATCAATGGAGCAAAAAACAGGCACAAGGCCTGGGTGATAAATACGCAGTTGACTCAGGTAGCACAGTCACCGTAATGGCTGAACATATTGTGCGCCCCGGCAAGGAAGCCGAGTTTGAAGCGGGCGAAATTGAAACCTTAAGCAAGTTAAAAGAAACCAATGGCATGATCGGTTTTCAGATACTAAAACGCATTGGTTTTTCTTGCCTGGGCAGCGGGCATGCTACCGTTGAATCATTAATGGAAGATATGAAAGACAGCTCTGGCAGCAAACTAAAACGCGCTGCCGAGGTTTGGGAAGGCTATACCATTCCACCCCAGTATTTAGTCATGGTGGAATGGGAGAGTCTATGCACTGCACAAGGCGGTATGCCCCATGTGAATGTAAAACCCGAACTGTTATTTATTCATGGTCCAAAGGTACTGGATAACTGTATTCGCATGCCGAGTGTTCGCATTGTAGATTCAATGTTTAGAGAGCAAACCAACCGCGAAATTCTAAATGGTTTGAAATAGTCGCTTAATGAAACACTTAACAACCTGCAACTATCTCAAAGAGCTACGTGCCTTTTGTATTACCCATCAGGTCGGCAATATGAGCAAGGCTTCCGAGATTTTATTTGCCAGCCAGCCAACGATCTCCTTGCAAATAAAAAAGCTGGAAGATGAGCTGGGGGTAAAGCTATTCGAACGTCGCGGTCCAAAGTTAAAAATCACCACAGAGGGTGAAATTTTATACAATATTGCCTTACCCCTTGTGCAAGGCATCGACCATATAAAAGACGAGTTCAAGGCGCAGCAGGGTGATTTAGTCTCTGGCGAGCTGGTTATTGCTGCAGAAGAATCTACCATTCTCTATACGCTACCCGGTCCGATCAATACCTTTGTAAACAAATACCCCGGTATTCGCCTGAAACTTTCCAATGTAACGGGCAGTAGCGGACGTGAGCAGGTGCTCTCCGATGAAGTTGATTTTGCCGTTAGCTCAATGCTGGACACACCCAAAAACCTGGACTACGCGCCTTTTGTTTCTTACCCTGCGGTATTAATTACGCCACTTAACCACCCGCTAACACAGAAAAAAGAAGTAACAATTAACGATATAAGCCAATATGGTTTAATCCTGCCTCCCTCCCAGTTTAGTAGCTGGCGCTTGATTAAAATGATGTTTGATTTAAAAGGCGTACCCTTAAATGTCACTCTGGAGGCCGGTGGTTGGGAAGTCGTCAAAAAATATGTATCCATTGGACTGGGAATCTCAATCGTCACCAGCATTTGCATTACAGAAGATGATAAAAATAAATTTGCCACCATTCCACTCAGTGCCAACTTTCCCGACAGGAAATACGGGGTAGTCACGCGCAAGAAAAAAGCAATATCTTCTCCCGCTAAAAGCTTTATTGAAATCTTAACTGACTATTATGCACACGAAAAACAAACAGGTAGATAACTCGCTTCTATCAAATAAAAAAGTTGGCATTGCCCTGGGCAGTGGATCTGCCCGGGGCCTGGCACATATCGGGGTGATACATGCCTTACAGGAAGCAGGCATCAAGGTGGACTATGTATCGGGAACCAGCTTTGGCGCACTCATTGGCTCTGTTTTTGCCAGCAACAAACTGGATGCCATAGAAAAAACATACCGTGAGTTTGACTGGAAAAAAACAGCCTACTTATTTGATATTGTTTTTCCAAAGTCTGGTTTGATAGATGGTGATAAAGTCGAAGAGTTTGTACGTCAATACCTTACCGCCCAAACCATTGAAAACCTGCCCTTGCCCTTTAAGGCGGTCGCTGCCGATTTAATCAGTGGTGAAGAAGTTGTCCTTGATAAAGGCGATGTCATAAAAGCAGTTCGCGCCAGTATTTCTGTTCCGGGAATCTTTACACCGGTTCGCAGAGAAAACCGTATACTGGTCGATGGTGGGCTTGTTAACCCGGTGCCTACCAGTACGGTACGCGATATGGGTGCTGACTTTATTATCTCGGTTGATCTCAACCACGATATTGTTGCAGGTAAAGCACCAAAAAAAGCCTTAAAACAGGAGCAATCAGCTAGTAGGAAAACCAATTCGACAAAACAAGGCACAATAGGCGAGGATGATTTTCTGGCTGTGATTGGTGGCAAATATCAGGCAGCCGTGGAACGTATCACCCAAAGTCTCCAGTCTTTGGATAATCCGGCGATCAAACAAGTACGCAACTGGCTAAATGAAGAGCCTCTGCCAAACATAGTTGAGGTGATGCTTGCCTCCATCAATATCATGGAAACCCAGATTACCCGAACCCGTTTGCGTATCGACACACCAGACCTGTTGATACAACCCAAGCTAGGCAGTATTCGCTTTATGGAGTTTCACCGTGCAGATGAGATTATTGACATAGGCTATCAGGAAGCAAAAAAACAAATCGACAAGTATTTAGCCTCGCAATAACTGAAATTAAAAAAATAATAGTAAATCTGGCCCCTATTGGTTTTATAAATACTAACAATTACCCATAAGCCCTAGTTAAACCTTATTTTACATTCTATTGTTAACTGTAATGTTAATAACGACTGAAATTACCATAAGGAAATAGCCATGAGCCAATATCAAACCGACATTCAATCCGTATCCGCCCTGAAAAAAGAACAAGGCTCACCGTGGGATGCCATTAATCCCGAGTCGGCCGCCCGTATGCGCGCCCAGAACCGCTTTAAAACCGGCCTGGATATTGCTAAATATACCGCCGATATTATGCGTGCCGACATGGAAAAGTATGATGCGGACTCAAGCCAATATACCCAGTCTCTGGGCTGCTGGCATGGCTTTATTGGTCAGCAGAAGATGATCTCGATTAAAAAACACTTTGGCAGCACGGCGGGGCGCTATCTTTATTTATCGGGCTGGATGGTTGCTGCCTTGCGCTCCGAATTTGGGCCTTTGCCCGATCAGTCAATGCACGAAAAAACCTCTGTCTCTGCGCTCATTAAAGAGTTATACACCTTTTTGCGCCAGGCTGATGCCCGCGAACTGGGCCTGCTGTTTCGTGAGCTGGACGCTGCCCGTGCCGAGGGCGATACGGCAAAAGAAGCAGAAATACAGGATAAAATCGATAATTTTGAAACACACGTCGTCCCGATTATTGCTGATATTGATGCCGGTTTTGGCAATGCCGAAGCAACCTACCTGCTTGCCAAACAAATGATAGAAGCGGGTGCTTGCTGTATTCAAATCGAAAACCAGGTTTCGGATGAGAAACAGTGTGGTCACCAGGACGGCAAGGTAACCGTTCCACATGCCGACTTTCTTGCCAAGATACGCGCTGTGCGATATGCCTTTTTAGAGCTGGGCGTAGATAACGGCATTATCGTGGCACGCACCGATTCGCTCGGCGCCGGCCTTACCAAGCAAATCGCAGTGACCAATGAGCCTGGCGATTTGGGCGATCAGTACAACGCCTTTCTTGATTGTGAAGAAGTCACCCCGGAGACAATGAAAAACGGTGATGTACTCATCAACCAGAACGGTAAACTGGTTCGCCCCAAACGATTACCAAGTAACCTGTTCCAGTTCAAAAAAGGCACTGGCGAGGCACGCTGTGTGCTTGACTGCATTACCTCCTTGCAAAACGGCGCTGACCTCCTTTGGATAGAGACCGAAAAACCACATATCGACCAGATTGGCGGCATGGTGAATGAAATTCGCAAAGTAATCCCCAATGCCAAGCTGGTTTATAACAACAGCCCCTCCTTTAACTGGACGCTCAATTTCCGCCTGCAAGCCTATGATGCAATGGAACAAGAAGGAAAAGACCTATCAGCGTACAACCGCGATGAACTCATGGACGTAAAATATGACGATAGCGAACTGGCAAAACTGGCAGATGAGCGTATTCGCACCTTCCAGGCGGATGCCTCACGCGAAGCCGGTATTTTCCATCACCTGATTACCCTGCCCACTTATCATACCGCCGCACTTTCTACTGATAGCCTTGCAAAAGAATACTTTGGCGATCAGGGCATGCTGGGCTATGTACTGGGCGTGCAACGCAAGGAAATCCGCGATGGCATAGCCTGTGTTAAACACCAGAATATGTCTGGATCAGATATTGGTGATGACCATAAAGAATATTTTGCCGGTGAAGCCGCCTTAAAAGCCGCCGGTGAAGACAATACAATGAATCAATTCTCGTAAAACACCCTATTTTTACCCTCAATTATTATTTATTGATAAACCGAACCCTTAAAAAGGGCTAATTAGTGGTATTTAGCCCTTTTTATTATGGATAAAAGACTTAATAAGTACACCCCCCCACTTTTTTGCCCTTTTCTCTAAATATGGTCTATAAAGCCATTAACACTCGTAACCTGTCCTTTCCATATGCAAAAGAACCCGTCAAAAAATACACTTCGCCGTAAAACCATTCTCATTATTATGGACGGTGTAGGCATTAACCCCAGCAAAAAGAATAATGCCTTTTTTGAGGCAAACACACCTCGGCTGGATGAATACTTTTCACGCTATCCACACACCACTTTGCAAGCGTCGGGGCGCGCCGTGGGGCTACCTAACGGGCAGATGGGCAACTCTGATGTGGGTCACTTAACCATAGGCTGTGGCACGATTATTGAACAGGATTTAGTGCGTATTGACGATGCCATTGAGGACGGTCGTTTTGTGCAAAACCATGCCTTTGTCAGTGCCATGCAACAAGCAAAAAAGCATAATCGCCCCCTGCATCTACTGGGACTGGTCTCTGATGGCGGTGTACATAGCCATCTGCGCCACCTCCTGTTTTTAATCAAGATGTGCAAACAGCATCAGGTGAAGCCGCTATTGCATGTGATTGCCGATGGCCGTGACACCTCGCCACAGGTATTAGAAAACGCCCTGCCCCAGGTGCTGGATGCACTGCAAGAAGCCGATGGAGCAGTGGCAACCATTTCGGGTCGCTTTTATGCCATGGACAGAGATAATCGCTGGGAGCGTATACAACTTGCCTGGGATGCTATCGCCAATAATCAGGGTATTAAAGAGAGCGACCCCATGCAAGCCATTCAACACGCCTATGCCAATGGTGAAACGGATGAGTTTATCAAGCCTCGTGTGCTGCCCGAAGCGCAACCCCTGTTAGCCGATGATGCGCTAATCTTTTTTAACTTTAGAAAAGACCGCCCTCGTGAGCTGACAGCGGCTCTTGGTCTTACAGATTTTAATGAGTTTGACCGAGGTGACTACACACCCACCCCCGTTACCTGCATGACCCGTTATGACAAATGGCTGGAAATGCCGGTTGCCTTCCCCCTGGTACACCCGACAACTTCGCTGGCAAAAGTGATTAGCGAAGCCGGTTACAAGCAGCTACATTGTGCCGAAACCGAGAAATACGCCCATGTGACCTTCTTTTTAAATGGTGGTTACGAAACCCCTTATGAAAATGAGGAGCGAATTATGGTCGACTCACCCAAAGTGCATACCTATGATGAATGCCCAGAAATGAGCGCCCAGGAAGTCGCCGATAATGTCATAAACGCATTAAACAAGGGCGAGCATGACTTTATTGTGGTTAACTTTGCCAATGGTGATATGGTCGGTCACACCGCCGTCCCCGAAGCGGTTATCAAGGCCGTTGAAACGCTGGATAAAGAAGTCGGTCGCGTGCTGGATGCGGCAGTCGCCAATAATTATTCTGTGATTCTAAGCGCCGACCATGGCAATTGTGATGAATATATTGACTCATACACGGGCGAACCCAATACGCAACATACTGTTTATCCCGTGCCCTGTCTGGTAATAGACAAAAACTATTGGCGGCTCGGCAGTAATGAAGGTTTAAGCAATATCGCGGCAACCGTCTTGCAACTTATGGGCATTGACAAGCCTGAAGCCATGGACAGAGACTCAATATTGCTTGAAGCCTTACCTGCTTCCCCTCAAAAGGCATAATAATAATCAAAAAAGTACACCCCCCCACTTTTTTGCCCTTTTCTCCCCTGAGTTGTGTTTTTTTAGTGCCAGTTTGTTACACTGAGCGTTGAGTTGACCGAACAATCGCGGCAAGCCTTCGGGCTTGTCGAGGAAAGTCCGGGCTCCACAGGGTAGGATGCCAGATAACGTCTGGGCAGCGCAAGCTGACGGCCAGTGCAACAGAGAGTAGACCGCCAGCTACTTCGGTAGCAGGTAAGGGTGAAAGGGTGCGGTAAGAGCGCACCGCACAACGGGTAACCGTTTGTGGCAAGGTAAACCCCATCCGGAGCAAGATCAAATAGGGATGCTAAGGGCGTGTACCCGCGCTGCATCCGGGTAGATCGCTTGAGATATACGGTGACGTATTATCCAGATGAATGATTGTTCACGACAGAACCCGGCTTACAGGTCAACTCACATTATTTTTCTAACTTCCCACACTTTTCATGTTGTTTTGACCGTTTCAACGAGAAAAGCCGTAAAAAGGTGGGGGGTGTACTTTTTAACCCTCTTTACTTACCCAATTAAATGACCTCCAAGCCCCAATTTGACAGTATCAGCCATTTTTTACAAAGTGGTGGCTTTAATTATCGTGTTTTTGATATGGGGCGCAAAGTCACACCCATTCCAAAGCCGTTGTTTGAACAAATTGAATCACAGCAGGTCATTTACCCCTACCCTTTTCAGCAAAAGGCGTGGATAGCCTTGTTATTCTGGCCAGAGGATAGCAACAATAATACAAACAAAGAGCCTGTTATCTGGTTTCTACAATTTCCTGTTGATGAGCTGGGTTATTTAAAACAGGATGCTCGCGATGGCTTTTTAATCAGCCTGCTTGAGCAAACAGGTAAAAATATCCAGGCAAAACAGCATGGAGAATCCTTACAGGATGAACTGGCTGAATCACCCTATGCCTTTAAGCCACAGCCCGACCGGCTTGCTATCTTTCATGCTTTTTCAACCAGATTACTCGACCAGAAACCTTCACAATATTATCAATTTGCACAGGATTATCTCGCGGGTGATGCCGGTTACGATCAATGGCAATTTCTGGGTATGCAAGGCGTTGCCGACGTGGTTGCCCGGCTCGACGAGGACAACCTTGACGAGGACAACAATGAAGCACTGCTGGCAAAAGCAATCAACCAACTCCCCGAAGTGCCTCTGGAAATTTTCTCACAAATGCTGGAACACGCTCACCCAGATAAAGATTTAACGGATGAGCTATCTAAACGCCTGGAGCAAGAGCTAAGCAAGGAGCAACCCAATAATAAAATCGTCGCTGCCTTAATCAGAGGGCTTTCTGGTAGCCAGAACAATAAAAAGCGAAAAGAAATGCTTAAAAAAGTATTAAACAGTGATTTAGCAAACGATATTGAAGTTTTAGTCGCTATTTCAGGACGTAGCTGGGAAGACCTGAAAAACAGCACCCTGCTAAAAAGCTTTATCAATCAACTTGCTGAACAAAACCAGACTGCCTTTAATGCTATTCTAAGTGATTTAATCAGGCTGCCTGAAATGCGCCCTCTGGTAATGAATACTCTAAAACAAGCTCAACAAACGAACGCATTAAAAGACAGGGTGACACAATTTATGCAGACTTTTGGTAGCGCTGGTGTAATGAAAACACATTAATTTTTTTAGAATAATAAAAAACACATTCTAGATTACTTTGCCCTGTTAATATTTATTAATTTTGTACTTAGTATAATTTTGCCAAGCGCATCCAGGGGTCACTATCAATCATGCCTACTGGCGTTACTGTTTTACGATCAAACACCCAAATCATATCCTTTTTATTATTACCACTTACCGGGAAGAAGGCATAATCATCCGTTTTTCCTCCATATTTCTTTAGAAATGCATTCAGTTTCTCTTTTCTTTTATTATTAAAGAAAAGTTGTCTGGGGGGAATACTCTTTGCCAGAACAATATCTGTATATTGCTCAAAAGGCTTATAATAACGAGGTCTGTGGTCAATATCTGGCATGCCTTTTAAAAGAACATCAAACAATAGCTTTTTCCTTTTTTTCGTATCAACAGGTGGCTTGGCAAAAACCATTTTTGGAAAGAAGAAGGTTGTTTTTAATTGTTTTACCAAAGGTTCCTGGGGAAAAAGACGACTAACATTTGTCAGGGTAAACCTGTCAACAGTGAAAACAGCATAAGCAGGATGTTTTAGGTATAGGGAATATGCGCCCCAGAGGAATGCGGCAAGTTGTATTGCGAGTAGTACGTTTATATCAAACTTTAAATATTTTTTACCTTCTTTGAAAACAATAAATACCAGTAAAGGGCCTAACACAATATCAACAAAAATCAGCATCAAGGCCGTTTTATAGAAACCGCCTAATAACGAAAAGGAATGAGGAAACCAGACAAAGTAGGCATATACTAAAAACAAGCCGATAATTAATTGGCTGTACATTAAATTTCGTAAAGCAATTTTTAAACGCATGGACATTCCCCAAATATGAATACTTTTGAGGGTAATGTCTAGATTGTTTTTTTAACCAATAAAAAGAGATAAAGGGTAGCGTTAAGCAGAAAGTTCGATTTTAGCTCTCCCATATATAAGAAGCAGACACAAGGTGTGCAGTTATTTCTTTACAAATTTCCACGGATCAGTATCAATAGTAGCAACAGGCTCAGCTGTTTCTTTATCAATCACAATCAGTGCATCTTTTTTTAGGCTATTTAAAGGTAGAAAGGCGTAATCTTTAATTTTACCATTATGCTTTTTCAAAAATTCCGCCGCTTTTTTATCGCTCATAAGTGTTCTGGGATCAAGACCTTTTGCAATTATTGCCGAAATATTATCTTTTACAGGCTCATAGTATTCTTCTTTTTGATCCAGGTCTTCTGCACCCTTAATCGCGCTAAAGAGCAATTCATTCCTCTTTTCTATATCATCAGGCATTTTGGCAAACGCAAGTTTTCCTGCTGATAATTTTGATACTTTATACTCATCTATCCTCGCTTTTTGTGGCTCAGCATCTTTTGCTGAAATAATTGTAAAACGATCTACATTGAACGTAATATAAACAGGGTGAACCTGGTAGAGTGCGAAGGCCCCATAGGCAAGAGCAGATAGTTGTATTGCGCCAATGACTGACAAATCAAACTTCAGTGTTTTCTTTTTAGGCTTGAACACCACAAAGGTAAGCAGTGGCCCTAAAACAAGATCAATAGAAATGATCAGGGTAGCTATTTCTTTAAAGTCTGAAACACTTATAAAAAGTGGGGGGAAAAACAAGAATAATAAACTACCAATAACCAGGCCTACTAAAAGAATACTTAGACCAAGATGGATTAAAGAAGCATGTAATTTATGTTTAAACATACGAGCTATTAAATATTAAAAGAAGAGTTATAGATTGTAACAATAAATGAATTAACAACAGATGAACCATTATCTTGCATATAGCTATTCAAGTGGATAAGGTTGAAATTTACATAGATATAATTGAGCCGTTATTATATTAGTCTTATCTAGATAAATACGAAAAAGCCCCTCATTAGAGGGGCTTTAAAATCATAATTATGATTTTATTTGTTGAATATTAAATATTAACGACATGACGCTGAACGGTATTTATCTTGAAGGGTGCCGCCTGTACAATCGACTGTTAATCCAGTTGCACTTGCAGTATAATCAAATACTATTGTTTTTCCATCTGCTGCTGTGCCAAGATTTTCAGTTGTTACTGTAAAGTCTGCCTGATCATCACCAGTACGATTATATGTCGTAGCTACTGTTCCGGCATATTGTGATGCATCAAATTGTGCAATAGAATCTACAACAATAGCGTCAGCAGCAACAGGCATTTTTCCTGTACTTGCATGAGTTTCTCCAATGCCTGCTTTAACAGCATTACCCATTGACAGGATTTCACTTACTTTTGCACGTACTGTGTAATCCTGATAAGCAGGAAGAGCAATAGAAGCCAAAATACCGATAATCGCTACAACGATCATTAATTCGATAAGTGTAAAACCTTTTTGTAGTTGTTTTTTCATTTTAAATCTCCAAAGATTATTTTTATGATTAAAGTTAATTGTTGCTAAAAAGCAGAGTTATCATATTAAAGTGTTGATTAACTCGTGCTTAACAGCGTGAACAACATGTTCGCTGGTATTAATGCAGAGGCCGTGCCAAAAACCATATAAAAAACCTAAGTTATTGTTTATAAACTATTTTATTGAACTTTCAGATCTGTTTTATATCAAATATTTTTTTCTTTTGTCAGAAAAAAGTGTCACTTTGTGACCCAAAAAGCCTAAAGCTGACAGTTTGTGGCATTTATTACACCGCTTATCTGTTCTTTGCTATGATCCATGGCGCTCTAAACAAAATATACAATCAAAATATTTCAACAAAGATCTAGGAGGAGATAAATGGAGATAACAACCACAATACTGCTTTGGGCATTTGGCCTGGCGGTTATATTAGGCTTTATTGCCAATAAAACCAATTTTTGCACCATGGGGGCGGTATCTGATGTCGTTAATATTGGCGATACAGGGAGGATGCGTTCCTGGGTGTTTGCAATGGGCCTGGCAATACTTGGCGTAATGGGTTTAAGCCTGCTGAGTTTATCCGATATGTCGCTGGTTGCCAGTAATGATACCGCTAATCCACCCTACCTTACCTCTAATTTTGCCTGGCCTCGTTATATTCTTGGTGGTATTTTGTTTGGCATTGGCATGACCCTTGGCTCGGGTTGTGGCAACAAAACATTGATACGCATGGGTGGTGGTAATATAAAATCTCTTTTTGTCTTGTTCGCTATCGGCATCATGGCATACCTGATGATTTTCACCAATTTTAGCTATACTGCGTTTCTTTCCTGGATGGAGCCTGCCTTTATAGATCTCTCCAGTTATGATATTGACAATCAAGGTTTAGGCAGTGTTATTGCTCACTTTATCAGTAGCGATCCTCAACAAACAACCATTATTGTTGCAGCTGTCCTGGGCGGGCTATTAATACTCTGGGCATTACTATCCAAAGATTTCAGGGGAAATTTTGATAATATTCTGGGCGGCCTTGTCGTTGGGGCAGTAGTCGTCGGCGCATGGTGGGTGACAACCGGAATTTTAGGGCAAACTCTATTAGAGGAAGCCGAAATGATGGATGAACGACCTTTTGCAATTGGCGCGCAGTCATTTACCTTTGTACAACCATCTGGTCATTTAATCCGCTGGACAGAGCTTGGCTTTGATAAAAACATGCTTACTTTTGCTTTGGTAGCCGGTTTTGGGGTTGTCATTGGCTCTCTTCTTTACTCTCTTATTTCCAGAAAGTTTAGAATCGAATGGTTTGCCAGCTGGAAAGACTTCTTCACTCATATTATTGGTGGCTTATTAATGGGTATCGGTGGTGTATTAGCCATGGGCTGCACCATTGGTCAGGGCGTTACAGGTGCATCAACACTGGCAATGGGTTCTTTTTTAACCTTTATCTCCATTGTCTTTGGCAGCGCACTCACCATGAAAATACAATACTATAAAATGGTTTATGAAGATGAAGCCTCCTTCGCAAAAGCACTGGTAGCCAGCCTTGCCGATATGCATCTGCTACCCAATAGCTTACGCAAACTGGATAAAGTCTAAAAAAACCAAAAACCCGCTGAAAAGCACTTGAAAGGCAGAATCGGTAGTGTATACTACCGCCTCTCTTGATTGAGAGCAGTTTTCTACGGCTCTTAATGATAAGATAAGGGCCGTTAGCTCAGTCGGTAGAGCAGTTGACTTTTAATCAATTGGTCGAGCGTTCGAATCGCTCACGGCCCACCATATATTTCAAAGGCTTAGCTTCGGCTAGGCCTTTTTTGTTTGGGTACATTAATTCTTGATTGTTGGTACAGCCTATTTTAATGAAAAAGGAATCTCGATGCCCCAAATAATACTCGTTGATAATGGCTCACTCCGCCCTGAGGCAACCTTGCAGCTCAGAGTAATAGCTCAAAAGCTCGCTGACAGTATTGGCCATGATGTTGCGCCAGTTTCGCTTAATCATGCTGATAACATTCCACCCGAGCTGCTAAACAAGCAACCCGCGCATACCTTTAAAGCATTTTTACAAAAATCACTTGATGCGGGTCAGCGTGATTTTATTGTACTTCCCTTGTTTTTCGGTGTGAGCAAAGCCGTTAGTCAGTTGATTCCAGAAATCATCAATGCGTTGCAAAAAACTTATACAGACATCAATGTATCACTTGCTGATGTGATTTTTCCCCTGCCTGATGGAGAGCCGCTTTTAAGCGATATTCTTTTCGAGAATATACAAAATACTGCAAAGGAACATCAGCTAGCATTACAAAATATTGTATTGGTCGATCATGGCTCGCCCTCCCCCAAGGTTACAGCAGTTCGAAATCATTTAACCAAATCTATCAAAAGCTGTTTACCGGCAAAGTCAAGTATTAGTCAGGCAGCGATGGAACGACGCAAGGAAAAAGAATACGACTTTAATGGCGAGTTACTGGAAAACTGGCTGAGACAAAAAGCGCAGTCAGGAGAAACGCAGGCGATTGTTGCGCTATTATTTTTTCTACCGGGAAAACACGCTGGCAAAGGCGGGGACATCAAGACAATTTGTGACAGGGTGATGAAGGACTTCCCTGGTTTCAAAATTGCAATCACTGAATTGATTGGCGCTCACCCAAAATTACTCGATATTTTACAATCACGCTTTCAAACAGTTTTAGATGAACAGTAAGCAGTAATAGGGAGAAAAGCCATAAAAAGGTGGGGGGTGTACTTTTTAAAGCTTATTTTTCTAATTTTTGATGGCAAGGTTGTGCTTCATCCAGACAAATTGCCCGATAAATCAATTGCAGACACTTATCGGCATAGGCATCAATCGTTTCTTCGGGGTTTCGATATTTCCAGGGCTTTAAATAACGCTCCTGTATTAGTGAAAGCGCCATCGTTGCCACAAATTCGGCCTTGTGGCAGGCATCATCGCAATGATCGGTGTCTTTTATCAGTTTTCCAATTAGCGTTTCCAGTTCTTTTACCTGAATCAGTTCAATTTTTAACGAGCCTTCCTGATCTGCACTGGGCAGGCTTTTTGTTTCAAAATAAAGAAAATAAAACCAGGGCTGCATAATGGTCGATGCATAGAGATAACCGCGCATCAATGACTGTAGCGCCTGTAAAGGGTCATCAAACTCACGTGAGTCTTCCACTAATTCTGCACAGACCAGCGCAACAACATCTTTTATCATTATTGCAATCGCTTCCTTGCTGGAGATACTGGAATAAAGCCCGCCCATGCTAAGCCCGGTTTCGGTTGATAAATCACGTAATGACATTGCCTGAAAACCGATTTTGGGTGTCATCTGAAAGGTTGCCGAAAAAATCTTTTGCAGGTTTTTAATGGCAAACTTCTCTTTGCTAAGCCGAATCTTATCCCTGTTTCTTTCAAAAATAAGGGCATATAAATTATCCCCCTGATAAGGAAAAGAAGCCTTAAAGTCTGTAAACAGGGGCGGTTGAAGAGAGTGAATTTTTTGAGCTGAAACCGACAAGGAACAAAACCTCTTATAAAAGACTTATAGAGACCGTTGCACAAAAGATATGACGGATAAATATTGCTTAATTTTCTCTCGCCATACGCTCATACAAAGGCCTCTTATGATTAATTCTTGACACAATCATACTACTAGTTTAAATTAAAAGCGAGCGTTCGCTCTTTTTTGTTTTTAATAAACAATAATCGGGTAACGCATGACTATTTTAAGACCATCAGGAACATTCCGATGATAAATCTCATTCTTATTCTTCTGGCACTGGGTTGCATAACCTTGTTTGCTTTTCGTGGTAGCTCAATAAAAACAGCGGCTATTACACTCGGTTTACTTACACTTGGCGCGCTATTATTTTCAGCTCACTGGTTAACGCTGGCACTACTGGCTTTGTTCACCATCGTATCCCTGATTTTTGCAATACCTTCATTGCGTATTAAATGGGTGTCCCGCCCTGCCCTGGCTATGGTTCGCAAGATTCTGCCGCCCATATCAAACACCGAAAAAGAAGCGATTGATGCCGGTAGCGTCTGGTGGGATGGCGAAATTTTTAGTGGCAAACCAGACTGGCACAAACTGCTTGATGCACCTGTGCCAACCCTGTCAGCCGAGGAACAGGCCTTTCTTGATGGCCCAGTTGAAGAGCTATGCAAAATGTCGGATAGCTGGAAAATTAATCACGACTGGAATGTCATCCCACCCCATATCATTGATTATGTCTGCCAGAGTGGTTTTCTGGGCATGATTATCCCAAAAAAATACGGTGGTCTGGAACTATCCGAAGTAGCCCAGTCACAAGTGTTGTTAAAGCTCACCAATAGCGGCGGCGGTATTACTTATCTGGTCGGTGTACCCAATTCATTAGGCCCTGGCGAGCTATTGTTAAAATACGGCACCGACGATCAAAAAGATTACTACCTGCCCCGTCTTGCCAAGGGTGAAGAAATCCCCTGTTTTGCCCTTACCGGCCCAACGGCTGGATCAGATGCAACTTCAATTCCTGATGTAGGCGTGGTATGCAAAGGAAAGTGGCAGGGCAAAGAAGTGCTGGGGATGAAACTTACCTTCTCCAAACGCTATATCACACTGGCGCCGATTGCCACCTTGATCGGCCTGGCGTTTCGTTTGCAAGACCCGGACGGTTTAATCGGCGATGTCAAAGATTATGGCATTACCTGCGCCCTGATCCCGCGAAGCACACCGGGGCTTGATATTGGCAGACGACATTTACCGATTGGCGATGCTTTTCTAAACGGGCCAATTAAGGGCAATGAGATTTTTGTACCGCTGGATACCATTATCGGCGGCCCTGAAATGGCAGGAAAAGGCTGGCGGATGCTGGTCAACTGCTTATCGGTTGGTCGTGCGATTACCCTGCCCACATCGGCTGTTGCGGTAAGCAAACGCTGTGCACTTGGCACCAGTGCCTATGCCAATTTACGCAGTCAGTTTGGTGTCAATATTGCCAAATTCGAGGGCATACAAAAGCCTTTGGCGCGCATTGCAGGCTTAAGTTACATTATTGATGCAGCACGTATCCATACCATTCAGTCCATCGTAGATGGTGAGAAGCCCAGCGTTGCATCGGCTATCCTAAAATATCACTGTACCGAAATGGCACGCCAGTGTTTGCTGGATGCCATGGATATTCACGCGGGCAAAGCCGTGGTAAAAGGGCCAAAGAATTATATTGCCAATATGTACGAGTCCATCCCGGTCGCCATTACCGTTGAAGGCGCCAATATACTCACTCGTAACCTGATGATCTTTGGTCAGGGGGCAATTCGCTCTCACCCCTTTATCCTGAAAGAAATGGAGCTGGCACAGGCACCCGACAACGCAGCAACACTGGATGCCTTTGACAAAACACTCAGTGCCCATCTTGGCTTTGGGATGCGTAATTTCACCCGCTCGCTACTGATTGGGCTGGGCTTGCCGCTATACGGCTCAAACCGCAAGGCCGCCAAGCCTGATCGTGAACGCTATTATCAACAGATTGATCGGCTAAGTAGTGTATTTGCTCTGGTGGCGGATATGTCAATGCTCAGCCTGGGTGCCAAACTGAAATTTAAAGAAAGTTTATCTGCCCGTTTGGGTGATTTGCTCAGCACCCTGTTTTTGGCAAGCATGGTGCTTAAACACCACAAAGATAACGACTATGCCAATGATGAATGGCCAATTGTAAAGTGGTCGCTGGATCACTTGCTAAGTGAATACCAGATTGCCTTTGATGAATTAATGACCAATTACCCAAACAGAATGCTGGCGGGCATAATTAAATTTGCCGCATTCCCGATTGGCAGGCGTTTTAAAGCACCCCTGGACAGTCTGGAAAAAGAAGTCGTCGATATCATCAGCCAGGATTCAGGCGCCCGATCACGCTTAACCCGAGGCCCTTATATGGGGCTGGGTGAAAACAACCCGCTGGCTGAGGTCAATCAGATTTTTGTGGAAAGCCTAGAGCTCAAACCCTTGCAACAAAAAATGCGTGAGGCAATCAAGGCGGGTACCTTGCCCAAGCTGGCAGGCGATGCCCTGATCGACGCGGCACTGGAAGAAAAAATCATCAATCAGGACGAAGCAGGGAAGTTGTATAGCTTCCAGAAGCGTTTAATGTCGGTGATCCATGTTGATGACTTTGATGAGTCCGAACTGGTGCGTGTGCCGTATCAAGAAGAGCAGGAATGGCGTGAAGCAAGTTAGGAGCCTGTCCAGGAATAGAGAAACTGCTGCAAATTCCAGGAGCCTGTTCTCAAACAGGCTCCTGGAAAACTCAGCTTAGGGTTATCCTAAGCAGATACATTGCCTTTTTAACCAGGTTTGCCAGCAAAAAGCTTAATAAAGACTAAAATATATACTAAAAAGTACACCCCCCCACTTTTTTGCCCTTTTCCCTGCCTAAGCACTATCAGTCAGATTAAAGAGCAGAAAACAAGGGAATAACCAAGGAGAAAAATAAGCATGAAGGGAAAGATACCTGTCATGAAACGCGTGGCGATACTGGGCGCGGGCGTCATGGGCGCGCAGATCGCCGCTCATTTTGCCAATGCCGGCATAGCCTCTTACCTGTTTGACTTACCCGCAGAGGGCAAAGATCCCAGTGCCACTGCGCGTGCTGCCATAAAAGCACTGGCAAAACAAAAGCCGGAGCCGTTAGCCCTTGGCAGTTTTGCAAAACTTATTACCCCGTGCAATTACGATGATGATCTGGAAAAACTGAAAGAGTGCGATCTGGTGATAGAGGTTATTGCCGAGCGCGCCGACTGGAAACATGATCTGTATAAAAAGATCGCGCCCTATTTAAGCGATGCCACAATTCTTGCCACCAACACCTCGGGTATTTCTATCTCGGTATTGGCAGAAGGCGTGCCCGATTCGCTTAAAGATCGCTTTTTGGGCGTCCATTTCTTTAATCCACCGCGCTATATGCCACTGGTTGAGATTATTGCCCACCAGGGAACCCGTCCTGAAATCATGGATGATATGGAAACTTTTTTGGTGAGCACCCTTGGTAAAGGCGTGGTACGTGCCAAAGACACCACCAACTTCATTGCCAATCGCATTGGTATTTTCTCCATTCTGGTGACCCTCTATCACGCAGAGCAGCTAGGGCTTAATTTTGAAACCATAGATGAACTCACTGGCAAGAAACTGGGGCGCCCCAAAAGTGCCACCCTGCGAACGGCTGATGTAGTGGGTCTGGATACCATGCGCCACGTGATACAGGGCATTATCGACAACCTCAAAGATGACCCCTGGTCTAAGCTGTTTAAAATTCCTGAATGGCTGGATACGCTGGTGGATAGCGGCTCTCTGGGTGCAAAAACAAAGATTGGTGTTTACAAAAAGGAAGGCAAGGAAATTCTGGTGTTTGAGCCTAAAGACGGCTCCTATCGCAAACGCAAAGTTAAAATTCCGCGCAAGGTTGAAAAGGTCATTAAAGATTTCAGAAACCCCGACCGCCTTGCCAATCTGCGTGCTATCAATGACCCGCATGCACAGTTTCTTTGGGCGATTCATCGCGATGTCTGGCATTACTGTGCTTACCTGCTTGAACAAATTGCCGATAATGCCCGCGATGTCGATATGGCAATCCGCTGGGGCTTTGGCTGGAAACAGGGGCCTTTTGAAATATGGCAACAGGCGGGCTGGAGCAAAATCGCCGGCCTTATTAAGGAAGATATAGAGGCAGGCAAAACGCCCAGCGACCTCCCCCTGCCCGACTGGGTGTTTGACATTGATGCGGTGCACACCGAAGCAGGCTCCTGGTCTGCCAGTGAAAACACCTATAAAGCACCCTCTAATTTACCCGTTTACCAGCGCCAGCTTTGGCCAGAAACGGTCATCGGTGCCAAAACGCCGGAGTACAAAACACTATTTGAAAATGAGGCAGCCCGCTTTTGGGTATTTAAAAATGGAATTGATGAGGATATTGGCATCCTCAGTTTTAAAACCAAAATGCACACCATTAGCGACCCCGTTCTGTCCAGTATTAATCAGGCGCTTGACTATGCCGAAAAAGAACTGCGCGGCATGGTTATCTGGCACCCTGATGCGCCCTTTAGTGCTGGTGCAGATTTAAAATCGTTTATGCCGGTTGCCATGAAAAGCATGTTGCCGGGCAATAATGGTCTGGATGAACTGCTTGAGCGCTTTCAAAACACCTGTATTCGCACCCGCAAATCGACGATTCCGGTCGTTTCTGGTGTCCAGGGGCTGGCATTGGGCGGCGGTTGCGAATTAATGATGCAAACTGACCGCGCCGTAGCAGCACTGGAAAGTTATATCGGCCTGGTTGAAGTGGGGGTTGGACTAATTCCTGCGGGTAGCGGTTGTATGGAATTTGCCCGTCGCGCCAGTGTTGCATCCAAAGGAAAAGATGTTTTCGAGCATATCAAAAATGCCTTTGAAACCATTGGCATGGGAAAAGTTGCCACCAGTGCCTACCAGGCAAAAGACATGGGTTTCTTGCGTGAAACGGACATTGTAGTGATGAATAAAGATGAAGTACTTAGCACCGCCATTGCACAGGTTCGGGCTTTGGATGCCGCTAACTATCGACCTCAGCCAGAGCAGACCATCCGCGCTGGCGGGCGCGCCGCTATAGCCAATATCAAGGCAGCCATGGTCAATATGCACGCGGGTCAATTTATTTCAGACTACGATATGAAAATTGGTAATTATGTTGCTGAAGCGCTTTGCGGTGGTGATGTAGATGAAGGCACAGAACTGCCCGAATCATGGTATTTGCAACGCGAACGGGAAGGCTTCCGCAGCCTGCTTAAAAATCCAAAAACACATATGCGCGTCAAGCACATGCTGGACACCGGCAAACCGCTACGTAACTAGGAGAATAATTAACATGACAGAACAAGCCTATATTGTTGCCGCTCGAAGAACACCTGTTGGTAAAGCACCACGTGGCGTTTTTAATAAAACCCGCCCGGATGATTTACTGGTGCATGCCATGCAGGGGGCTATTGCTGATTGCGGTGGCCTAAAAGGAGAGGCTATTGATGATGTGATAGTCGGCTGCGCCATGCCCGAGGCAGAGCAAGGACTGAATATTGCCCGAATCGCCGCCCTGCTCGCAGGCTTGCCCGAAAGTGTGCCTGGCGTTACGGTGAATCGTTTTTGTGCCTCCGGCCTGCAAAGTATTGCCAATGCAGCTGACCGGATACGTCTGGGTGAAGCTGATATTGTGATTGCAGGTGGTGTCGAATCAATGAGCATGGTGCCCATGATGGGCAATAAAGTGGCCATGAATCCCGCCATTTTTGAAAATGATGAGGTTGCCATAGCCTATGGTATGGGTATTACTGCCGAGAATGTTGCCAAACAATGGAAGGTCAGCCGAGAAGCACAGGATGAGTTCGCCTTAAACAGTCATCTCAAGGCATTAGCGGCTCAGGATGCCGGACTTTACAGGGAGATTTTACCCTATGAAGTGCGTCATCATTTACCCAATGACGATGGCACGGTTCGTATTGCAACAAAACGGGTTGAAGCAGATGAAGGCCCGCGCCGTGACAGTTCTCTTGAAGGACTTGCCCGCTTGCGTCCTGTATTTGCCGCCAAAGGCAGTGTCACTGCGGGAAACAGCTCGCAAATGAGTGATGGTGCAGGTGCTGTCGTGTTGATGAGCGAATCTAAAATGAAAGCCCTGAAACTTGAGCCTCTGGCACGATTTGTTGGCTTTAGTGTCGCTGGCGTGCCGCCTGAAATTATGGGTATTGGCCCTAAAGAAGCGATTCCAAAGGTGCTGAAGCAAACTGGCATCAACCTGAATGAGATAGACTGGATCGAACTCAATGAAGCCTTTGCCGCACAAGCGCTGGCGGTTATGCAGGATACCGGACTTGACCCCGACAAGGTCAACCCGCTTGGTGGCGCAATAGCCTGGGGGCATCCATTGGGCGCAACCGGAGCTGTACGCACGGCAACGCTGCTACATGGTTTACAGCGAACCGGAGGAAAATACGGCATGGTCACCATGTGTATTGGTACTGGAATGGGAGCTGCGGGCGTTTTTGAGCGGTGTTAAGCTGATTAACCGAGTTGTCATACTCTGTTATCGAGCCTGTTATTTGGAATAACCAGGTGAAACTCCTTTTCGCAACTGCCTGATTATTCCTTTTTCGCCCCTTAAGGAAGCTCTGAATAACCTAGATGAAATTCTGCAAGCCTCTAAGGCATCCTTTGGGCTGTCTTACTTCGCTCGGTTTAAGGTTTTATTCTGTTTACTCTTTTGAGCCGCTTCATTAGCGCGTCTTTTGGCTTCTTTATTGGCTATTTCCTGAGCTTTATCTTTCGATTTGTATTCCTTCGGTAGAATAATAAAAACCAAAGAGTACGCATTTTTAATACGTACCTTTGGTTTGAATGTCCCTTTTATTGTCTTCTCTGTTTCGCCAATATAGCTAAAACCAGCACCAGCAAAACGATCCGCCCAGCTGTTTGTATAGATTAGCAATAAAACAAACATTAAAAGGGACTTTGGGAGAGATAGGCATTTCATTTTTCTAACATCTAACACCAGGCTACTTACCTTTTCCTACTACTTGCTTGAACAATGCACAATATTTTTATACTTGCCCTCAACCCAGAATTTCCCTTTGGCACAGCTTGCTTTATATCCATTCCACCTTAGGTACTGATCGTATTTTTTATCTTTTCTATAAGCTCTGTTTCCTTGTTGTTTTTGATAACCAGTGATATCCAGCAAAAAACCGTCCTTACCATTTCCTCCTGGGTTGCGGATACAGGAATATTTTCCAAACTTATGATTTAGTTTGTAACCAGGACTGCAACTTGCGACCTTGCGACCGTTTCTCATACCCCAAATAACAAACCCCTTTCCTTTTTTGGAACTGACACAGTAGTATTTTCCAGATTTGTGGTTCAGCTTATAGCCTGGCTTGCATCGCGCTACCTTGCGACCATTTTTCATATCCCAAATTACATAGCCATTCCCCTTATGCCCTTGCTGCATTCTTCGCATGGAGTTTTGCTGGCTATGCGGCTTCATAAACTTGTTTTTTTCACAGTAGGCAACCCGCTTGTACCACTTCACTTTATATCCTGGTTTACAAACAGGCTTTCTTTTGCCATGACTCGAATAGGGTGCCATATAGCGATCAACCGTATGGCTTCCTGCTTGTGCAATGTTGACTGAGCTAGCACCTGACAGGGTTAACAGGCCTGCGCCTAAAATTAGTTTTAAATGTTTCATTCCTTCTACCTCTACTTTTGTATGTTATTTTAAAAAAATCCAGCCCTCGCAAGCTGGATAAACATTTGGAAAGTTTTTAACGCTTTAACAAAGTATCGGAAATAAAAAGAAACAGGTCTATAGTATTTTCATACTAGTAAGTAACGCCTAGTTCTCTTAACATAAGCAAGATATAAGCAAGCAATTATTTAAGGAAAGAGTTATGCCACTAATCAGTATAGAAACAAATCAAATATTGGATGATGAGTCTGTGTTAAAGGAAATATCAGCAGAAGTAGCCAAAATTATAGAGAAGCCTGAAGCTTATGTAATGCTGAAATTCACCCACAACCCAAACATGCTCTTTGCGGGTAATGCCCTGCCATTAGCGCATATTAAGTTAAAAAGCTTAGGTCTGCCCGAGGATAATACGGCTGAAATATCAAATGACGTCTGCCTGTTAATCGAAAAGTACTTTAATGTACCGCCAGAGCGTAACTATATTGAGTTTGCTAATCCGGAGCGCCATATGTGGGGATGGAATTGTAAAACATTTTAACGCTGTATTAGGGTTGGTTTTTTAAAGCCATTGCTTGCCGATACAATTCATTTTTCTTTTTACCCGTTATTTTAGCGGCAATCCCTGCTGCTTGCTTAACGGGCAGTTCCTCCAGAAGCGTTACTAGCAACTCATCGCTGGAACAATTTACGGCATCAGAATTCTCTTCCACAGGAGCACCTTCCACAATTAGCACAAATTCTCCTTTCTGATGCATCGGATCAGCGCTGATCCACGCTTGTAAATCAAGCAGTGTGCCACGAAATATCTGTTCATACATTTTGGTCAGTTCACGCGCTAAAACAACCTTTCTGTTCTCACCAAAAATCTCCAGCATGGCACTTATAGTTGGGATAATACGATGACTCGACTCATAATAAACTTGGGTTCGATTTTCCTTCTTGTTTTGCGTTAATGCCTTGTTTCGCCCTATTGTTTTGGCAGGTAGAAAACCTTCAAATGTAAAACGGTCAGTAGGCAAACCGGCAACCGATAAGGCCACAATAATTGCACTTGCCCCTGGAATCGGAACAATCTTATATCCTTCCCCCCCTAAAATACTCACTAAATGATACCCCGGATCACTAATTAACGGCGTACCCGCATCACTGACCAAAGCGATGTTTTCACCCCTATCAAGCCAGCCCCTTAGTTGGTCGGTTTTGTGCTGTTCATTATGATCATGAATCGCCTTTAAATTAGCTTGTATACCGAAATGAGTAAGTAATTTTCGGGTATTGCGGGTATCCTCAGCACAAACCTTATCAACTTGTTGCAAGGTATCTAAGGCACGCTGAGTAATATCCCCCAAATTACCAATGGGTGTGGCGACTATATAGAGCGTACCAACTGATCTGGGGTGCTTCGTTTCTGTATTTTTTAAGGTCATTAGGCTATATTTAGTCTGTGCAATAATTAAACAATTGGCTTATTATGAAATGTAATCTTTATCGTCTTTCCGTTCTCTTTCTTCCTGCATTATTCAGCGTAGGCTGTTCAACGATTCCCGATATTGTACCCCAAATACCTTTACCCATTTTAAATAAACCATCAGCTCCCATTGGTAAAGATATAGAACAGGCCAATGATTTCCTCGCTGCCGGAAAGCAACACGATGCCGCCAGCGCCTATTTTGCAGCCGCAAATCATTACCCTTCTCCACAACGGGAGCGCTTGATTTTACAAGCGGCGGAGTTGGCCGCTAATTTTAAAGACAATAATCTGGCGCAACGCTATCTTGACCCCATCAGTAGTTCCGCCAGTTTTAACAAGATGAGCAAAGAGAATCAGGCCAGATTCCGTCTTGTACAAGGTCAACTTGCGATTAATGATGGCAACCAGCGTGAAGCGCTTCGTATTTTTCCACAACGGGTTAGCGATTTACCCCCTGCTCTGGGAGACAAAATCTTAAAAGCACGCATGACAGCGGCACAGTCAAGCCGGGATAAACTGGCGCTTATTCAAGAATTGGTATTGCAAGAGCCACGGCTACAAAACAGAGATGCAATCGACCTGAATCACAAGCGTATATGGAACCTGATAAAACAAATGCCCTTGCAAAATATCAAGGACGGTGCATCCCAAATAAATCACCCTATTCTTAAGCAGTGGCTAACACTGGGGGCTATGGCGCGAGAAGTACGCGCTAATGAAACTGATGAAAGCAGTTATCAAAGGGGCATTAAAGGCTGGATTAAGCTTAATCCGACGCATCCTGGCATTGTTGAGGCAAAAAAGCTCCTTAAAGAGAAGCCTACAGCGGTTGTAACACCTTATCGCGGCGGTTAAGGCACCGAATGCACAAGAGGTTCCTTAAACAAATGATTAAAAAGTACACCCCCTACCTTTTTATGGCTTTTCTCCCAGCTTCGCTATCATGAATGCTAAAAAGCAAGGTTTATTAAAAAAACTGACCCTAAAAAGAAAAACAGGGGATAAAGCAGAAGAAAAAGCCCTAAAATTCTTACAGAAAAAGGGCTTAAAGTTACTTGAAAAAAATTACGGCACCAGAGCAGGCGAAGTCGATTTGATTATGCGGGACAAATCGGGCGAAAACGACACCCTGGTTTTTATTGAAGTTCGTTATCGCAAAAATAAAAGCTTTGGTGGGGCCGCTGCAAGCGTTACCCCAAAAAAACAACAGCGGATTATCAAGGCCTCACTTGCTTATCAACAACGCTATTCTCCACAGTCATCAATGCGCTTTGACGTGATTGCCATGGATGGTGAAGCGATGGATATCAACTGGATAATCAGTGCTTTTGATGGCTTTTAAACACCTCTATTGTGATGAAAAGGCTTTATTGATAATTAAATCAATTTCTTTTTCATAGCTTTTTTCCAACTCTGGAATATTTTCAATCTTGTTACTTTTATCTGTAACGGGTGCAGTTACAGATATTTCTTTGGCACCCTCTTGAGACATTTGCTGAGGGGACTTCAGGGTTTTCAAGCTATCCAATGAACGACTTGATGTGCTGGATTCTGATTCTGAAGGGCTAGTGATAATAATACCTTGTGGCGCATTTTGTAATGAGCCCTGTGTTACATCTTGTGATTCATTCTGGCTTTTATATGTCATCCAATACAAAAACAATCCTATGATAATAAGTAAAATAATATAGACACGATGACGAATACGCCTTTTATGCATTTCCTCTTCCATAACCCCTGGAATATAACCGGTATGATAGTTAAAGCTCATCTTGCTATCCTGCTTACTGTTTCCTAAGACGCTTCCAATATAGATTTCAAGCAATTGAATAACGAGTGCTTATTGATAAATCAGCAATATTTACGGATAGCTGGCTTAGATAGCGGCTTCATCATCCTGTTTTGACGTGTCTCATTAAGCAAGCGATAATAGCCACATGAAACACAATAATCGTATCGACTTCTTTAGGGAAGCTGCCCCCTACATCCACCTGCACCGAGGAAAAACCTTTGTGATCGCCTTTGCGGGTGAGGTCATTGAAGATGACGCTTTTCAGCAGATCGTTCAGGATATTGCCATTTTATCTGCCTTAGGTGTGCAAATTGTATTAGTTCACGGCGCACGACCTCAAGTTGATAGTCACCTAAAAGCCATACAGCACCAGGTACAGGTTATTGATGATATGCGAGTTACTGACGATATTACCTTGCAAACCGCCAAAGAAACCATAGGTGCATTGCGCGTTGAAATTGAGAATCAGCTTAGCCATGCACTCAGTACCCCGCCGGTTGTTAATGATACTCTGGGAGTACTCTCCGGCAATTTTATTACCGCGCAACCGCTGGGCATTCATAACGGTGTTGATTTTCAACATACCGGAACGGTAAGAAAAACGAATGCCAGGCTCATTAAGCAGCTGATTGAAGCGGGCAATATTGTGCTTCTTTCATCACTGGGATTCTCGCCCTCTGGTGAGGCATTTAACTTGCGTTATGAAGATGTTGCCAGCTTTGTCGCCAAATCTTTAAAGGCCGACAAACTGATCTTTATCCACGCTGATGCTGCCACCCCGACCGCCGATATTGAATTTCAAAATATTGATGAATTCATTGAAACTCACCCCAAACAAAAACGTTTGCTCAAACATATCAAAAACGCCATGCAAAAAGGTGTGCAACGTGTTCACCTGATTAGCACAGAAACCAAAGATGGCTTATTTTTGGAGCTTTATACGCGTGATGGTATTGGTACCATGTTTAATGCCAGCCTCTATGAAACCATCCGCCAGGCAAGCATTGATGATGTCAGTGGCATAATTGAGCTGATTGAGCCATTGGAAGATCAGGGTGTTTTAATAAAACGTTCGCGTGAACAACTAGAACTTGAAGTTGAGCAGTTTAGCGTGATTGAACGTGATGGAAAAATAATTGGCTGTGCTGCCCTGTATATTATACCTGACACCAGCATGGGAGAACTGGCTTGCCTGGCAGTACATCCTGACTATAAAGGCGGTGAACGCGGTGATCGCCTACTTAAACGCATTACACAACAGGCTATGGACAATCACCTTAGCCGTTTATTGGTCCTGACCACGAAATCAATCGACTGGTTTAAAGAAAGAGGCTTTAAACCGGGCGTACTGGATGATTTACCGGCACAAAAGAAGGCGCTTTATAACTTCCAACGTAATTCAAAGATATTATTAAAGCGTTTAGTGCTTAAAACATAGCAAAATAGCAATGAAAAAGTACACCCCCCACCTTTTTATGCATTTTCTCCGAAACAAGCCATGACTATAACAGACACCTCAAGGATCCTTAATTACATAAAGATTTCAGATCAAATCAGCACATCGGGGCAGCCCACACCGTTGCAGTTTCAGGATATTGCTGATGCTGGCTTTAGCACCGTTATTAATCTTGCCATGCCCGATTCGGATAATGCTCTTCCTGATGAAGGTGGCTTTGTTAGCGAACTTGGCATGAACTACTTTCATATTCCGGTTCCTTTTGATGCGCCGACACCAGAGCATTTACACCTGTTTTTAGCCCTTATGGAAATTCTTCAAAAAGAAAAAGTATGGGTTCACTGCGCCCTTAATATGCGCGTTTCTGCATTTATGAGACATTATCAGGAACGTATTATGAAACGCCCTGCCAATGAACAGATCGCCATGCTAGCAGGCTGGCAACCGGATGAAATCTGGCAAAAATTTATTGAGATAAAGTATTAGAGACCTTTGCATGACAGATAAGACGGATAAAAAATTGCTTAGCCGAGCAACGCGAGACAACAGCTTTAGCTGACCCGTTAGGGTGAGGCGTTGTTTGCCGAATAAATTTCCCTGATTATTCGTATATTTTCGGTCAGTAGCCCTGCTATTACCCTCAAATCTACAAAAAATCGGGAAGATCACGCTAATTTTTCTCTCGCCATGCTCTCATTCAAATATATCTATTAAAAAAAACCTTTTCCCCAAAGTGGGGAAAAGTTTGGGAGAGAAACTTAAGGAACTTCTAAATAGCGATATACTTCCACCCTTTCTTAAGGTGGTCGACTACAAATTGAACGGCCGATGGAGCTACTTCAACCTCATCGACTAATTTAACATCCTGCCCTTTCTTATGAAGCTCGTAGATTTGATTGTTACAGGCAACAAAGTGTAAGCTCTTGTAGAGACCACTCATGTTTCGTATCCGCTGGCGCACTTTATTGTCTGTATTGGTCCTAAGCAAATCAATACCCCCAGCGCTGGTTACAACATAAACCTGGGTGCCTGCCTGCTTATATTTGTTTAACAACTCTTCGGCTTTATCCAGAGTCTCATTAAACTTATCTTTGCCTGAACGACCCAGGTAGATAATCACCTTGTTTTCCGGATTTGGAACACTCGGTAGTGCGGTTGCTTGCTGATCTATGGCTGCAACCGAATGATTGCGATTATCAGAAGAAATAACATCCGAGCTAATATATCCGCCCAGGAAACCCAGGCCTGGCATCAATAAAAAGGCAGCAGCTGTCGTCTTTAAATGATAAGACTTGGCTTTAACATTTATTTTAGCCGTATTTTCATTATCAAGCGGGTAGGCAAGTTGCAGCAATTCTTTAACATAATGAATATCACAGGCCTCATTTCGTAGCGCATTATTCTCATCAAGCGTCTCCATGAGTGCTTTATGCTGTTGCTCATCCAGCTCGCCATCAATAAAAGCGTGCAAAATCTCCTTATCATTGAAGTGTTTTTTAGAGTTCATTATTTTATCCTTCGTAAAGTTTGACGTTGCCGTATGTTTGAATGCTTTCTAATACTAATCAGCTTTTTCTTTAAGGATGCGCGCGCCCGACTTAAGCGGCTCATCACCGTACCAATTGGAATATCCAATATTTCTGCTACATTCAAATAGCTACAACCTTCCAGATCCACCAGGGTAATGACTTGTCGTTGAGACATCGGCAATTCCGAAACGGCATGCTGAACTCGTAATACCAGTTGTTCTTCCGATAAAATACTCTCGGGTGAATCTTCTTCCAGTGAATCTATATCATCCAAATCGGTCGTTGGTTTATATTTACGTAAATACTCCATCCAGTTATTGTGCAATATTCTAAAAAGCCAGGCATCCAGACTATTAACATCTTTTAACTGATGATGTTTTTGTAGTGCTTTGCTAATACAATCCTGAACCAAATCATCAGCCAGCATAGCATCATGACACCATGAAACAGCCAGACGATATAATCGCTCCCGGCGTTGCTCTATCTGATTATCCAGCTTTTTAGATCGTATGAAACTCAGCATTTACGGTTCTCTTCTTATCAGGCTGTTAGGTCTTAGATACTTTGTTATACCTTAATGATGGAGTAAGGCATCTTTTATTCCCATTATATTTTAATTAAAGTGGAATATTACAGCCACTAGATACATCTGAAGAACGGGTATGATTTTTACCTATAGGAACCTTTGCACAAGAGGATGACGAGAGAAAAATTAGCGCATTTTTTATCCATCATATCTTTTGTGCAAAGATCTCTAATAATAAATAAACCACTAGGAGTTCGACTATGAAAGCTATTAAAGGAATACTCATGTCATTATTTTCGGCATGTCTTTTGTTTGGATTTATTAATACGGCCAGTGCCGATAGTGCAGGGGCAACAAAGCACAAGCTGGTTATTCAAGTCAGTACCGATGATCCACGAACACAAAAAATTGCCATGAATAATGCAGTCAATCTGCAAAAACTCTATGGACTTGATAATGTCGATATTGAAATCGTTGCTTATGGGCCAGGTTTGGGATTGATGACTAAAAAAAGTCAATATGCTAGTCGTGTTAAAAGCCTTGCTATGCAAGATATAAAGTTCACTGCCTGCATGAATACCATGAATAAAATTAAAGCAAAGAAAGGGCATTTACCAGCCCTCACTGAAGGCGTTACTACCACAAAAGCTGGAGTATCCAGAATTATGGAATTACAGGAACAGGGCTATGCTTATATACGCCCATAGTTAATTCTAAGTTAAAAAAGTTGCTTGAGGGAGCAACCTCCCCCGGTCAGGTACCGGGGTTTTTTATGCCTGTTATATTTACCTGCAAAAGAGAATCCTTAACATTTATATTAATTTGGCTAATACTAAAGCTTTCGACATCACTTTATTAAATGGAGCATCATGCTTTTTCTGAAACATAATCTGGATTATATGGTATTTGGCCTATTAGGCTTTATGAGCTTTCTGATGGTCTGGTTTGTTATTGAGCGTTACTTTTATTATTCACGCATCAAGCTAGATAATTTTAAACATGCGGATAATCTCAATGTGGCGCTTACCAATCATCTCACCATTATCTCAACTATTGGAGCTAACGCGCCCTACATTGGACTGCTAGGAACGGTTATCGGCATCATGCTAACCTTTTATGATATGGGTCAAGGCGGTAAGGTCGATGTTCACACTATTATGACTGGACTGTCTCTGGCATTAAAGGCCACAGCAGCAGGACTTGCGGTCGCAATTCCTTCCATTATGTTTTACAACGGCCTGCTAAGAAAGGTTGATGTACTGAACGCAAA
Organism: Thiotrichaceae bacterium; assembly: GCA_027083815.1. GTDB lineage: Bacteria > Pseudomonadota > Gammaproteobacteria > Thiotrichales > Thiotrichaceae > Cocleimonas. The sequence continues at coordinate 34,645 of JALWMR010000175.1, forward strand.
GTGGAGAGAGCTGCAAGATAACGGAGCATAAACCCCTACAAACTGGCATATGAAACGTTTTGACCAGATTAATGTAATTCCCTTTATCGACATTATGTTGGTATTGCTGGCTATTGTATTAACAACGGCGACTTTTATCTCACAGGGCCTAATTGAGGTAAATCTTCCTGAGGCAAGTAGCGCAGAGCCACTTCAAGAGACAGACCTGAAAAATCTTGAAATCACCATTAATTCAGACAATGAAATTTTTCTCGCTGGTAAACGCGTTGATCCACAAAACTTATCTCAGGCACTACAAAAGATTCAAGCCGAAAGACCGGTGACTCTTCGCGTCGATAAACAGGTCATGTTTAAACACTTCGTAAAAGTGATAGACCTACTGAAAAGGAATAATCTCGAACAGTTTTCAATCGTGACGATAGAGAGCAATGAACAATAATGTAATAGGTTTCATCATTTCAGGTTTACTGCACGCAAGCATCTTTAGCGGTGTGGCACTTTTAAACAAAGAAGAAAAAAACGAGAAGACCCCAGCAGAAAATAAAATTGTTCTTAACGTAAAGCTATTTAAAACACAGCCAGTCAAACCCTCACCCAGCCTTGGGCCAATAGCACAAGCTTGGAAAGATAATAAAAAAGAAGAAGTCAAAAAAGAAAAAAACACCACCAAAACTGACAAAACTTCATTGAATCCAAAACAGGTTGTAGTGCCTGCCAAAGCACCGCAATTACTAAAAACTATTGATTTAAAAACCAGAGAACCAGAAAAAAAGATACCTTTAGAAACAATCAGGAAAGTTGGCAAAACAAAGAGCACCACAAATAAAAAAACCAATAATAAGCCTTTAATCAAAAAGCCCAGACGCAAACTTGCCGGTAAAAGTGTAAAGAAAAAAATAGCGAGAAAAACAAATAAGCCCAGAGTATTAGCTCACCCCAAAAAACCTGAACAAAGAACCGTAACAAAACGCCTGAAAAAACCGAAAAACACCTCAAAACGACTTGTTCGGCGCCAACCAAAACAGGCTACTCGTCGAACGACAGCCATTCGCACTATACAAAAGAAAACTATTTTAAAAGCGCCCAGGCGAAGCTACCCTGCCCATCCAGTAGGCAAACCTCGCAGACCAGTAAAACCCGCAAGGCATGTGACCAGGCTAAAAACACCGTCATCCAGGTCTCACCCTGCTTCCAGACAAATTACGCGAAAACAGCCTCGACATAATTCATATCAGCCCCAAAAAAATGCGCCTTCACACACTGTAAAAGCTCGCCCTAAAAATGTCGTAACGGCAACAACAATACAGCTAAACAAGCAATATAAATCCCGGTTACAACGCCTTATTGTGGCAAATAAGCATTACCCTAAACGAGCTAAACGGCACCGTCAACAAGGCAAGGTAACAGTCTCTTTTAGGGTTTCTCATAGCGGTATTATCAGCAATATAAGAATCATAAAAAGCTCAAACTATGCCAGCCTTGATAATGCCGCTTTGCAGGCTATTAAACGCTCTTCTGCCAAGTTACGTTTTCTTCCTGGCATGTCAAAAAAATCTTTAAATCTTAGCATCACCGTTAGTTATATTTTAATGTAAGCTACTGTTTTATATATTATTATTCTTTTTTTCGGCTTGATAATTATCAATTAACCTAAATCAAGGCCTATAAATTATTTACTTGCTCTACTATAAGCTAATTGAAAAAAGAGGGTCATGCCATGCAAAAAAACCTGACCAAGAGGTCTATGATCTGTAGCGCAATCTATGTGGCAATTCACACCACCAGTGCCCAGGCAGCAGATGAATTACAGCAACTAGATGATGTAATCGTAACAGCGACCCGTTCAGAAATTAGCACAGCAGATGCTCCCGGCAGTGTTACCGTTATTAGCAGACAGGATATTGAACAAAAGAATAGCGATATTATCGTCGATCTGGTTCGATCCACCCCTGGAGTAAGCATCCGCGGCATTGGCTCTGGCGGACGAAAATCAATCAATATTCGCGGCATGGAAAGCAAACACACCCTGATACTTATTGACGGAAAGCGGGTTCCATCCAGCAATGATGTTATTGGACCCAATACCGATTATCAGTATGACTGGATTCCAGGTGACCAGATTGAACGTATTGAAATCGTGCGCGGGCCAATGTCCGTTTTGTATGGCGCTGATGCTTTAGGTGGCGTGATTAATATCATTACACGCAAACCAAACAACAAACTGTCACGCTCTTTCAAACTCAACGGCTATCTCGCCAATGGCGATTCATCCAATGACGGCAATGGTCATAATATTGACTTGCGCATTAGTGGCGGCATTAAAAAGAACCTGCAATTGTCACTTAATGCACAACAATCACGTCGTGACAGTGTAGATAGCCAATTAAAGAAAGGCCAGTCAGCCATTGAAGGACGTAAAAAACAACAAGCAAGCTTGACCATGAACTGGCAACCCAAAGAGCAGCATAATATCAAACTGGATATAAGCACCGGACAAGAAGATCGTTGGCAAGATACTGCAACTCGCAAAAAGAAGCTTTATCAAAGTCGTTATGATATTGATAGAAATCAGTATTCATTAGGCTGGAAATGGATCTTCGGTGAAAAAAACGCGTCACTGCGTATTTATCAAAGCAAAGTAGATATTAATAATCATGCTACAAATGGGGTAAGAGCCACAACTCCTCAGGCGCTCAAAGATACCACTCTAGAGGGAAACTATGCCTTTCCAATAGGTGACAAACAGTTTCTCACAACTGGCTTTGAGCATCGCAAGGAAGAGCTAAACAATGCACGTTTAAAAAATGGTAAAGATGATATTACCCTCAATGCACTCTACCTACAGGATGAAATTGACCTGACGGATAACTTACTGTTTACACTCGGTGCCAGGCTGGATGACCATAGCGCCTTTGGTCAGGAAACCAGTCCACGAGCATCATTAGTGTGGAGTGCAAACAACAAGCTAACCCTAAAAGCCAGCTATGGCCATGGTTTTAGAGCGCCCAACATCAAGCAGGCATCAGCTGATTATGTTTTTACCCTGGGAAAGATAAAGGTAACTGGCAATGATAAACTCAAAGCAGAAACAAACAATGCTTTTGAACTGGGTGCAAATTATACCAAAGGAAAATACAGTATTGATGCTTCAATCTTTGACAATAGAGTAAAGAATCTAATAGAACTGACCGGGCCTATTACCAATAGAACCTATCAAAATATTAGCAAGGCTCATCTCAAGGGTATTGACCTTAGTAGCAAGGTAGCTTTGACCAGAAACCTTGATTTAAAGATGAGCTATCAATATCTTGATGCAAAAGACAACGATGACAATACTCTAACACATCGGCCAAGGCATACTATTTCAAGTGGTCTAGCATGGGACTATAAAAGCTGGAAACTAAACCTGAACGCCGAATATGTATCACCTCAAAAAATTGAGCACAATAGAGTCACAACCGATGTGCCGGGCTATACACTTTGGAATGCTGGCGTAGGAAGACAACTCAATAAGCATTTCAAGTTTACAGCCAGTCTAGATAACGTAAGCGATGTCCGTCTTGAAGATAAATCACCTGCTTTTTTGCATGAAGAATATCCACGAACCCTGAAGCTGGGCTTAGCAGGTACTTTCTAGTTCTTACCCGGACAAAAGACACAAAAAGTGGGGGGGTGTCCTTTCAGTTCTCTCTAAATACGCCTTTTAATAGCAATAATGCCTTAATAGGATAACAATAAAGACTATTTGAGAGTACACCCCTCACCTTTTTAGGCATTTTCTTCGCTTATTCACGTTAGCTGGATAAACAGGCCCTGAAAAAGCCCATAAATAATGCAGCTATCTCTATCTGTTTATGATGTAGCAAACTTTGCTTACTATTTTATTAGTTTTTCTTTCAGAGACCTTTGCATGAGAGTATGGCAAGAGAAAAATTAGCGTAATTTTCCTGTTTTTTTGTAGATTTGAGGGTAATAGCAGGGCTAAGGACCGAAAATAAACG
>JALWMR010000176.1 GCA_027083815.1 Thiotrichaceae bacterium
TTCTTTCCAATCATTAAGGCTAGAAATTTTATCTTTGAGTTTACGTTCAGAATCCAAGAGAGAGCTATGCTCAGATTGGATATCAAGAACAAGAGATTGCAGAGAGAGAATAGAAGTTTGTAACTCTATAGCTACTTCTTTTACTTTATGGTCTGTGTTTACATCAATAATTGTTTTAGCCAAACCATAGGAGGTTTTGATTGCAATTATTGCAGAGGATATGCTCATTTATACTTTCTCCATTGATAATGTATTTAATGCTTTTGCCTCGCAGAGACATAACAGTTTATTAGACAGCTTCCGCCTAAATTTGTTATTGCTGTTTCTACCTATTGCCTCTAGCTTTATACAATCACCCCCAATCCAGCGCCCCCCCAGTCTGATACTCCGTTACCCGTGTTTCAAAGAAATTCTTTTCTTTACGCATATTGGCCTGTTCATCCAGCCAGGGGGTGCGGTTTTGTGCATTGGGGAAGGGTTCTTCCATGCTGAGTTGGCGGGCGCGGCGGTTGGCGATAAAGCGGAATTGTTCTATATGGTCGTCGGCGGTGTAGCCTAGAATGGGTTTTTTTAGAATATAGTGTGCGTAGGCGTGTTCGGCGGCTTCAGACTCGTCCCACATTTGGCGGATTGCTTTTGGGTCGAGTGACACGTTGTTTTCAAGCATAATTTGTTTGACCACGCGAATGCCGAAGGAGGCGTGCATGACTTCGTCGCGCATAATGTATTGCAGTTGCTCGGCCGTGCCTTTCATCAAGCCACGGCGTTGCAATGAGAAAATTGGCGTAAATCCGTTATAGAACCAGCTTCCTTCGAAGATGGCGGCAAAGAAAATATAGGCCATTACAAACTCGTTTAAATTATCCGGGTTGCGCAAGTCCATATCGGAGCGCATAACCGATTCAAGACGTTTATTCGCCAGTTTGATTTTGCCGTGAATCGCTGGCACAACGCGGTAGCGGTTGTAAATTTCGCCCTGATCTAGTCCAATGGTTTCAATGCAATGCTGATATGTCCAGGTGTGTAGTGCTTCTTCATAAACCTGACGCGCCTGGTAAATTTGCAACTCAGGTGCGGTCATTTTTTCCATGACGGCCAGACCAATATTACGCATTGCTAAAATATCGGAAGTGGTTAGATAGGCAAGCACATTCTCATAAGTGTGCTTTTCAGCATTATTGAGGGTGTGCTGATAATCTTGCACGTCTTGGGCCATATTAATATCAAGTGGCGTCCAGTGATTTTTATTGGCGTTTAAAAAATACTCCCATGCCCAGGGGTATTTGAAAGGCGCAAGCTGGTTTACATCTGCCTCGCCATTAATCACACGTTTGTCGCTGGCTTTAACTGGCGTGAGTGAATCAGCTGTTTCCGCTTCATCACGAATAATGCCTTCAATTGCCTTTTCAGCCAACGCTTCTTCAATCGGGTCGGGCTGTTTAAAGTCAACATTGGGTAGTTCAAGCCCAGTTTCTTCAAATGACATACCTTCTAGCACAGTGCTACTTGCGTAAGATGCCGCTAAAGTTTGAGGTTGCGCTGCCACCGTTTTTACAGCTTCTTTAGCTGGCGTTGTTTTAGTGGGTTGTGCTGGTGTCGCTGTGCTGTTGAGTGGGTCGTCCCAGTTGAGCATGATATGTTCTCCGTTTCTGACGTGCTATTTTAGTTCGCACTTTTGTACTAGCCCGTGCTGTTGTTGTTTTTGTGGGGCGGTTTATTCGTTTTGACTTCATCATAACCGCATCCTTTCCCTGGTATTTTCGTTAATTTCCTTCGATGTTTTGCTTCGTTTAGCGATTTACTGCAAGGAAGAAGCATTTTCCTGTGTTTTTAGATCAATAAAGAGGGTTAAAAAGTACACCCCCCACCTTTTTATGGCTTTTCTCAGTGCCTTTCTGGATTTGTATTTGCTATCGAAGCAAATACACGTTCCGAATCACTGGCAAGCATCGCAATCGGGATCCAATATGCTACACGCCGCCGGCGCAGCTGAGCCCACCTGTTGTGGCGCATCAAGCGAGTTTTCTCCTGTGGCAGTCACATTGCTGGATGTTTCCTGCGATTTCTCCATGGCTGTTGCCCCCATTGAGCGCAAATAGTAAGTTGTTTTCAAGCCGCGTACCCATGCCAGTTTATAGAGGTTATCCATTTTGGGGCCAGATGGATCTTTCATATAAAGATTGAGCGACTGGCCCTGGTCGATCCATTTTTGGCGTCGGCTTCCGGCTTCAATCAACCAGCGTGAGTCAATCTCAAAGGCGGTTGCGTATTTGGCTTTAATTTCTTCCGGAATACGGTCGATGGGTTGTACGCTGCCATCAAAATATTTAAGGTCATTTATCATGACCTCATCCCACAGGCCAAGCTCTTTTAGCTCATTAACCATATAAGGGTTGACCACGGTAAACTCGCCTGACAGATTCGATTTAACAAACAGGTTTTGATAAGTTGGCTCAATCGACTGGCTGACACCACAGATATTCGAAATGGTGGCCGTCGGCGCAATCGCCATGGTATTTGAATTACGCATACCAAACAGTTTGATTTGTTTGCGCAGGCTGCCCCAGTCAAGAGTGCTTGATTTATCAACCTGAAAATATTGCGCCCCGCGTTGCTCTTCCATGCGCTCCAGCGAGTCAATGGGCAAAATGCCTTGCGACCACAGTGAGCCTTCGTAACTCGGATAAGTACCGCGCTCTTTGGCTAAATCAGATGAGGTTTTGATAGCGAAGTAGGATACTGCCTCCATGCTTTT
>JALWMR010000177.1 GCA_027083815.1 Thiotrichaceae bacterium
TAACATTTTACCCAACGCCACAGCACCACCTGCAAATACTGCCATATTGGCTTCATCTACAAAATACTTCTTGTCAAGAATTGTATAAAGCCAGTGGAACTTGTTATAAGCAAATTGGGCAATAGCGAGCTTATTCATATAAATAAACCAGGCACTACCCAACCCGGCCATCGCCAACCAGAAAGGCGGAGACATCAAACCATGGAATACAAAGGTGAATATGCCATGATACTCTTCTTTTATGATTTCCATTCCTGGATGAGCATCATTGTTAATATGAATAACACCTTTAAAGAAATCACCAACTACCATGGGGTCAATTAAATAACCAGAGAGTACAGCCGGAATCGCCAAGGCAATAAGTGGATAAACAACAACCTTTCCCGGCTCATGTAAGTGAGATTTGGTATGCTCATCCATGCGCTCCTCGCCATGAAACACCAGAAAAAACATCCTGAAGGTATAAAAAGCCGTTACAAACACACCCAGCAGAACCATCCAGTATGCGTAGTGCGCCCCCGGCAATGTAGACTCATGTACCGCCTCAATAATTAAATCCTTTGAAAAGAAACCGGAGAAAAAGGGGAAGCCTATCAAGGCTAGAGAGCCGACAAGTGATGCCCAATAGGTAATGGGCATATATTTTTTTAGTCCGCCCATTTTGCGAATATCTTGCTCATGATGCATGGCGATAATAACCGAACCAGCACCCAGGAATAACAGCGCTTTAAAGAAAGCGTGGGTCATCAAATGAAACACTGCTGCACTATAGGCAGATGCACCTAAAGCAACCGTCATATAACCCAGTTGTGACAAAGTTGAATAAGCGACGACTCGCTTTATATCGTTTTGCACAATGCCAATCAACCCCATAAAGAATGCAGTTGTTGCTCCAATAACCAGAATAAAACTCAATGCAGTATCTGACAACTCAAAGATAGGGGACATCCGTGATACCATAAAGATACCTGCCGTCACCATAGTTGCTGCATGTATTAATGCAGATATGGGCGTTGGGCCCTCCATTGAATCAGGTAACCACACATGCAATGGAACCTGCGCCGACTTACCCATTGCACCAATGAATAGCAAAATCGCAATAACCGTCACTAACATCCACTCTTGCCCAGGGATTATTTGTAGCGTGATATCCTGAATTGCAGGCAGTCTCTCAAACACTTCTTTATAATCAACAGAACCTGAGTAAGTCCAAATCGCTGCAATTCCCAGGAGAAAACCAAAGTCTCCCACCCGGTTAACCAGAAAGGCTTTCATATTAGCGAAAATAGCGGTATCTCGCGTTGACCAAAAACCAATTAACAAATACGAAACCAGCCCGACTGCCTCCCAACCAAAGAACAACTGCATAAAGTTATTCGACATAACCAGCATCAGCATTGAGAATGTAAATAACGAAATATAAGAAAAGAAGCGCTGATAACTGTTTTTACCTAAACGACTATCATCCGGCCAATTATGCTTATCATCAGCCATATAGCCAATGGTGTATACATGTACCATTAATGAGACAAAAGTAACCACAACCATCATCATTGCAGTCAGGTTATCAATCATAAAACCTATGTTAAAGTGGGTATCACCTACCTGCGCCCATGTGTAAACCGTGCCATAAAAGGTATTACCGTCAATTGCAATATGCTTTAGAACTACAAAAGAGAGAATGCACGAGATACCCACTCCGAGTAAGGTAACGGTATGCGCGCCCTTACGACCAATAACACCGCCAAATAAACCAGCGATAATTGAACCGACCAGTGCTGATAGCGGAATAGCTAAATATATACTTTCCATAGCGCCCCCTATCCCTTCATCTCATCAAGATCTTGCACATTAATCGTTCGCCTGTTTCTAAAGACAGTCACCAAAATTGCAAGACCTATAGCCGCTTCTGCAGCAGCGACGGTTAAAATAAAGAACACAAATACCTGGCCAGCAACATCACCCAAATAATGCGAGAATGCAATAAAGTTAAGATTTACGGCCAACAGCATTAATTCAATACACATTAGCAAGACAATCATATTCTTACGATTAAGAAAAATACCGGCAATACTGATTGAAAATAACAGGGCGCTAACAATAAGAAAGTGAGATAAAGGTATCATGATCTCTTCTCCGCCTTCATTTTAACCAGCCGAACACGGTCATCGCGTCTTACCCGCACCTGCTTTGATGGGTCTTGCTTCTTCACACCTTCTCGACGGCGCAGGGTTAAAACAATTGCTGCTATTATCGCAACCACCAATATGACGGCTGCAACCTCAAAAGGAAAAACATACTCAGTGTAAAGAACCTCACCAAGGGTCTCTGTATTGCTAACACTCAACGGCGCAGGATCAGGGATAGCCACCTTGTTAAATACATCAGACTTCATCACCAAAATCATTTCTGTTGCAACAGCAACCGCAACCAAAAGGCCGACAGGCAAATACCGTATAAAGCCTTCCTTCAGGGTATCAATCTGAATATCAAGCATCATAATAACAAACAAGAATAGGACCATGACCGCACCAACGTAAACCAGCACCAGCACCACCCCCAGAAATTCAGCCTCAAGCAACACCCAAGTTGCCGCACTAGTAAAAAACGCAAGGATAAGAAAGAGTGCCGCATAGATAGGATTACGCACTGTCACTACCGCAATCGCAGAACCTAGCGTTACAGCCGCAAACAGATAAAACAAAAACAGTTCAAAAGTCATGTATTCTTCCTAAACACTCATTTACTATCGATAAGGCGCATCAGCGGCCTTTCGTTTTGCAATTTCAGCCTCATGTTTATCACCAAAGGCTAATAATTCTTCTTTTGTGATAGTTGTACCTTCACGGTTCTCAAAACAATATTCAAAAATATGGGTTTCAACAATTGCATCCACCGGACAGGCCTCTTCACAAAAGCCGCAATAAATACATTTAAAGAAATCTATATCATATTTAGTAGTTCGACGCGTCCCATCAGGACGCTCTTCTAACTCAATATCAATTGCCAATGCAGGACATACAGCCTCACACAGCTTACAAGCGATACAGCGCTCCTGACCATTAGGATAACGTCGTAAGGCGTGATGCCCTCGAAAGCGTGGAGACAACGGTGTTTTCTGCTCAGGATATTGGATTGTAACTTTTGGTTTAAAAAGGAACTTACCCGTAACACTCAAGCCTTGTAGCAAATCAAACAAGGTAAAAGACTTTATAAAATGCGAGATTGATCTAAACATAAGGACACCCTCTCACATTGAATAAAATCCTAGGCACTAATATGGATTCAACAGCACTCGCAACACTACAAATAACGCGAACAGGCTGCCCCGTCGAGAAAAGGGGAAAAAAGTAGGGGGGTGTACTTTTAAATATCTTTTTTAGACCTATTTTCATCATAACCATGGCTTCCACCCTAATGCAATTGCCACACCTTCTCCAAAAATCCAAACCAGTGTTACCGGTATCAGAACCTTCCAGCCTAAACGCATAATCTGGTCATAGCGATAACGTGGAAAGGTTGCACGAAACCATAAATAACAAAATAAAAAGAAGAGTGCTTTAATAAATAACCAATGGAAACCATCACCTAATATCGTACCCAAAACAGGCACATTATCCAACGCATGGCCAAATGGAGACAACCAGCCACCCCAAAATAATAAGGCCGTTAACGTAGATATGAGAATCATCATGGCATATTCAGCAAGGAAAAATAAGGCAAATGCCATACCCGAATATTCCACATGAAAACCTGCCACAATCTCCGACTCACCCTCAGCCACATCAAAAGGTGCACGATTTGTTTCAGCAACACCTGATATAAAATAGACGAGAAACAAGCCTATTAGCGGCCAAACAAACCAATTTGTTATTCCCCCTTCTTGCGCACGTACGATTTCAGTAAGGTTAAGACTTCCCGCCGCCATCAACACACCAACCAGCGCAAATCCCATGGCTATTTCATATGCGACGACCTGCGCGCCAACACGCAATGAACTCAGTATTGCATATTTTGAATTTGAAGCCCAGCCAGCTAATATAACGCCAAACACATCCAGAGATGTTATCGCCAACACTAGCAATAAACCCGCATTGACATCTGCCAGTACACCACCATCCCAGAAAGGTATAATTGACCAAACAGCCAGAGCTGGCGCCAGTGCCAGCATAGGTGCGATAATAAATACAACCGTACTCGCTTTAGTTGGAGAAATAATTTCCTTAAACATCAGCTTTACGGTATCTGCAATAGGCTGCAACCAACCTTTTGGGCCAACACGATTTGGCCCCATGCGCACCTGCATATAACCAATAATTTTGCGTTCTGCAAATGTTGTATAAGCTACCGCTAAAATAAGTGGCAAAAGGATAGCGATAATCTTAAGCAAGATTATGATTAGAGTCGTTAAACCCTCGGGTAAAAAACTATTTAAAAATGTAGTTAAAGTTTCCAATCTATTTCCACTAAAGCGTTATTTTCAAAGTACCAAAAGCTGAGCCCATTTGACTACTTGCAGATGTTCCCGTATAAAGCAAGGCACACCCATCAGGGACCGCATCATTTTCAATTACTGGCATTATGATTGTTACACCATCCTGCTCCACAGTTACATCAACTGAGGAGTCCTTCAAAGGACTGATTCCCAGTTTTTTAATTTCAGTTGCATTCAAGTGCACTGCGTTTTGCTCAGGAGCGCTTTCTTGAAGCGCTGTTGCACGTCGTTGCAATGAGTCTCCACAAAACTCCGCCACGCCACCAATCCGCTGAATAACATTTTCACTGACAACATCAGAATGGGCATATACACCCGAGATTTCAAAGCTATTACTCACCGGGCAGGCAGCATCATAAATCTCTTTTAGCTCATCTCTTATATCAGTAGAGCTAACATAATCAAAACCCTCAACGCCCAACTTATTCCCCAAGACCCGTAATATCTTCCATGCCGGCCTTGACTCACCAACACTTTTGGCCGCTGCTTTAAAACTTTGCCACTTTCCCTCTGCATTTACATACGTGCCAGAAGTTTCGCTAAAGGCCGCACTCGGCAGAACAATATCCGCAACCTCCAATAAGCTCTTATGTATATAAGGCGTGATAGCAATAACGCGATCTATATTCTGCATAGCTGACTGAGCACGTTGCGGATTATCAAAATCAAAGGCTGGTTCAACATCTAAAAGCAAGCATACTTTCAGTGAGTCATTGAGCATTCCTGTTACATTAGAACCAACAACCCGAGTGACCTCACCCACTTCCTTTCTATGTGGCACGACTCCAGCCAACCATGCACCTGCGGTGTTGGCAGCTTCAGGGAGATAAGCGAATGTGCTACCCGTAGTCTCAGCTATTAGCGCTGTCAAAGCCCTCAGAGTAGAGTAACGATCATGCTGAATTGCTAGAGCACCAAGAAAAATCACTGAGTTCTCAGCATCTGTCAATTGTTGCGCTAGCACTTTTGATTTAACATTTACCCGAACCGACTTCAATAATTCACTTAAACCTGCAGGAGTCTCCAGGTTACTATTTTTTATAGCAGCTTTCGCTATCACAGCCAAAGAATCAACCATTTTGGCTGGGGATACAACCCACTGATTATCAACAGCATAGTTAAAATTAAAAGCGGCTGGATTAATACAAACAACCGACGCATCATTATTTAGCACCGCTTTGCGAATACGATGATTAATCATCGGCTGATCTCGCCTTACATCGGAACCAACAATTAAAATAGCCTGCTGATCTTCGATGTCAGCAATACTCATCCCAAGCCAGGGGAACAACCCCATGGACTCCTGATCGTAAAAATCAGTTTGCCTAAGGCGATGGTCAATATTATTAACACCAATAGAGCGCATCGATTTTTGTAATAAATAAAGCTCCTCCAGAGTAGCTCTTGGCGATGCCAATACACCAACCTCGTCCGGGTTAGCAGACCTTAGTGACTCACCAACCTCTTCGAGTGCCTGCTCCCAACTAACACTCTTCCAAGCGCCAGCTTGTTTAATCATTGGTGTACTAGCGCGATCATAAGAACGCACACCCTGATAACTAAAGCGGTCTCTATTTGAAATCCAGCATTCATTAATATCTTCATTCTCACCAGCCACAACACGCACCAGGCGATGTTTAAACGTATGTAAATTCACACTGGAACCAACGCTATCATGTGATGCTATACCCGGTGTTTGTGTCATTTCCCATGGTCTGGCTGTATAACGTGAGGGTTTAGCTGTCAGGGCGCCAACTGGACAAATATCGATAATATTGCCCGATAGCTCAGAAGATAAATCATGCTCAACAAATGTACCTATTTCCATTCGATCACCGCGACCAAAGGCGCCTAGCTCTCGCATTCCTGATATTTCTTCACCAAAACGAACGCAACGTGTACACTGAATACAGCGTGTCATTTCTGTTGCCACCAACTCGCCTATATCTTTATCAACAACGACCCTTTTAATTTCATGATAGCTGGAAGAACTTCCGCCGTGTGCAATTGATTGATCCTGAAGCTCACACTCCCCACCTTGATCGCAAATGGGACAATCCAAAGGATGATTAATTAACAGAAACTCCATGGTATCTTTTTGGGCTGTTAATGCTTTTTCAGAACGGGTCCAAACCACCATACCATCATTAACCGGCGTAGCGCAGGCAGGCATTGGCTTAGGTGCTTTCTCAACTTCAACCAGACACATACGACAATTAGCAGCCACAGAAAGCTTTTTGTGATAACAAAAGCGGGGGATATGGATACCAATTTCATCAGCCACTTCAATCAACATAGAACCTGCAACGGCTTCTATCTCTTTATCGTCTACTGTGATTGTTATCTTATCCTTACTCACTTGCTATCCACCATTGAGCAACCATTTTCAACATAGTAAACAAATTCTTCTCTGAAGTTTTTAACAAAGCTCCAAACAGGCATTGCTGCTGCCTCACCCAAGGCACAAATTGTACGGCCTTCTATTTTATGAGCGACCTCTTCAAGACGATCTATATCCTCTGGCATCCCCTTTCCCTCAACGATACGGCTTAACATCCGATACAACCAACCTGTTCCTTCTCGACAGGGTGTGCACTGACCGCAGGACTCAGAAAAATAAAAGCGTGAAATACGGTGTAAGACTTTGACCATATCCGTTGTCTCATCCATCACGATAACGGCACCAGAACCTAGATAAGATCCAGCCTTAGCTATTGAATCATAATCCATTGTTAATTCCATCATGGTATCTGCCGGCAATACAGGCACAGAAGACCCACCGGGAATAACAGCCTTCAAGCGATTTCCATCCTTCACCCCTCCCGCCATTTCTAGCAGCTCTCTAAAAGGGATCCCCATTGGAACTTCAAAATTTCCAGGGCTATTCAAGTGTCCCGACATAGAGAAAAGCTTCTCTCCTCCCGACCCCTCAACACCCATATTTTTAAACCGCTCTCCACCACCACGTAAGATTACCGGGATTGATGACAGGCTTTCCGTATTATTTATCGTCGTTGGTCTGCCGTACAAACCAAAAGAGGCAGGAAATGGGGGTTTAAATCGAGGCTGACCTTTTTTTCCTTCCAGAGATTCCAATAACGCAGTTTCTTCACCACAAATATAGGCACCAGCTCCCAGGCTTCCATGTAAGTCAAAATCAATGCCGCTTCCCTGAATGTCCTTTCCAAGAAGCCCTGCATCATAAGCCTCTTTGACTGCCTGCTCAAAACGAATAAAAGGCTCATCCATAAATTCGCCACGCATATAGTTATAGCCAACCGTAGCACCAATACAATAACCGGCAATCGCCATTCCTTCTACCAGCGCATGGGGATTGAAGCGTAAAATATCTCTGTCTTTACAAGTACCTGGCTCAGATTCATCCGAGTTACAAACAATATATTTTTGCCCTGGCATATTTCGCGGCATAAAGCTCCACTTTAGACCGGTTGGAAAACCAGCCCCGCCTCTACCTCTTAGACCAGACTCTTTCACCTCATCAATAATGTCATCAACGGGTGTTTTTTCTTTTAATATTTTCTTCCATGACTCATAGCCACCCGTTTTCAAGTAGTTTTCAAGTGTATATGAATCTTTACCATATTTTTTTGTCGTGAAGCAGACCTGATCAACCATTATTCTGCTCCTCTTCAGCTTTGCATAACGAAACAGAATCCAATAACTGATCTACCTTTTCGGGTGTTAAATTCTCATGATACACATGATTTAATTGCATCATAGGAGCACCGCAGCAAGCGGCCAAACACTCTTCTTCCACCTTAAAGAAAAACTTGCCATCGGGAGTAGTTTCTCCCATCTTAATACCTAGCCGCTCTTCAATATGCTCTACAATTTTGTCAGAACCGTTTAACATGCAAGAAATATTTGTGCACACTGCAATAGTATTTTCAGCAACGGCCTTCTCATCCAGTTCAAACATGGAGTAAAAACTTGCAACCTCATACACGGCAACTTCGGGGATTCCCAAATATTCAGCAACCGCGTCCATCTTTTCGACAGACAAATAATGATCTTCATGCATGACGGCTCGCAAGGCAGCAAGCAAAGCAGATTGAGAACGATCCTCCGGGTACCGCTTTAACCAGCTATCAATCTCAGTAATCTCATGCTTAGTTAAAACTGTTTTTGATCGCGAACTAGTCATTATCTATCGACCTCGCCAAATACAATATCCATCGTTCCAATAACTGTTACAACATCTGCCAGCATATGTCCTTTTGTCAATTCATCCATAGCCGACATATGAGCAAAGCCGGGAGCACGGACTTTTAAACGATATGGCTTATTTGCTCCATCAGAAACAATATAACAAGCAAACTCCCCTTTTGGATGCTCAACAGCTGCATATGCTTCACCCTCCGGCAAGCAATAACCCTCGGTAGCCAACTTAAAATGATGAATAAGGGACTCCATATCACCCTTCATCTCTTCACGTTGTGGCGGGGTGATTTTATGATCTTCATGCATTACCGGTCCAGGATTTGAACGCAGCCAATCTACACACTGTTTAATGATTCTGTTTGACTGCCTCATCTCTTCCATGCGCACCAGGTATCTATCGTAGCTATCACCATTTTTACCAACAGGAACATCAAATTCAACCTGATCGTACATAGCATAGGGCTGTTTCTTTCTCAAATCCCACTCCACACCCGAGCCACGAAGCATGGCTCCTGTCAAGCCTAGCTGTAAAGCACGCTCAGGAGAAACAATACCTATATCAACCAAACGTTGCTTCCAAATACGATTATCCGTTAACAAAGTTTCGTACTCATCTACATGGGCAGGAAACCGCTGAGTAAAATCATCAATAAAATCAAGAACTGAGCCCATCCGATTAGCATTCAATCGCCTCACATCAGCTTCACTTGTCCATCTTGATGGCTCATGTAGTGGCATTGAATCAGGTATATCGCGATACACTCCACCCGGGCGATAGTAGGTTGCATGCAAACGAGCACCGGATACCGCCTCATAAACATCCATTAAATCCTCACGCTCACGAAACGCATAAAGAAACATTGTCATAGCGCCAACATCGAGCGCATGCGCACCTATCCATAATAAATGGTTTAGAATACGGGTAATCTCATCAAACATTGTACGGATATATTGAGCACGTATTGGCGCTTCAATACCAAGCATTTTTTCTATTGCTAGAACATAACCATGCTCATTACACATCATTGAAACATAATCAAGCCGATCCATATAACCAATGCTTTGGTTATATGGCTTACTTTCTGCCAATTTCTCTGTACCACGATGCAATAACCCGACATGCGGATCAGCTCGCTGTATAACCTCACCATCCATCTCCAGAATCAAGCGAAGTACGCCATGGGCAGCAGGATGAGCAGGGCCAAAATTAAGAGTGAAATTACGAATCTCTGGCATTAATCTTCTCCCGATGAGACAGGAGCATGCCTGGATTCTCGGATAATTCTCGGAACGAGAATACGAGGCTCTATTGAAACGGGCTCATAAACCACACGTTTTTGCTCATCATCATAGCGCATTTCTAGCTGCCCTATTAATGGGAAGTCTTTTCTGAATGGATGACCAATAAAGCCATAATCCGTAAGAATTCTTCTCAGGTCTGGATGACCATTAAACATAACACCATACAGATCAAATGCTTCACGCTCATACCAGTTTGCTGAATTCCAGATATGTGTTATAGAATCCAAAACAGGAAACTCATTATCTTCACAGAACACTTTAAGCCTTATTCGTTGATTTTTCTTAACAGAAAGGAGATGAGAGACCACTGCAAAGCGCTTACCATCAAAGTCAACATTACTACCCAAACTCTCTTCGTCAGTCTCAAAAGAAAAAGTGCGTTTCACCCCTCGGGTAAAACTCGAACCATCCGTATCCCACTCATCCAAACCGTATGTTAGATAGTCAACACCACATAAATCACTTAATTGATCAAATGCACATTGACTGTCATCACGCAAAAACCGTGCAACTTCCAAATAGCGTGAAGAAAGTACTTCAACAGAAACCTCGTCAAACGCAATAGAAACGTCCACCCCATCTGGAAAAGAGTTTTCAATATGGGCACCCAAATCCTCTAGCATCTTATTACTCATTAAGCAACATCCTGACGGGCTATTGTATTGGTGTTTTTAATTTTATTTTGCAATTGAATAATGCCATACAACAAAGCTTCTGCAGTAGGTGGGCAACCGGGAACATAAATATCCACAGGGATAATACGATCACAACCTCTCACAACTGCGTATGAATAGTGATAATAACCGCCACCATTCGCACAAGAACCCATGGATATAACCCAGCGAGGCTCGGCCATTTGATCATAGACTTTGCGTAATGCTGGCGCCATTTTATTCGTTAAAGTACCCGCAACAATCAATACATCCGACTGTCTCGGGCTGGGACGAAACAATATACCAAACCGATCCATATCATAGCGAGAAGCACCTGCCTGCATCATTTCGACAGCACAACATGCCAAGCCAAAAGTAACTGGCCACATTGAACCCGTCCGCGCCCAATTTATCAACCCATCAAGCTTTGCCGTAACAAATCCTTCCTGAAATCTACCTTCGATCACTCCCATTCAAGAGCTCCCTTCTTCCATTCATAAATAAAACCAATGATAAGAACCGACAAGAACAACCCCATTGCCAGCAGGCCAAATAGGCCAATTTTATCGAGAACAATAGCCCAAGGGAATAAAAAGGCAATTTCGAGATCAAAGATTATAAAAAGAATAGCAACAAGATAATAACGCACATCAAATTTCATACGCGCGTCCTCAAAAGCTTCAAAGCCACATTCAAATGGCGAATCTTTAGCCGCATCAGGTTTATGAGGGGAGAGCAGAAAGCCTAGAATCAACATGACAATAGCCATAGCAAATCCCACACCTAAAAACACAAGAACTGGCAGATACTCCGCAAGCATATGATCTCCGTTTAGCGATTAAAGAATATTCTTATAATTTGTTAACACTCTAAAAAACTGAAATGCTCATTTTCCAGAGTGAATATACAC
>JALWMR010000178.1 GCA_027083815.1 Thiotrichaceae bacterium
AGATATGACGGATAAAAATTGCTTAAATTCCCCTGTTTTTTCGTATATTTTCGGTCAATAGCCCTGCTATTACCCTCAAATCTACAAAAAACCAGGAAAATTACGCTAATTTTTCTCTCGCCATACTTTCGTGCAAAGGTCTCATTAAGATGGAGGAAAACATATGGGAGAAAACAGCCAAAAAGGTGGGGGGTGTACTTTTATCAAATAATTATTAGATAATAGTCGCAAAATTTTCAGTAAGTCGTATAATCCAGCGCATTTATTACATAGCATAAGCTTTCTCTAATATATGCTGTGTTTCAGATACCTCCTTATCTGGTGAAACGATGAAACTTGAAGCCATTTTCCCTTTTCTGGCCTGGCTGAAGCTGGTCAATAAAGATACTCTAAAAGCGGATATTATTGCTGGTTTAACGGGCGCAGTTATTGTGCTTCCTCAAGGTGTTGCCTTTGCTACGATTGCAGGCCTTCCACCCGAGTATGGTTTGTATACGGCCATGGTAACGCCGATAGTGGCCGCTCTTTTTGGCTCATCTTATCACCTTGTTTCCGGGCCGACTACGGCGATATCAATTGTAGTATTTTCGGCCTTAAGTTCACATGCCGAGCCAGGTTCTCCTGAGTTTATTTCACTTGCTTTAACCTTGACATTTTTAGCCGGAGTTTACCAGCTAGCTTTCGGTTTGGCGCGTTTGGGTTCATTGGTAAATTTTGTTTCACACACGGTTGTTATTGGCTTTACAGCAGGTGCGGCAATCCTTATCGCCACCAGTCAAATGAAGCATATTACGGGTATTCATATTGCCAAGGGGGAGTCCTTTCTGGAAACCTGGGTTGATTTATTTAAAAGCATTGGTGATGCTAATCCCTATCTTGTGCTTATTGCTCTGGTTACTCTAATAACTGCCTTTAGCGCTAAAAAGATGTTTCCTAAATCGCCGGGTCTATTAATAGGCATGGTGGTTGGTAGTATCCTGGCCCTATTTCTCAAGGATTACACTGAGATTGACTTAGTGGGTGAAATTCCAGCGCACCTTCCCCCGTTGTCAAAACCTGACTTCTCATTGGAAACCATCAGAGAATTGGCGCCTGAGGCTTTCGCTGTTGCGTTATTGGGATTGATCGAGGCTGTATCTATCAGTCGTGCAGTGGCAACAAAGTCGGGTCAGCGTATTGACACCAATCAGGAGTTTATTGGTCAAGGTTTGTCAAATATCACCGGTAGTTTCTTTTCCAGTTATGCCGGCTCAGGTTCCTTTACACGATCTGGCATAAATTATGAAGCAGGTGCTAAAACACCCATGTCGGCAATCTTTGCCGCGATCTTTTTGATGATAATCGTACTGTTAATTGCGCCATTAACCGCTTATTTGCCTATTGCCGCTATGGGTGGAATCATTTTGCTGGTGGCTTATAACCTGATTGATTTTCATCATATCAGGCAAACCTTATCCTTTAGTGTTTCCGAGTCTGCCATACTGTTGACGACTTTTTTTGCAACACTCTTTTTAGAGTTGGAGTTTGCCATTTATTTAGGTGTGTTGCTTTCCCTGATTCTTTTCCTGGCGAAAACATCAACACCTAACGTTCCGGTATTATCGGTTGATTCTATGTCACCTCATCGCAAGTTTGTTCGCGTAGATGAGAAACCTCTTGCGGAATGTCCCCAGCTTAAAATTATTCGCATCGATATGTCAGTTTATTTTGGCTCGGTTAATCATATTCAAAAGGTGCTGGGGAAGATCACTGACAAGGAAAAAATCCATCATATCCTGATTGAGGCTAGTGGTATCAACTTTATTGATTTGGCAGGGGCCGAAATGCTGGCGGCTGAAAATGACCGTTTGTTGAAGATGGACGGAGGGCTGTATTTTGTAGGCTTAAAAGCGAATGTATATGAGTTTGCCGCTGAGTCAGGCATTATTAAACAGATAGGTAATGACCATTTTTTTGATTCTAAATCCGATGCTATTCATCATATTTATGAGCGCCTTGATCGATCAATTTGTGTAAACCAGTGTAAGAACAAAATTTTTAAAGAGTGTGAGTGGGATTAGGGTCTATACTATTTGGGATTAACTCAGAATCGGAGTAACGTCTATGTACCAAATCACTTTTCATCATAGGTAGCTTGTTTAGCAACCAGACAAAATGAAAATCTCACGATTTAGAAAAGTTGCTCAAACGGTAGGCAGCCTTTGTCTGTTGTTTTCTATTATATTCATTCCTCCCCTGTTCGTTTCTATCTGGTATCAAGATGCCGTTGCGATGCGTTTTTTGGAAGCGTTGACCATTAATATTGCCATTGGTTTGACTCTCTGGTTTCCTTTCAGGTTGGTAAAATGTGATCTTTATCGTCGCGATGGATTTCTAATCATTGTATTAGTATGGCTGGTAGTGGGTTTGCTAGCATCTATTCCATTCGATCTTATTCTGCATACCTCTGTAGTTGACTCATTATTTGAAGCGGTTTCTGGTGTAACAACCACAGGCGCGACTGTTTTATCAGGCCTGGATGATATGCCACCGTCACTTTTGTTTTATCGTCAAGAGCTACAATGGTTTGGCGGAATGGGATTGATTGTGCTGGCGGTAGCGGTAATACCTCAGTTAGGCATTGGTGGAATGTCCATTTATAGCGCTGAAGTGCCCGGGGTTATGAAGGAAGAAAAATTAACACCTCGCTTAAAGGAAACAGC
>JALWMR010000179.1:0-13468 GCA_027083815.1 Thiotrichaceae bacterium
TACCAGCATGTCACAGCATTTAAAAGGCTTGCTGATTACCTTACTGGGTGTCTTTATCCTCAGCCCCGATGCCTTATTGGTGCGTCTTGCAGATTCGAATACCTGGACGATTCTTTTTTGGCGCGGCCTGTTGTTTGCCCTGGGTATTACACTAGTTATTTTCTTTACCTATGGCAATACCGCATTACGCCAATTTATCAAAATCGGCAAAATGGGTATAATGCTGGGTATATTCTTTGGCCTAAGCACCACCTTTTTCGTCACCGGTGTGCAATATACCAGCATCGCCAATGCGTTAGTCATTATTAGCATCTCGCCTGTTTTTGCAGCTATTTTCAGCTGGGCATTTTTACATGAAAAAACCAATCTGCGTACCTGGATAACAATAGCTATTATTATTGCCGCAACCGCCTTTATTATGCTCAACAGCTTTAAAACAGGTGGTTTCTGGGGTGATATGAGCGCACTAGTAACGGCTATTTTATTGGCGGTAAACTTTACCATTACCCGACAGGAAAAAAATATTAATATGGTGCCCGCAATGGCGATAGCCGGTTTGACAACGGCAGCAATCGCAGCCATTGCCATTGCAGTTTCTTCCACAAGCCCACTGTTATTAGATGATAAAGCACTGCCCTATCTACTTGGCATGGGCCTGGTGACAACACTGGCATTTTCATTAATCACACTTGGGCCACGCTATATGCCAGCCGCTGAAGTCGGCATGATTATGCCATTAGAGACCATCTTTGGCGCTTATCTGGCCTGGTTCTTCATTGGAGAAGCCCCCTCCAATGCGGTATTTATTGGTGGAACAATTATTTTTGTAACATTGATGATACATGCCTGGTTTACGATGAAAGAAACTAAATCAGAGAACCCTTAATATAAGTACACCCCCGGGGTTTTATGCGTTTTAAACGCACCCTTCGGGTAGTTGTCGCTGCGCTCCAACATTGTCTCGCTACGCTCGGCCTGGCCTTTTTCTCCATTATGCCAAACAACATAAGCAAACGAGATAAACCCTTGATACGGAGGTTCAAAAATATTAAAAAATAAATTAGTATTTTTACAATTAAAAAAACTTGACTATTTTTTAACAATTACTTGTCCACAAAATCTGTGGATAAGTCTGTGCATATCACTGTGTATTATACCTGAAAACCCCGCTAAACTAAGCTCCCCTACTGATTGATCAAAAATTAACCACATCATATTATTATATAATTTACATATACTTACACGGTAATAATAACAAAATAAAGTAATAAATCGTCGGATATGACACTTTTATGAAAAATTAAAGCTTGCATTTTAGTCTGTGGATAAAAACTAGAATACTAAACTATCCAGATAATATTTCTAAGTCCTTGTTAAGCCTGGATTAAGCTAAATATTGTTTGTATTATTGATTAAATTTCCTGGCATATAAACAATAGACAAAAATGAAACCGAGCCGTAGGCGAGATAATGTTGGAGCGCAGCGACAACTACCCGTAGGGCGGTTGAAAACCGTAAAAAAGGTGGGGGGTGTACTTTTTGCTCTATCTTTATCAGCAATGGAAATGCAAAACCATTGTTTACATTTGTGTTACCCATATTGCCGGTTTAGGTGTTACCTTATTCCGGTGTACGCACTCCTCCTACTTTTTTGGCATTTTCTAAATGGATGATCTTAATCAACTCCTCAACAACTGCACGTTTCCCCATAGCCAGGATTCACATACAGAAGCCCAGAGAATTTTTCATGGTCGTGGCCATGCTTATAAAGGGCTTGAGCATATCTGCATTGACTGGTTGCCGCCGGTTATTTTAATTACATTATTCGCGGAAGAGCCGCTTATAAATCCTGTCAATAAGGAAGGACTGATAAATCGATTACTTGATTTGTTTCCTGATTGTAGAAGCATACAGGTGCAACATCGTTATCAATTAGCCGGGCCAATTGAAGTAATCTGGGGAGATGCAATTGAGAACATAGTCATAAAGGAGAATAAATTACGTTTTTTAATACAATTGGGAAAATCACGAAATACCGGGTTATTTCTGGATATGAAAAATGGTCGCCAGTGGGTACAAAGCCACAGTAAAGACAGATGTGTTTTAAATCTGTTTGCTTATACCTGTGGCTTCTCTGTAGCAGCAATTGAGGGGGATGCCGAATCTGTCTTAAACGTTGATTTAAGTAGCCCCGCATTAAGTATTGGTAGAAAGAATCACCAACTAAATAATCACTCTTTGAAAAAAATTCGCTTTGAAAAGATCAATATTATGAAATCGTTTGATCGTTTAAAAAAACATGGCCCCTTTGATTTGTTAATTTGTGATCCGCCCACTTTTCAGAAAGGTAGTGTAAACATCATAAAAGATTATCCAAAAATCATGCGAAGACTTGATGAATTTATGGCAATGCAAAGTGAATTGTTATTGTGTTTAAATGCACCAGAACTTGGCCGAGAGTTTCTTATAGATAATATGCGTAAATTTGCACCAGGCTATACCTTTATGGAGACAATATCTCCTCCTGAGGTTTTTGTTGATGCTGAGAACAAGGGACTTAAAGTTTTATACTTTAAACGTTAAGGAGACACTTATTAAGGGCAACCTCGGGCAACTTGCTTAAAAAGATGCCTTTATCACTATTTATGAGGCTGTAATTTCCTCACTGGTCTCTTCGTCCTGGCTAGCATCAGCTTTGCTTTCTTTCTCTGATGTTGAGGCATTTACGGCTTTCTTTTGCGGAGCAATTTTTTCCAGTTCTTTATGAATTTGGGATTGTTTCTTTTTGATCAGATCCAATTCATTTTGCTTATTATTTTGTGCATCTTTTAATTGCTTTAAATCACTTTTCTTAGATTGTTGTTGCTGATCTAGTTGTTTAATTTCATTTTGTTTTGACTGCGTTATTTCAAAAAGCTGTTGATTGATGGCTTGTAAATTTTGTTCTATAACAATAAGTTCTTGTTGTTTGGTTTGCCGTTGCTTTTCGAGGTCATTAAGATCGTTATGTTTTAACGCTTCAACCTCTGCTTTATGTTGCTTTAATTGTTCTTGTCTCTGGTTTTCTTGCTCCAGTTCAGCGTTATTTTTTGACTCTTGTTCCTTAAGTGCTGTTAAATTGTCTTGTTTTACCTTTTTTTGATCTTCTATTTGTTCGATATCCTGCTCTGTGAGAGCGACTTGTTCCTTTAACTGTTTAAGGTCTCGTTGTCTTACTGTTAACTGTTTCTCTAGCTGGTCGATGTCAACTTTAATAAGATTCTGTTGTTCAATCAGGTGCTTAAGGCTTTCTTCAACTTGTTTTTGTCCCTCAATTTTTTTCTGTTCAAGTTTATGACTGAGCATTTCCATTTGTTCTAGCTCTTGCTGTTTTTCTTTGGTTAATGCTTTTAGCTCTTCCAATTCTGTTAGCTTGAGATTCTGTTCGTTTTTTTTCTGGTTTTCCTTGCCTTGTAGCTCCTTGCTATAAGACTGGATCTCTTTTTGTTTTAATTGTTGATATTGTTTTAATTGCTCAATACTTTGCTTTGTTAACTCTTCTCTTTCATGTAGCTGATTCAACTCTTGTTGCGTTAGGGCTTGCTCTAGCTCTAACTGTTTTAAATCCTGTTCTTTAAGCAATCTGTGAAGCTCTGTTTGTTCATTACTTTGTTCAAAGTTGATAGTTGGCAAAATAGCATCGTTTTCATTTTGTGAGCTTAATTTTTCAATGTCAGGAGTCAATTCCTGCTGTTTTGATTCTTCATTATTGACAGTAGTTTTCCTTTCATAGGCTTCCAATTCTTCATCAGAAAGTGCATTAAGTTCTTTTTCGGCTACTTTTAAGGCTTCATTTAAACGCTCTGAGTTTTCTTCCAGAATTGAGTAGGTTTCCAGTAATTCGTCATGTGTTTTTGGGTTATAAATTCTTAAAGTTTCATTATAAAGACGTAGATGAGCTTCATAGGTATTTTGGTGTTCAGTTTTAATCGTTTTAAACCACTCACAGTCTGCTAAACATTGGGCATTGTCATTAATCCAAATGGCAAAGGCGCACTCATCATAGGACTCTGGCTCTTGAAATGTATCGACTCCTTCTCCATAGATGAGTGATTGGCCATCTTCAAGCATTGTTTGATTTTCAATGCGTGCAATTTTTATTTTTTCTAGTGCGTTATTCTTATTCATATTCGTTTTTTTATTTATTAGGATGAAACAGCAGTCAATATTCCTAGTTAATATTTACTTACCAGTTTATAAGCTAATCGGCCAGGGTGCAAAAGCAATAGATTAACGGTATATCGCAAGAAAATTTTTGGTTTGAGAACAGATAGTAAATCAAAGATACACCCTCCCCCTTTTTGGCTGTTTTGTGCTTATAATACCGTCCTTTGTTAAATGACAGGTATTAATAAACCCATGGCATATACCCAGATTAAAAACCAAGCTGAAAAACAACCTGATAATCATAAGGGCGATAATCAACACGGAAAACAATGGCTTTGGATGCTTATTTCCGGCCTTTTGCTCATTGGCATTGCTACTTTTTTTGTTGAGACTCATGGTTGGTTATTTGGAATATTATTAGGTGTTGGCGGGCTAATTGTTGTCTTTGCTTCATCTGAAATGATGATTATGGCAGTTGATGGTTATGCTAAACGCAAGAAAATGAATTCTTTTGTTGCCGGCACCATGGCAGGTTTATCAAGCAATATACCTGAACTAGTTATGCTTGCTTTTGTTTTAATGGCAACTCCTCGGGTAGGATTTATTGTCACAATATTAACGTTGCATGTTGGCGCAGCAGCATTTGGCCTGTATTGCGGAGCACTGCCGCGTGATGTTGAAGGTAACGCTCACTTACCCAAACCTCTGGTTGGATTAAGTACTGATTTATATGCCGCAGCGGCTGGTGTATTTTTTAGTTTGGGTATCATTATGTTGTTAATGAAAGCATTTTCATTGGGTGGAGGCACTGGAGCTAACAATGGCACGTCATTAAGTACCACCGATCTTTATGTCTTTGGAACAATTCTATTGTTAATTCAAGTGGTGGCAATCACCCGACTGGTCAAGCGTTTTTCCAGTGAGCATAAACCAGAATCTGTAGAAGACATTCCATTAGAGATGGCTGAGGATGAAAAACTAATGCCTATTGGCTCTATTGTTTTATTTGCATTGGCAGGGCTTATTGCTTCCATTGTTGGTGGTCATTCTGTCGGCGAGTTTGCCGGTATTCTTGTTCATAAACTCGAAGCAGCCGGATACTCTGAAATGTTTGGTGCTATTATCCTCAGCGTATTTGCTTCTGCTGGTGCCTTTGTAATGATAGGCACGGCTCACGCTCAAAAGAAATACAATATCGCCATGGCAAATGCTTCTGGTGCGATTACGCAAGTTCCTTTTCTGGTGTTACCAATTGCGATGATTATGCTAGCGGCTTTTACACAATCCGGTATTATACCAGCACTTGATGGAGCTGATGGTGTTATACCCATCGATATTCACACTACCAGCGCTATTTTATTGGGTTTTCCTTCTATGCTGGTTTTATGGAAAGCGGTCCAGGATGACGGCAAGGTTAACTGGCTTGAAACCAGTACCATGATTGCAATATTTTTATTAGTCATTTACCTGCTGATAGCACATGGTTAACAACAAGAATACCGACCTTGTTATTCAAGAGACAAAGAATTGGGTCTCTGATTTTATCATTGCCTATAATATTTGCCCGTTTGCAAAACGTGAGTTCATCAAGGAGCGGATAGCCTATCGAGTTGTTTTTGATACACCTATTGAGGAGCAGCTATACCAACTTATATCAAATTGTCATGAGCTGGATAATCATCCTGAATTAGAAACAAGTTTATTAATCTTTCCAGACTCTTTTGAATTATTTCATGATTACCTGGACTTTCTGGAGCTTTCTAACCAACTCTTGCAAAAGCAGGGGTTTGAGGGTATTTATCAGCTTGCCAGCTTTCACCCGGACTATTGTTTTGAGGGAATAGATGAAGAGGATGCAAGTCATTATACCAATCGTTCACCCTATCCTATGTTGCACTTAATTCGGGAAAAAAGCCTGGAAAAGGCACTTAAAAAATACCCGGATCCAGAAAATATTCCACTTCGCAATATCAATAAGACGCAAGAAATGGGATCATGGAGGCTTCAGGAAATTTTAAGAAACTGTAAAGTTCAGCCATAAAAAAAGAAAAACCTCTGGTAATACTAATACTCATTAATAACCCATTCTCCCAAATATACGTTATCAACTCGAACTAGCTCCAAAGGTTTTTCGCGCGCTACGTTAACCAAATTTACCCTGCTCAACAAGGTAGGGTTTCCTACTCTATAGATATATCTTATACTAAGGCAACTATAATAATGTTAGGGGCTTCACTTGAAACACGCAGGAATTGCAGAAAAGCTCTATAAGAAAAAGCATATTGATCAGAAGTTTCAGGTGCTTGAAGAGGCTGTACTAAATACAGGTTTCGATGCACTGTTGTATACCTTTATTCCTAAATTAGCACTTAAATCAGAATCAATAAAGCCTGTTTTTCAGTATTCAAAACGTTACAAATCATTTGTTGAACACTATATCGAACACGGTTATGACAAGCATGATTTTCTCATTCGTCTTGTAGAATCAGGCCAGATGGGCATAATAGACTGGTGGGAAGTTGCAGAAACGATTGAATTAAGCAGTGAAGAAAAACATATAAATGCCGTTGCCAGAAACGATTTTGGTATTACCAGGGGTATCTCCTTTCCAACCTTAAGTAACGATGCAGGTATAGCGGGTGTTTGTGTCATACAACTAAACAGGAAAGTTGAACCAATTAACAAAGAGATTCTTCATTATTTAAAAGCCTGCTCCAAGGTTTATCATGACCACATGATTGTCAACCAGGATGACCGATATAGCTTTATACTGCCTATCCTTGAATCACTTACCCCCAGGAAAAAAGCCGTTCTTAAACATCTTATTTCAGGTCAGCCCATGAAAAAAATCGTAGAGCAGGATATCAGTGAACGTTATGCTGAAAAGTTATTACTAGAACTACGCAAAAGCTTTGGTAATATTAGTAAAAATGAATTGATTTATTTGTTAGGTTTACTAAATATCCCGGAGTATTTATAAATTTAGCGTTGTTTTTCTATCGTTTTAATCGCAATGCATTTAAAACAACAACCAAAGAACTCATGGACATACCAATTGCAGCCATCCATGGGGTTATCCAGCCCATCGCGGCTATGGGTATGGCAATAACATTATAGAGAATTGCCCAGGAAAAGTTTTGATGTACAATCGACTGCATTCTACGTGACAGTTTTATTGCTCCGGGTAGTTGTAGCAGGTTTTCAGATAACAAAATCATATCTGCACTGGCATGTGCCAGCTGTGACCCTCGGCCCATGGCGATAGAAACATTGGCAGCTGCCAGTACTGGCGCATCATTAACACCATCACCAACCATTGCAACAACATTACCCTGTGATTGTAATTTTTGGACATAAGAAAGTTTATCAGCGGGCAATAACTGAGACTTGCGTTCAGCAATACCTAACTGCCGTGAAATGGTTTCAACGGCTTTTTTGCCATCGCCGCTGAGTAACGCCACGTTAACCCCCAACTTTGACAGTTCCTTTATGGCTTGTTTGGCTTCGGAGCGTAATTCATCCTGACAATAAAAAATGGCAAGCCATTCATTCTCACAAGCAAAATAGACAGGGGATATTAATCCCTCCTGGATAGGTTTCTGTTGCTCTTTAAATGGAGTTTTACTTTGGACAATTTCGGATACAAATTGTTTAGTACCAATACGATAGCGTTTACCTTTATAAACACCTTCAACGCCACGCCCAGATTCTGCCTTTAGGTTTTCTATCTTAACAGGTGTTTTAGTTAAGCGCATAATAGCATGTGCCAGCGGGTGCTCAGATGCCGATTCCAGGCCGGCAGAAATTTGTTTAAAGCTCTCGATGTTATTAGGGTCTTTATTTGTGGATAGTATCTCTATATCTGAAACCGTTAGACGTCCATAGGTCAACGTGCCTGTTTTATCAAAGACCATGTGGCGTAATTTTGCAAGGGTCTCCAGGGCATGTCCATGTGTAGTGAGTATTCCCTTCTCGGTTAAATTACCAGTGGCCGCTGTGAGTGCCGCTGGAGTTGCCAGTGATAAGGCACAGGGGCAGGTTATGACAAGCACCGAAAGTGCTACCCAAAAGGCCTTTGATGGATCAATAAACCACCAGACGATAAAAACAGCGATGGCTATTATAAGCAGTAGAATGACGAAGATACCGGCGCTACGATCAGCAAAGCGCGCCAGATCGGGCTTTTCACTTTGCGCCCTGTCAAGTAAACGAATTATGGAGGATAAGGTTGTGCTATCACCCAGCTTTTCGACACGCATAACTAAAGGGCTTTCTACGTTTACCGTGCCACCAATAAGCGTATCGTTTGGTTCTTTAGGCAACGGTAAACTTTCGCCCGTCAATAAGGATTCATTGGTGCTACTCACCCCTCGTATCACAACACCATCAGCCGGAATGGTCTCACCGGGCTTTATTAATACATGATCATTTAAAGACAATTCATTAGCACTGATCAGTGTTTGCTTTTCGCTACCATCTTCTTCTATATCAAGTCGTGTTGCCGTATCGGGTAATAAGCGGATTAATTCATCAGCAACCTGCCCTGCCTTGTGACGTGCACCCATTTCAAGAAAACGTCCTATCAGCAAGAAAAAGGTGAACATAACAACCGAATCAAAATAGACTTCGCCAGTGTTGGCTAATGTTGCCCAGACGCTAGCGATATAGGTGCTGCCAATGGCTATGGAGACGGGCACATCCATGCCAAAAACACCACGTTTTAGATCTCTCCAGGCAGCGCTGAAAAAGACTCTTGCAGAGTAAAAAACAACAGGTGTGGTAATAATTAGGCTAATCCAGCGTAAAAACTGCTGCATAGACGCCGTCATATCCGAATGTTCGCCAATATACAAAGCAATCGCAGGCATCATTACCTGCATCATGCCAATACCAGCTACAGCAATACGCCTTAATGCGGCAGATTTTTCTTTTTTTTGTAGTGTTTCCAGACGACCAGGATCAAAAGGATGGGCGTTATAACCAATATCGGCAATCGCCTTTAGGACATCACTCAGCTTTATTTTGTCATTATCCCATTTTAGACTGGCCCGATGAGTTGAGTAGTTAACGCGAAAATCAATAACACCTTCTAGTTGTTTTACGTGGTGCTCATTTAACCAGACACAGGCAGCACAGACGATGCCTTCCAAAATGAGAGATGCCTCGCGAATACTGCCTGTTTCGGTTGTAACAAAACTTTGTTGAAGCGACTCATTATCGTAGACCTGTAGCTCGGCTGGAATCAAATCAACCGGCTTTTGAGAATTTTTGGTTCGATGATTATAAAAATCGGTCAGATTGTTATCGACTATAGCTTGAGCGACGGATTGACAGCCCATGCAGCACATAGATTCTATTTTTTTATTGATTTCTACCTGATAAGAAGAGCCTGTCGGCACCGGTAAGCCACAATGAAAGCATTTTTTGCTCTTTTCCATGCTCAAAACCGTGCGCTTAACCGTGAGCGCACCCAACATAATGAATAAATGGTAAAAAAGAGCCTAAACAGGCGATAAAAGGACATAAATAAAGGTATAAAAGTACACCCCCCTACTTTTTGCCACTTTTCTCCCTGATTAACGGGTTCGCTTCTCATCAATATCAGGTTCACCATCTATACATTCAGGAATATGCAGTTTACCATCTTTTAGAACAGCAACCTCAGTTTCACCTCGTATTTCATGGTCATCTTTGCCTTTGGTAACATGTATTTTCATACCCCAACAGCCCGCCAAAGGTAAGGTTATACTGCCGCTGTAGACGCCCTGTCCGGTTTCTTTCAAGTGAATTAAACGATCCTGTTTCATATCGGAGGAACGCCTGAATTCAGTCGTCACAGTCGCTTCGGTAATAGGTTTTCCCATTTTGTCTTTAGCTGTCAGACGAAATGTACCGGGCTGGTTTATCACTGGGGTTTTGTCCCAACCACCACCGATACGCCAACCTCTTTCACGCTGTTTCTGTAATTTGTCGACATATTGGTCGAACTTCTTTTCTTCATCCTGAAGATCGTAAGACACAGCACCGGTAAACCGAGAGCTAATATTACGGCTAATGTCATTACTTTCAGCCTTGGGTAATAAAATTTTCGACAAGGAGGTATTTAAACCAGTGGTTGCCGTAGAAATAATAAAACTGTCAACCACCGCAAGTAAAATGAAAAATACAATAATGAGTGCCGGTATCCAGTGCATCCCTTTTTTAACACTACCTTCGCCTTCTGTTATCCTTCTTTCCTCATGCACACTAGTAATAATCCCCAGACCATAAGGAATCATCATAAAAAAGGCAAAATGAATGGCAAATACGTCTATGCCCACCCAGTGTGTGACAGACAAAGGCACATAAATTAGCAACATTAAGGAGGCCGTTGCCAAGGCTGCCATTTTGCCACCCAAATGAAGGATTTTGAAAAAAACAAAAAAGAGTAAAAATGCCAGTAATGAGCCGCTACCTAAGGTAACAACGAGTGGATAATTATTCATATAGTAATGTTATCAATCAGGGTGTAATAAATTGTGAGTTAATATAAATCTTCTTTTTTACCTGGCCTTCCTTGGGTATAAGAACAAACTGAAACTTAGTTCGTTTGGTGTTACTTTTGGAAGGATCACGAAGAACTTTTACTAGTATACGTTGTTTTTCATCAGGTTTTAACGAAATATCTTTAATGGCTCCCATATTAAATTCAGCGCCAGGTAAGCCCTCTAGTTCAAGGTCAAAGCGTGATGAAAATGGCGATTTATTATCAACTTTTAGTTCATATTTATTAAGAATACGACCATCAGACATAGTCACATATAATGGACTACGTATTTGTCGTGCGGTACTTTCAATGATTTTGTGCCCACTCATGCTCCACACAAGAAAGGCAATAGCACCGAGCGTAGCTAGCCCGTAACCATAGGTTCTAAGTTTAAAGAAATGTGTTTTGCCATGTTCTAAACCATTTTCAGACTCATAGCGAATTAGTCCCCGATCCCAGCCACGTGCATCCATAATGGTGTCGCAGGCATCGACACATAAACCGCATTGAATACATTCATATTGCATGCCATCACGAATGTCTATTCCTGTTGGACAAACCTGAACACACAAACCACAATCAACACAATCACCAACACCCGCTTCATGGCGTGCTTCCAGTGTTTTTAAGGCCTTTACAGGTTTAGCTCTGCCCTGCTTTCCCTCACCTCTTTCTGGATCATAGGTTGGCACCAGAGTATCCTTATCTATCATGACACTTTGAAAACGTGCATAGGGACACACATGCTGACACACTTTTTCACGCATGAGACCAGCGGCAATATATGTTGTTGTCATAAGCCCAAAAGCAGTGATATAAGCAACAGAAGGGGCCTGACCGGTGAAGAACTTAACAACCAACTCAGGGGCGTATCCCCAATATAAAACAAAGGTTAAGCCTGTCCAAAAAGCTAATAACAACCAAAAAAAGTGGGTTAATACCTTTTTGTAAATTTTTTCACCATTCCACGGCTGTTTGTCAAGACGAAGTCGTTTAACCCGATCGCCCTGAATTAATTTTTCTATTTCACGAAAAGCATCTGTCCAAAGGGTTTGAAAGCAGAAATAACCACAAAAAGCACGACCAACCAGAGCAGTTGAGAAGAACAGGAGAACAGCCGCCAAAAACAGTAATGCCGCAAGCCAAAAAATATCCTGTGCGTAAATCGTCAGACCAAAAATATAAAACTTTCGGGCGACCATATCAAATACAACAGCTTGATTAGCACCCACCGGGCGATGCCAGGGTATCCAGGGTAGAATAAAATAAACCAAGTAAGCAAGATACAAAACAATTGTTTTAAAACTACGAAATCGGCCTTTTATTGTTCGTGGATGGATAGAGACTGATTCAGCTACAACAGGAATTGGAAAGTCGCTCATTGTATTACTACTCTACTTGAAAAGATTAAAAGAAGGATACTAACTATCTCAGCACTATTAAAAATTGAAAAGTATCAATTACCGGTTTTTTCTCAATGAATAAAGCCCGCCCCAAGGATTCTTTAGGACATATTGTACTAATTGCCGCAAAATCAAAAATATAAAAAAATATAAAAAACAAAAACGGCCGGAAATACCGGCCGTTTCAATCAGCTAAATTACTTATTAATTGGAACTTAATAATTTGATATAGGCAACAAGTACCTTGATTTCATCATTTGTTAAACGTGACTCCCAAGCGGGCATTTCACGCTTAATGCCATTTTTAATCACGGTGTTTACTGCCTTGATCTTATCGTCTACAGACTTGGCTTCAGGCACATGAGCCTGTGTCCATATTTTATCAGTAAGATTGGCAGAACCTAGTGCTTTCATCCCGGTGGCTGCAGGTGTGTGGCAACCTGAACAACCTTTGGTATTAAAAATTTCTTTACCCTTGGCTGCTAGCTCAGCATTGACTTTTTCACCCGAGAGACTTAATACATAGTTTGAAGCCTCTGTTATTTCTTCGTCAGAAAGGGTTCCAGCGTGAGCGGGCATATTACCATGACGTCCTTTACGGATGCTGGTTTCAATATCAGCAGGATCCCCGCCCCATAACCAGGCATCATCGACCAGATTAGGATAACTACCCCTCACGCCTTGCCCACCTGCCTGATGACAAGCAGCACAATAATCACCAAAAATACCTTTACCGTAGGCAAGCACAAAAGCACTTTTTTGCGGGTCTTTGATAACGTCAGCAAGAGGAGTTGCGGCAACAGTCTTTACCATTTCCTTACGTTTTAATTCATTAGGGTCATTTTGCATCTCATGAGCTAATAGCGCCCTGGTATTCCAGTGAGTTGTAACTTCCTCACCACTATCTGATTTAAAGGTAACCGTTTTGATTCCCGTGGTATAACCTTTTTCAGTAAAACCCGTTGGCCAGGAGGGATAAAGAATCCAATATACAATTGAAAAGATAATCGTTGCATAAAACGCCCACAGCCACCAAGTGGGGAGTGGATTGTTAAATTCCTGCAGGGTATCGTCCCAGACGTGTCCAGTGGTTTCAGCACCGGTAATCGGGTCTTTTGTGATCTTGTGTTTTTCCGACATAATTATTTCTCACCTTCTCTCTGTGAAGTTGGTATCCTTTCATCGTCTTCATCGAGGAAAGGGATATTGCGATACTCTTCAAATCGCTTACTACGTGATTTACTTCCATAGACATAGATGACAATAGCGCTAAATGTCACAAAAAGAATGACCAGGCTTAAGCTCTTTGCATTCGATAAATCCATAAACCAAGCGGCTATATTTTCCATCTTCTATCTACTCCTGACATTCATTGATTCACGGAACTTGACAA
>JALWMR010000179.1:13478-38017 GCA_027083815.1 Thiotrichaceae bacterium
ATAAGAAACCAGAGCATCCATTTCTGTTAGTTTTTCTGGATTACCGTCATAATTACCAAGTTTAGCCTGAGCCAAAAGGTTTTTTTCGGCAGCATTAATATCCAGTTTTTTAGCAACAGATTCACCAAACTTTTCTACATTGGCATCATACTCAATTTTAGTTAATGAGTAAGGTACTCCAACGGCCTTGAGAGTTTTCATCTTATCCATAACTTCAGATGTATCAAGTTCATTTTTAGCGAGCCAGGGATAATTGGGCATAATTGACTCAGGAACAACCGAACGTGGGGCAGTTAAGTGTTTTGTATGCCATGAGCTTGAATATTTGCCACCAACGCGAGCCAGATCAGGTCCTGTCCTTTTTGATCCCCACTGAAACGGGTGATCATACTGCGATTCTGCCGCCAATGAATAATGGCCATACCGTAAAGCTTCATCACGAAAAGGGCGGATCATCTGTGAATGACATGTATAACAACCCTCACGGATATAAATATCACGGCCTAACTGCTCTAGAGGTGTATAAGGCCTTACCGCATCCTTACCGTCAGCATTTTTCACATCTTCAACAGTGCCTTCAATAAAATGTAAGGGCACAATCTCAACTAAACCACCAATACTGATAGCAGCCAGTGTCAATACGATAAGTAAGGCAGCATTCGTTTCTATACTTTCATGTTTTAACATAATAATTCTCCTATGAATGTGCTTACTAAGCTGCGGCAGTCGAAGTTGCAACAGCGGGACGTGATTCACGCTTGGCTATTGTCATCCAGATGTTATATGTCATTACCAGGATTCCGGTAACAAAGAACATTCCAGCAACAGCACGTGCAACAAGTGGACCATGCATAAAGACAACTGTTTCGATAAAGCTATAAGCCAGATTTCCGTATTCATCAAAGGCTCTTAACATCAAGCCTTGACCAATACCCGACACCCATAGTGCAGTGATGTATAGCAGTATACCTATAGTAGCCAGGAAGAAGTGAACATAGATTAATTTAACACTGTAAATTGTTGTATTCCAAAGCTTTGGGATCATGTGGTACAAAGAGCCGAAGGTAACCATAGCAACCCAACCAAGCGCACCAGAGT
The DNA here is from genome assembly GCA_027083815.1 of Thiotrichaceae bacterium. GTDB lineage: Bacteria > Pseudomonadota > Gammaproteobacteria > Thiotrichales > Thiotrichaceae > Cocleimonas. The sequence goes on from JALWMR010000179.1 coordinate 14,577, forward strand.
GAACATGACCTACCGTCCAGTCTGTGTAGTGAGATAAAGCATTTACACTTTTAAGTGACATCATGGGACCTTCAAAAGTAGACATTCCGTAGAACGACAATGAAGTAATCAAGAACATCATAATTGGGTCTGAACGCAACTTATCCCATGCCCCTGATAATGTCATGATACCGTTGATCATGCCGCCCCAGGATGGCATCAGCAACATAATGGAAAATGCAGCTGCCAGAGAAGAAGTCCAGTCAGGAATTGCGGTCCAGTGCAAATGGTGAGTACCAACCCACATATACATAAAGCTTAGTGCCCAAAAGTGAATAATAGAAAGGCGATAAGAATATACTGGACGTCCAGCTTGCTTGGGTACAAAGTAATACATCATCCCCAGGAAGGCAGCTGTCAAAAAGAATCCTACGGCGTTATGACCATACCACCATTGAGTCATGGCATCTTGAGCACCTGAGAACAAACTATATGATTTGACACCAAAGAAACTAACAGGGACTGCAAGGTTATTAAAGATGTGCAGTAAGGCGACAGCCAGGATAAAGCTCATAAAGAACCAGTTAGCCACATAAATATGAGGTTGATTACGTTTCAGCAGTGTCATTGTGTAGATAAGGAAGTAAACAACCCAAACAGCGGTAATCAATAGGTCTACATACCACTCAGGTTCTGCGTATTCGCGCCCTTGAGTAATACCCATCAAATAACCAACACCAGCAATCGCAACAGCGGCATTCCAGCCCCAGAAGGTAAAGTTGGCCAGGCCACTACCCCATAAACGGGTTTGACAAGTGCGTTGAACAATATAATAGGAGGTTGCAAATAATGCATTACCACCAAATCCAAAGATCACCCCACTGGTGTGCAGGGGTCTTAATCGACCAAACGTAATCTGGGCAATATCAAAATTCAGAAAAGGCCATGCCAATTCTGATGCGATATAGGTACCGGCAGTCATACCGGCGATTCCCCAGAAGAGTGCCATAATTGCGAATTTCTTCACAATATCATAGTTATACTGCTCTACAGAGCCAGCTGCTGTACTATGCGCCATCTCGAAACCTCAAAAGTAAATTAAACAATAATTAAAAAATAGAGATTACCATCAACATTATACATTAGCATTCCCTAATGCGGTGGGAGAATACATCAAATGAACACTATTTGAAATTGTTAAAAAGCAATTATTTGAACTTTAATCTACGTAAGTAGTCTTCTTGCCATGCAACTTGACTTAAATCAAGAAAACAATAAATAATAAGTACACCACCCGGGTTTTTGCCACTTTTCTCCTTATTTTTTACCTAATTTGGTTTGCTAATTGAATATAAAAACCCCTAATTTAGCTTGCGGAAAGCTTGCATTTAACAAAATATAACGTATAAACCACTCCCCAACTTTCTTGATTTATACCAACATGAAAACAGCCTTACAGACCACCCTCAAACAACTTCTGAGCTCGCGCATTCTTATCCTTGACGGTGCCATGGGTACCATGATCCAGCAGCATAAGCTGGAGGAAGCGGATTACCGTGGTCAACGCTTTGCTGACTATCACCTGGACATCAAAGGCAATAACGACCTGTTATCCATTACCGCTCCAAAAATTATTCGTGGAATCCATGAAGAATACCTTGCGGCAGGAGCCGATATTCTTGAAACAAATACCTTTAATGCGACGCGTGTCAGTATGTCTGATTACGAAATGGAGGATTTAGCTTACGAGATTAATGTAGCTTCTGCCAGGTTAGCCCGTGAGGCTGCTGATAAATACTCAACTGATGATAAGCCACGTTTTGTGGCAGGTGTGCTAGGCCCCACCAGTAAAACCTGTAGTATGTCGCCTGATGTGAATGATCCCGGTTTTCGCGCTATCAGTTTTGATGATTTGGTAGCGGACTATAGCGCCTCTACCCGTGGCCTTATCGAAGGTGGCGCTGATATTATACTGATTGAAACTATCTTCGACACCCTTAATGCAAAGGCAGCTATTTTTGCCGTTAAAACAGTTTTTGAAGAAGATAAGATAGAACTCCCTATTATGATTTCTGGCACCATTACGGATGCCTCAGGAAGAACCCTGTCAGGTCAGACAACAGAAGCCTTTTATAACTCACTGATTCATGCCGAACCAATCTCCATCGGTTTAAACTGTGCACTTGGGCCTGATGCTTTGCGCCAATATGTTCAAGAACTGTCTCGTATCAGTAAAACACATATTTCGGCACACCCAAATGCTGGTCTGCCGAATGAATTTGGCGAGTATGATCTTGAACCGAATGAAATGGCAATACACATCAAAGAATGGGCAGAGAGTGGTTTCCTTAATATTGTTGGTGGTTGTTGTGGCTCCAGCCCTGCTCATATCAAAGCAATTGCAGAAGCGGTAACAGATGTAGCACCCCGCAAAATACCTGATATACCTGTCGAATGCCACCTTTCTGGTTTAGAGCCTTTTAATATTGCAGAAGACAGTTTGTTTGTTAATGTTGGTGAGCGTACTAATGTTACCGGCTCTGCACGCTTTAAACGACTCATAAAAGAAGAAGACTACGACACTGCTCTTGAGGTTGCCCTTGAGCAGGTTAACAATGGCGCGCAGGTCATTGATGTGAATATGGATGAAGGCATGCTTGAATCAAAGGATGCCATGGTACGTTTTCTAAATCTGTGTGCTGCCGAACCTGACATCGCACGGGTTCCGGTCATGGTTGACTCTTCTAAATGGGATATTATCGAAGCGGGTCTTAAATGTATACAAGGTAAAGGGATTGTTAATTCAATCTCAATGAAAGAAGGAATTGATAACTTTATCAAACAAGCACGCCTGATCAAACGCTATGGTGCTGCTGCCGTGGTAATGGCCTTTGATGAAGAAGGTCAGGCTGACACCTATGAACGTAAAGTTGAGATTTGCACCCGTGCATATAATATTCTCACCCAGGAAGTTGGCTTCCCCCCTGAAGATATTATCTTTGACCCGAATATTTTTGCCATTGGCACAGGCATTGAAGAGCATAACAACTATGCTGTCGATTTTATTGAGGCGACACGCACCATAAAAGAAACATTGCCTCATGCGATGGTATCAGGTGGTGTCTCTAATGTTTCTTTTTCATTTCGGGGAAACAATCCAGTACGCGAGGCGATTCATTCGGTATTTTTATATCATGCAGTTAAAGCCGGAATGGATATGGGCATTGTTAACGCCGGTCAGCTGGTTGTTTATGATGATATTCCAGAAGAGTTGCTTAATGCGGTAGAAGACATGGTACTTAATCGCACCCCGGATGCCACTGAAAAACTGATGGAAATCGCCCCCAATTATATGGGTGATGGCAGTGCCAAAGAAAGTAAGCAGGATTTGGAATGGCGCACATGGAGTGTTGAAAAGCGTCTTGAACATGCACTGGTCAAAGGTATTGATACCTATGTTGACGAAGACACCAGGGAAGCACTGGAAAAACTAAAACGCCCTATTTTCGTTATTGAAGGGCCTCTAATGGACGGTATGAACGTCGTCGGTGATTTATTTGGCGCGGGCAAAATGTTTTTACCTCAAGTGGTTAAATCTGCGCGGGTAATGAAAAAATCAGTTGCCTGGTTGCAACCCTACCTTGAAGCCGAAAAAGAAGGTTGCGAAGTTGAAACCAGCGGTAAAATCCTGATGGCCACCGTAAAAGGCGATGTGCACGATATTGGCAAAAATATCGTCGGTATTGTTTTGCAATGTAATAGTTATGACGTTGTAGACCTTGGCGTCATGGTGCCAACTGAGACAATTTTAAAAACGGCTAAAGAACAAGGCTGCGATATCATTGGCTTGTCTGGCCTTATAACGCCTTCACTGGATGAGATGGTCAATGTTGCCAAAGAAATGGAGCGTCAAGGTTTTGAACTGCCCTTAATGATCGGTGGCGCAACTACCTCAAAAATCCACACGGCGGTTAAAATTGATCCACAATATCATGGCGCAGTTGTGTATGTGCCCGATGCTTCACGAGCTGTTGGTGTCGCTGGCGAGTTGCTATCTGATGATAGAAAATCAGCCTATCATCAAGAAATAAAAGATGAATATGAAGCCATGCGCGTTAAACGTGCCAGCAACCAGCGTGACAAAAAAACAGCAACACTTCAAGCGGCGCGTGATAATAAAGTGCCCATTGAGTGGGATAACTTCAGCCCACAAAAACCGGCTATTTTAATCGAAAAAATAGACAGTAAAACGCTCGGTTCTGAGTATCATTTGGAAAAGCTTGATAACGGTGGCATTCTAATACAATTTGATGATTATCCACTGGATCAACTGCTTGATACCATAGATTGGACACCTTTCTTTAGAAGCTGGGAGTTAGCCGGTCGTTACCCTCAGATTCTGGAGGATGAGATTGTCGGCAAAGAAGCCACAAAATTGTTTAGTGATGCTCAGGCCATGTTAAAAGACATTGTTGAGCAAAAATGGATTCAGGCAAGAGCGGTTCTGGCGTTTTTTCCGGCAAACAGTGAAGGTGATGATATTTACCTTTATCCAGATGAAGTTAATAAAACACCGCACACCACACTTCATCATATCCGGCAACAGATGGATCGGACAACAGCCAGTCAAAATAAGCAACAGCCTAACTTTTGCCTGGCTGACTTTGTAGCACCAACAGATTCAAACAAACGTGATTGGCTAGGAGCATTTGCAGTCAGTGCTGGTTTCGGTATTGATGAGCATCTTGAGCGTTTTAGAGCCGAAATGGACGATTATAATGCGATTTTGCTTGAAGCATTAGCAGATCGCTTTGCTGAAGCTCTGGCTGAAAAAATGCACGAGTTAACCCGTAAATTTATTTGGGCCTATGCACCTGATGAACAACTGGATAATGAATCCATTATTAAGGAAAAGTATCAGGGTATACGCCCTGCCCCAGGATACCCTGCCTGCCCTGAGCACACAGAAAAAGGCACTTTGTGGAAATTGCTTGACCCTGAAAATCGCATCGGCCTTAAACTGACTGAATCCTTTGCCATGTGGCCAGCAGCGGCAGTCTCTGGCTGGTATTTTGCACATCCGAAAACACGTTATTTTGGCACTGGTAAAATACAAAAAGATCAGGTTGAAGATTACGCCAAACGCAAAGGCTGGACTCTTGAAGAGGCTGAAAAGTGGTTGGGGCCTGTTATTGGTTACTAATTGGCGTTACAGATAAAAACACCAAGCTACTTTAAGTTTAAGGAAGTGAAGGAGACACTGATTAAGACTACCTTACAATATGCGATGTATGTAAGGTAGTCACAGTCGTTACTTTGCAAGATAGTAAGTCAAACTGTCAGCTTAGTTGTTTTTCTTTATTGAATCTATAATTGAGCGTAACTCATCCGTTGCCGCTTTAATATCTTTCTCAAGCTGATTGACGCGTTTTAACAGCAAATCTTCCAGGTTTCTATCTTTATGTCGTTTGTCGACGATATGGTCAAGTTCTTCAACGGCCTTTAATAAAAAAGGAGAGATCTCATAAACCTCTACCGAACCCGTTTTGCTGTTAGCATCCTGTACCATTTTGGCAGCCCTGCCAAATTTATACGTTTTACGCTCGGGTAAAACCGACCCTTTTTTACGTTTGTAATAGATTTTTAAAATATCACGCGCCTTACCATCTTGACGTAAGGAATAATGTGTTATTTCACCAAAGCGGGAAATCCCCATTTCAGATAATATTTTGTATTCTTTCACTTATTTCATCCAATACTTTATTAATAATGCATTACTTATAGACTACAAATGAAATGAAGTTAATCTTTTAGCCTAAAAAAAACAAATAATCACTAATAAACGTACACCCCCCTACTTATTACGCCTTTTCTTAGCAATAGGGTCGATTTGATTATTGTGCTGTCCAGCCATTATCAATAGTCCAGCTGGCACCGCTTATACAGGAACCAGCATCAGAGCATAATAATGAAACAATATTGGCAATCTCGTCTGGCTCTATCAGCCGTTTTATAGCCGCATTTTTAAGCATCACCTTTTCTATTACATCCTGTTCTTTTATATTGTGCATCTTAGCCTGACTGGTAAGTTGATCTTCAACTAACTGTGTTCTTACATAAGCGGGACAAAGCATATTTACGGTTATCCCATATTCGCCACCTTCCAGGGCTGCTGTTCGAGTCAAGCCAAGTAGGCCATGTTTAGCAGCAACATAGCCACTTTTATTCGCCGAGGCAACCTGTGAATGTACCGACCCAATATTAATAATTCTTCCCCATCTATTCTGTTTCATCTGCGGGAAAACATGCTTAGTAAGTATAAAAGGGGTTGTAAGCATCAATGACAACATGCTAATCCAGTGTTCTTGAGGGAAAGCCTCTATAGGCGCGACATGCTGATAACCGGCATTATTGACTAATACATCAATACGTCCATATTTATCCAGAATTTGAACAATCATCTGTACTACAGCATCGGTTTGTATCAAGTCGCAGACGATAAAATCACCCTTAATATCATCAGCCAGGCTTAGCCCTTGTTTTTCATTAATATCGACAATAATAACCTTGAAACCATCTTTAGAAAGTCTTTCACAAATTGCTCTGCCAATTCCCTTCGACCCACCCGTCACTAATGCATTTTTATTCATTTAGTTACCTTCGGAAAAATTCTATTGCCTTATGTTGATTAAGATCAATTCAACTCATTAAAATTGATTTTATTGTTGGTAGAAAATAACTATAGTCAAAGTATCAAACTTTTTACCAAAAGAGGCCATCAATGATTAACTATGAATCATTATATGAACAAAATCATAAAATAACCGAATTATCGAATATATTAACGACCTTAATACAGGATCGTTCTATTTGCGATACAGAAACCTGTTGCAAACTTTTCTATGAATACATGGGCCTGGTTGATGACCATATTCATAATGTCGATTCAAATCTTTACACGCCTTTATTACGGGCATCATCAAGTGAAGCTAATAATGTCGCTAATAACTTTATGTCTGGCTCACAAGAAATTAAGCGCATAATGAATCGGTATACCAAGAAATGGTGTAACAAAAAGGATCATGGCCTTTCTATTGGAGCTAAGCATGATGAGTTTTTAGCTCAAACAGACGATATGTTTGATATGATACTCACTCGGGTACAAAATGAGATGGAACATCTTTATCCTATGGTTAGAAAAGTATCAGATGGCTAATATTATCCAGAATTAAATCAGGGTAAAAAGTACACCCCCCACTTATTGCGGATTTTCTTCACTTAGTCATGCTTGGAGCTTAACCAGGAGCGTGCCGAAATATCCTACAAAAAACCAAAAAAAGCCCCGCAATCTTGATGATTAGCAGGGCTTTGGTTTATTTATGAACGCAGTAAAAGCGTTACTTTTTAGCCGCTTCGCGCTCTTTTACTTCCTTAATAACTTCCTCAGCGACATTTTTAGGGCATGGCATATAATGTGAGAACTCCATAGAGAACTGACCACGACCTGATGTCATGGTACGCAAGTCACCGATGTAGCCAAACATCTCTGCCAGAGGTGCATCAACTTTGATACGTACACCTGTTGGGCCAGGTTCTTGAGACTTAATCATACCGCGACGACGATTCATATCACCGATCACATCACCTACATGATCTTCAGGTGTAAAGATATCAACCTTCATAATTGGCTCAATTAACTGAGGGCCTGCTTTAGGCATAGTCTGGCGGAAAGCGCCGTTGGCAGCCAATTCAAATGCCATAGCTGATGAGTCAACTGCATGATAAGCACCATCCATCAGTGTCACTTTCACATCAAGCACCGGGAAACCAGCCAATACACCTTTTTCCATCATTCGGCCAAAGGCCTTTTCAATGGCAGGCCAGTATTCACGAGGTACATTACCACCCGTTACCTTTGACTCAAACTCATAGCCAGAACCTGGCTCATTAGGCTCAATAACATAATCAATTTTACCAAACTGACCAGAACCACCTGATTGCTTTTTGTGTGTATAACTGTCTTCAACGCGCTGTGTAATGGTTTCGCGATAGGCAACCTGGGGCTTACCAACCTCGACATCAACGCCATGGGTACGTTTCAAGATATCAATTTTAATATCAAGATGTAGCTCGCCCATTCCCTTCAGGATTGTCTCACCACTATCTTCGTCTGTCTCAACGCGGAATGAAGGATCTTCTGCAACCATTTTACCTATCGCAATACCCATTTTTTCAGAACCACCTTTATCTTTTGGTGATACCGCGATTGAGATTACTGGATCCGGGAACACCATAGGCTCCAGAATAGCCGGGTCTTTAGGATCACAAAGTGTATGACCCGTTTGAACGTTCTTCATGCCTAGTACAGCAACGATATCACCCGCCTGAGCAGAATCAAGTTCAATACGGTCATCAGCTGACATTTCAACAATACGGCCGATTCTTTCTGTCTTGCCGGTTACTGAGTTAAGTACCGTCATGCCTTTTTCAAGTTTACCTGAGTAAATACGGATAAAGGTCAGTGCGCCGTAACGGTCATCCATGATTTTAAAGGCCAGAGCACGCAATGGCTTTTCTGGATCAACAATAGCAAACTTTCCGGTCTCATTACCTTCCTCATCCGTTTCAGGCTGAGGGTCAACTTCCACTGGATTGGGTAAATAGTCAACAACTGCATCAAGAACAAGCTGAATACCTTTGTTTTTAAAGGCAGAACCTGTATAGGTTGGGAAGAATGTAAGCTCCCGTGTTCCTTTACGAATACACGCTTTGATGGTATCCATGTCAGGCTCGTTGCCTTCCAGGTACTGTTCCATAGCTTCATCATCAACTTCAACCGCTGTTTCGATGAGTTTTTCGCGCCACTCTTCAACCTGGTCAACCATATCCGCAGGTACGTCTTGAATTTCGTAATTCATAGGATCATCAGAACCATCCCAAACCCAGGCTTTACGGGTTAGCAAATCAACAACACCAGTGAAGTTGTCTTCTGTTCCAATAGGCAACACCATGACTAATGGGTTCGCACCCAGCACATCCTCAACCTGTTTTACTACACGGTAAAAATCAGCGCCAATACGATCTAGTTTGTTAACGAAGATAATACGGGCAACTTCAGATTCATTCGCATAACGCCAGTTAGTTTCTGACTGAGGCTCAACACCGCCGGACGCACAGAATACACCAACACCACCATCAAGCACTTTAAGTGAACGATAAACCTCAACCGTAAAGTCAACGTGACCCGGCGTATCAATGATATTCATGCGATGATCTTTCCAGAAAGCACTTACCGCAGCAGACTGGATTGTGATACCACGCTCAGCTTCCTGCTCCATGAAATCCGTTGTAGCTTCACCATCGTGAACCTCACCGATTTTATGGATTTTACCTGTAAGGCTAAGGATACGCTCTGTAGTGGTAGTCTTACCTGCATCAACGTGTGCGAAGATGCCGATATTACGGTATTTGCTTAAATCTGTCATGACTGTCTCTATTATCTAAATATTGCTAAAAAAATGCTAAAAATTATCATGCAATTTTTAGCCAAAATAAAAAACGCGCCATTATATAGCAAAATACTTATAAAGTAACAATTGATTGACATACAATGGCAATTAAATACAGTTAATAAGCTCTGCTAAATATAGATTCAGACAAAAGTGGAAAAAAGTGGGGGGGTGTGCTTTATAATACCCTTAACGTTTATTCTAATTTAACCAAATGAGCAATTAAATGAAATACTCCCTAAATACCAACAATAATCCTGCTACAGATATACAGGACGGCATTGTTGTAGCTGTTTTCACTAAAGATCATAAAGAAAAAACTCCCTTACTAGGCACCGCCGGAGAACAACTTGATAAGGCTCAGAATGGTTTAATCAGCACCATCCTTAAACTGGGTGATTTTAAGGCTCATGCAGAAAAAACCTTGCTCATACCAACCCCGGAAGGTTCGCGAATTATATTAATGGGTTGTGGCAAAAAAGATGAGCTTGATAGTAAGACACTAAATCGCTGTGTTAAAGCGGTGGGCAAGATGATTAAAGATACATCAATAAAAAAGCTCAGCTTTTATTTGCCTGAAGCGCCTATAACCTCCTCAGACGGCAAGGCTCAGGCAATTATTCAAACGGTTAATGCTTTTTCGGATAGCCTTTATTCATTGACTGATTATAAAAGCAAAGATAAGGAAGTGCCGCCTTTAACAGAACTAACACTTTCATCAGTTGATGGATTTGATAACAGACACCAAAACGATCTTGATAAGGGCATTGGTATTGCCACAGGCATGAAGCTAGCGCGTGACCTGGCTAATCGTCCGGGCAATGTTTGCACACCAGGCTATCTTGCCGAAACCGCTGTCTCTTTAGGTGCTGATTATAAAAATATCGACGTTGACGTACTCGAAGAAAGCGATATGGAAAAACTCGGTATGGGTTCTTTCCTCTCCGTTAGTAAAGGTAGTGATGAGCCGGGTAAAATGATTGTTCTTCAATATATGGGGGCAAAAAATAAAAGTGATGCACCCGTTGCACTTGTTGGTAAAGGTGTCACCTTTGATAGTGGCGGCATATCATTGAAACCGGGTGCCAAAATGGATGAAATGAAGTTTGATATGTCTGGCGCTGCGGGCATGCTGGGCACACTCAAAGCCTGTGCCGAAATGAAATTACCTATTAACCTGGTGGTTGTATTAGCAGCAGCGGAAAACATGCCAAGCGCACGTGCCAGCAAACCGGGGGATATTGTGACCTCCCTGCAAGGCACTACTATTGAAGTACTCAATACCGATGCAGAGGGTCGTTTGGTGTTATGTGATGCGCTCACCTATGTTGCCAAGTATAAACCGGCCGTGGTGATTGATGCGGCTACCTTGACCGGTGCTTGCATTGTTGCTTTGGGTCATCATATTTGTGCAGTTTTATCAAATAATGATGAACTTGCGGAAGCGCTGCAAACAGCAGGTGAATCAATTAATGATCAAACCTGGCGTTTACCCATGAATGATGATTATAAAAAACAGTTAAAAAGTGAATTCGCCGACCTGGGCAATATTGGCGGGCCTGCTGCAGGAACAATTACAGCAGCCTGTTTTCTGGGTGAATTCACCAAAGACTATAAATGGGCGCATCTTGATATTGCTGGCACTGCATGGGATGGAAAAAATGCAACGGGGCGACCTGTTCCGCTATTGTCACAATATCTGATAAATTATGCTCAAAGCCTTGCATAAAACAATGCGCAAATAAGAAATTATGCACACAATAAGACTTAAAAAGTACACCCCCCACCTTTTTTACGGATTTCATCCGCCCTTCGGGTTGTCGTCGTTCCTCCGACATTGTCTCGCCTACGGCCCGGCTGGCCCTTTTGTCGCCCTGCCAGTACAGCATCAGCAAAATGACTGATATTAATTTCTATGTTAGTAAACAGGTGGGGCTGGAGCATCGTCTGGCAATCGCTTACCGCCTGATAAAGCTTGCCCTTCAGCATGATATGCTGATTCATATTCATACTGATGGTGAAACAACCAGTCAACAGATCGACCATGATTTATGGACAATGGATAAAAAAAGCTTTATACCACACCAAATTATTAACCCGGATAATGACCTGGACGACATTACTCAAATTCATATTTCACACAGCGTCAATCCCATTAAAAACTGCGATTATTTAATCAACCTCTCCAACCAGCGTCCTGATTTCTTCTCGCGCTTTAAGAAAGTCGCCGAGATTATTGATAGTTCTGAAGAAATTCTTACCGCTGGTCGTAAACGATATGCCTTCTATCGTGAGCGAGGCTATACTTTGGCATATCACCAAATGTAGCTTTATTATTTAGCGTGTTCATTATTCTTGTGTCAATATTTCTAATGATATGACCACGCAATAAACAATACTGAAGGACTGTTTCTTATGAGCAGGCAACTAGACAATATTCCCTTAGTCACTGACTTAGTCGCGGCAGGCGACCCTGCCCTTAAAGTGAACGGGGATGTTTTAAACCAGAAAAGCTCTCAATTTGAAGAGTTAAATACCCGCATTGATGAGTTGGAAAGCGCTATTGGACAAGACACATCAGGGCCAATTGGTCGCGCCTTTGCCATTCGTGCCGAACAAAACGGCTATACCGCGCCCCCTAAAGGTAAAAATGAAATAGAAGCCTAGCAGGCAGCCAGGAGACTCTCTTAAAAAATAGTAGCCTTACCAAGATGTTTTCCAAATGTTATTTTATGATATAGTAGCGAGATATGGATACCTCAGCAATACATCTCGCCATTCGCTTATTTAAACATCCCAGGGAAATGAACTGGCTTTGCCAGCCTGATTCAGCACTACCTGATGGCGTAACAGATTTATTGCGCTTATGCTCATCTCAAAAACAACTCGAAAAATTTGCTGAAAAACATCATATTGACAAAGCAATTCTCAATAAAATGTTAATTAATTTTATTGATGAAGTAATTCTTAACCCTCTAAATACACGTGAAAAACAGCTTGGTGTCAATTTAGGTGATTCATCTGAAAAATATAAGTTGCATTATCAGCTTCTTATGAAGATATATCACCCTGATAAAAACAACTCGCACTCTGCTTTGGCAAAGTCTAGCATGATTAGCAAAAACTATCAGAGTCTAAAATCTGAGCTTGCCCCGCTGACTGAAGAAAGTAATTATGTAAACGTTACCTTTACAAATGAGCGCAAAAACAGCGCCAGCACACGCGTGCCACCAAAGCGCTTTTATCAAGCGACCCAACAAGCCGAGAAAAATATATCCAGTACCAGAAATGCCTTTTTTGCTTTTGGCTCGGCAACGATGATTACGCTCACCTTAGCTGCTCTTTATCTTTTTCAGCAAGATAAACCGCAACTAACGTTGAATCCGCTAACTGAAGTGGCACCCATTGCTGGCGAGGTAGAGGGAAAAGCACCACAACAAGTACAAATTGCTAATGTAAAAAACCATGAAATTACATTGGCAAAAGCTAACTTAAGCAATAGCGATGCACCCTTAACGCCTATTCCAGAGCCTTTACTGGAACAGCTGCTTCACAAGCTTGAGTCTGCATATGAAAAGGGAATTGTAGAAGACATTAAGCCAATTTTGGAAAATGCGCCCGAAATTCGTGATCAAACAGATGAAGAAATTACAGCCAAGCTAGAAACACTGTTCAAGATTACTCGTGATCGAAAAATGGTCTTATATAATTTTGAATGGCAAAAAATCTCGGGGGTTATACAAGGGAAAGGAAAATTTTTATCCCGTTATCTATTAAGTGGTGAAGATCAATGGCTCACCCGCGAAGGCATTGCCATTGTAACAGCTCAACCGGAAAAAAACGGCTTAGCGATTACCAATCTTAAGCTACAAAATAATACAATAGAGCAGTAACGTTTAGTACTCATCTGATGAGCAACACAGTTTTATGCGTATCCGACTGTAATATTGATTCAATTCAATCATTGCTAAGTAAATATTCACTCACATTGCACAAGAGCAAGCCACACGAGAGCATTCCTGGCAGTTATTGGGGAGGGAGTGAAGCTGGTTTGATAGATAATATCGTTTATGTGCGGGAAGACACACCAATTCACTCGTTACTCCATGAAACCTGCCACTATGTCTGCATGGATCAACAACGCCGCAAACACTTGAATACTGATGCTGCAGGTGATTATGATGAAGAAAACGCGGTCTGTTTTCTACAAATTCTATTATCTGATGAAATCCCTGAAATGGGACGAAAAAGAATGTTCAACGACATGGATAACTGGGGATATACTTTTCGCCTTGGCTCGGCGCAACGATGGTTTGAAGAGGATGCTGAAGATGCAAGGGTATGGCTAAAGGATAATGGCTTAATTGAAACAACAGGGATCGTTACCTATCAATTAAGGAACTAGTCGAACTAGTGGATCCTTAGTGTTTAGAGCACCACGGCAGACGTAGAAAGCAATACTACGGCATACACTGCTATACCCTCTTCGCGACCGGTGAAACCCAGTTTTTCGGTTGTTGTTGCTTTAATACCAATTACATCATTTGATGCGGACAAATCTTGCGCCAGATTTTGTTGCATAGTGGGGATATGTACCGCCATTTTTGGCGCTTGTGCAACGATGACACAATCACAATTGGATAGTTGATAACCTTTTTCCTGAATCAGCCCATAAACATGACGCAACAGTATCCGGCTATCAATATCAGCGTAGTCTGAATTGCTATCTGGAAAGTGCTGACCAATATCGCCCAAAGCCAGTGCTCCCAGGAGAGCGTCACAAAGTGCGTGAATGAGTACATCGCCATCAGAATGGGCTGCAAAGCCCTTGCTGTGAGGGATTTTAACCCCTCCCAGAGTGATAAAATCACCTTCACAAAAAGCATGAACATCATAGCCATTGCCAATTCTAATCATGTTTCAAGCTACTCTCATTATTTATCCTGGATAATGCGGTAAGCATTAAAGTAGCAAGCTCGAAATCGGCCGGTTGCGTAATTTTTATATTATTACTGCTACCTTCAACCAACAGGGGCTGCTTGCCAAGTGATTCAATAGCAGAGGCCTCATCAGTAATGCTAACTCCTTTTTCGAAACAGGTCTTTAGAGCATTGCTTAATTCACCCAGTTTAAATAACTGCGGGGTTAATGCGTGCCACAGATCTTCCCTTGGTTCGGTTTTATCAATTCGGCTACTATCAACTACTGCACGCTTCATAGTGTCTCTTACTGGACTTGCCAGTATTCCACCAACTTTTTCGGTATGACGTATTTCCAGCAGTTTATCAAGATCATCACGGCTTAATAAGGGACGAGCCGCATCATGTACCATCACCCAGGATGACGCTGGCGCCTTTTCAACCATGAGGAGATAATCCAATGCCTGCTTAACCGAATCACTGCGCTCATGACCGCCTTCGACAGTATAAATAGCTTGCTTTGATGATACCTGGTTATTGATATTAAGTTTATTCCAATAGGGGTCTTCCGGATGCAGTGCAATAATAATCCCGGTAATATCCGGGTGATTAATAAAGCAGCTAATTGTATGCTCCAGAACCGTTTTCCGATTGATTTTGAGATACTGTTTTGGCGTATCCGTTTGCATCCGTTTGCCGACACCAGCTGCGGGTATAACAACCCAAACCCCGGAAGGTGTATCCGCTTTGTTATTCATTGTCTTTTTTTGTACTTTGTTCGGCTTCTTGTTTTTTAGTTTTTTCATCGGGTTGCAGAATCACTTCAAAGAAAGTCTCGCCTTTGCCGGTCATACCAAGCTGGCTACGGGCGCGTTCTTCAATTGCCGCATCGCCTGATTTTACATCATCCAGCTCTGCCTGAATTTTTCTAATATCTTCCTTTTTCTTTTTGTTTTCAGCTTCTTGTTGAGCAGTTCGTTCATCCAGTTGCCATAGTTGAGGATAACTACCAGAGCCAACCCATAATCCTGCCAGTAGCAGGATCAACAGGAGTGAGAGAATAAGAAGCAGTGACTTCATCAGGCTGTTATCTCTTTTTCACCTAGAGTGAATGCTTAAAGGCTGAGCTGCCAGCATAACTACCTTTGCTACCCAGCATTTCTTCAATGCGAATTAACTGGTTGTATTTTGCAATCCGGTCAGAGCGCGACAACGAGCCTGTTTTTATCTGACCTGCATTAGTGGCAACAGCCAGATCAGCAATGGTTGTATCCTCAGTTTCACCAGAGCGATGCGAAACAACGGCGGTGTAATTGGCATCTTGTGCCATTTTTATAGCTTCTAGTGTTTCAGTCAAAGTACCAATTTGATTAAACTTAATTAAGATTGAATTGGCAATGCCCTTGTCGATTCCCTCGCGAAATATTTTCGGGTTGGTTACAAATAAATCATCACCCACCAACTGAATTTCATTACCCAGGCGTTCTGTCAGAACAGCCCAGCCATCCCAGTCGGCTTCATCCAGAGCATCTTCAATGGAAATGATAGGGTATTGTTTTACCCAGCTATCCAGATAATCAACCATGCCAGCCGCATCAAAGCTCTTACCTTCTGAGGCTAGCAGATACTTACCATCCTTATAATATTCAGATGCTGCGCAATCAAGTCCTAGATAAATATCTTTACCCGCAGTATAACCTGCCTTTTCAATGGCCTCTAAAATAACTTCAATGGCTTCTTCATTGGATGATAAATCCGGTGCAAAGCCACCCTCATCACCCACTGATGTATTCATGCCTTTTTTGCCAAGTACTGACTTCAGGTTATGAAAAACCTCAGTACCACAGCGAATGGCTTCTGCCACCGTGGGTGCACCAACGGGTATTATCATGAATTCTTGCATATCAACACTGTTATCAGCATGTTCACCACCGTTGATAATATTCATCATGGGCACGGGCAACTTATAAGCTTCACCCTTCGTAAATTTTTCACCCAGATACTGGAATAGCGGTGCGCCATTATCATTAGCCGCCGCATGAGCGCTTGCCAATGAGGCCGCCAGTATGGCATTAGCTCCCAGACGGCCTTTGTTTTCTGTGCCATCCAGCTCAATCATGGCATTATCAATGCGTGCTTGATCTTGAGCATTCATTCCGGTAATTAATTTGGCGATATCATTATTAACATTAGCAACCGCTTTAGTCACGCCTTTGCCCATAAAACGTGACTTATCGCCATCTCTAAGCTCAATCGCTTCACGCGCACCAGTGGATGCGCCGGATGGAACAATCGCCCTGCCCTTTGTACCATTTGCTAAAGTCACCTCAGCTTCAACGGTTGGGTTGCCACGAGAATCAATAACCTCACGGGCGTGAATAGTAGTAATTTCAGACATTTTCTGTCTCCGTTTTATTGTTTAATATTGGTTTCATATCGTTTATTGTGACCTTTTGGACAAAAGTGCCAAAAAGGTGGGGGGTGTACTTTTTATATTAATTACAACCCTATAATGTGCTTTCTATAAATGCTTGTGACTTAACCGCCTGATCAATCTTTAATAGTTGTTCAAGTAATTCACGCATACGTCCGGTTGGCCATGAATTTGGACCATCACTTAAGGCATTTTCTGGCTCAGGATGTGTTTCCATAAAGATTCCGGCGATTCCAGCCGCCATGGCTGCCCTTGCCAGTACGGGTATATGCTGACGTTCACCGCCGGAGCAGTTTCCTTGCCCCCCTGGTTGCTGAACAGAATGGGTTGCATCAAAAACAACCGGACAGTCTGTATCACGCATAGTCGCCAGACCACGCATATCGGATATCAGGGTGTTGTAGCCAAACGTATAGCCCCGTTCACAAACCATAAGTTGTTGATTGCCGGTTGATCTGGCCTTATCAACCACATTTTTCATATCCCAGGGTGCCAGAAACTGGCCTTTTTTAATATTGACCGGTTTGCCCTGTTTTGCCACATTTTGAATAAAATTGGTTTGTCGACAAAGAAAGGCTGGTGTTTGCATTACATCAACCACCGAGGCAACCTCATCAAGAGGCGTGTCTTCATGAACATCGGTAATTACCGGCACGCCCAGGTCCTGCTTAACTTTCTCTAGTATTCTCAAACCTTCTTCCAGGCCGGGTCCACGAAAGCTGTCGTGAGATGAGCGGTTTGCCTTGTCAAAAGAGGCTTTGAATATATAGGGAATGCCCAGTTCATCGGTTAATGCTTTTAAAGTAGAGGCAATTTCCAGTGTCAATCCTTCCGATTCAACCACGCAAGGCCCCGATAATAGGAAGAAAGGTTGATCTAGTCCTGCTTCAAAGTGACATAGTTTCATGTGTTTTGCTTACCTGCATCTTTTTCAGCATGATATTCCAATGCCGCTGTGATAAAGCCCGTAAAAAAGGGGTGCCCTGTTCGTGGGTGTGACGTAAATTCTGGATGTGACTGACAGGCCAAAAACCAGGGGTGATTAGGTAGTTCAATCATTTCAACCAGCGTTTTATCATGTGAGACGCCGGATAACACCATGCCGTTTTTGGTTAATACATCACGATAGTGGTTGTTAAATTCATAGCGATGGCGGTGTCTTTCGATTATTTCAGACCTGCCATAGGTTTTGTATGCCAGACTGCCTTTGGTTAAATAGCTTTTCTGACCGCCCAAACGCATGGTGCCACCCATGTCTGAATCTTCGCTACGCTTCTCTAACTCACCTTCTTCCGTCATCCACTCTGTAATCAGGCCAATAACCGGCTCTTTGGTATCAGGGTCAAACTCGGTACTGTTGGCACCTTCAATACCTGCAACATGCCGCGCATATTCAATAACGGCAAGCTGCATTCCCAGACAAATTCCCATATAAGGTACATTATTCTCACGCGCATATTGTATGGCTGATATTTTGCCTTCAACACCCCGTGAGCCAAAGCCTCCGGGAACCAGTATGGCATCGGCATCCTTGAGAATGTCAAGCCCCTCTGTTTCCAGTTTTTCAGAGTCTATGTATTGAATATTCACCTTTGATTCTGTCTGAATGCCGGCATGACTAAGGGCTTCATTAAGTGATTTATACGATTCAGTTAAATCTACATATTTACCGACCATGGCAACTGTCACTTCTGATTTTGGGAAGGCCATGCCATTGACCACTTTTTCCCAGTCAGATAAATCAGCTTCTTTTAAGTTTTCCAGCCTTAGCTTTTCGGTCACGATTTGATCAAGATTTTGTGAATGAAGCCACAAAGGTATTTTGTAAATATTATCCAGATCAATGGCAGGTATAACAGCTTTTTCCTGTACGTTGGTAAAAAGTGCTATTTTTTTACGTTCTTTATCAGGAATCGGTTTTTCACTACGACACAACAGAATATCAGGTTGTATACCAATAGAGCGCAGCTCTTTGACAGAATGTTGTGTTGGCTTGGTTTTAAGCTCACCCGCTGCGGATAGATAAGGAACAAGGGTAAGATGCATAAAGAGCGCATTATCCCCCTCTTCTACCCCCATCTGGCGCAAGGCTTCCATAAAGGGTAAAGATTCTATATCACCAACCGTGCCACCCACTTCGACCATGGCAATATCAAAACCTTCTGCCGCTGCACGGACGCTACGTTTGATCTCATCGGTAATATGAGGAATAACCTGAACCGTCGCACCCAGATAATCGCCCTGACGTTCTTTGCGAATTACCCGACTATAAATGCGACCGGTTGTGAAATTATTAAGCTGGGTTGCGGTGAAGTTGACAAAGCGTTCGTAATGACCCAAATCAAGGTCAGTTTCGGCACCGTCTTCGGTAACAAATACTTCACCGTGCTGAAATGGGCTCATTGTTCCCGGATCTACATTAATATAGGGGTCCAGTTTCATCATGGTTACACTTAAGCCACGCGCTTCTAGAATAGTACCTAATGAGGCTGCCGCAATTCCTTTTCCAAGAGATGAAACTACTCCGCCAGTGACAAAAATATAACGAGTCATTGATTAAAAACCTTATCTGATGATTTAAAACTTATCAGAAGCGAATCCTAACATAAGCGCTATTATTGAAACACAGATATTAGCGATAATTTCTTTTCTTTGTTGTACGCTTATTTCTGTATAATCTCCCTTCTTTTTTAGAACGATATTTATCAAACTATGCTTATTTCAATTGTAACCGTGATTGTTGGTCTTGCTCTGCTTATCTGGAGCTCCGACAAATTCGTCGATGGTGCCGCAAGCATAGCGCGAATTATGGGGATATCCCCATTAATTGTAGGCATGTTTATTATTGGCCTGGGGACCTCTGCTCCTGAGATGCTAGTTTCTGCCGTTGCAGCTATACAAGGTAATCCAAGTCTGGGTATTGGTAATGCGATTGGATCCAATATAACCAATATTACTCTGGTACTTGGTTTTACCGCCGTTTTTTTTACATTGCCAGTACATTCTCAGCTATTAAAACAGGAAATGCCTCTCATTCTAGCATCCGGCATTTTAGCCTGGGTTCTCATGCTGGACGGTTATTTCTCCCGTATTGATGCACTTATTTTAGTGACTGCTTTAATCATTATATTGGGTTGGATGTTTATATCTGTAAAAAGACAGGCAAAACGGCATGATCCATTAATTGATGAATCAATTGAAGAATTACCTGAAAAAATGCCTTTGAAAGAAGCTATTATCTGGACCATTGTTGGTTTGGTTTTATTACTAATCAGTTCCAAGATGCTGGTTTGGGGAGCTTCAAATATTGCCACTCAAATGGGGGTGAGCGATTTGGTCATTGGTTTAACTATTGTCGCAATAGGCACCAGTTTGCCTGAACTAGCTGCTACATTGAGTAGTGCAAAAAAAGGGGAAACTGATTTGGCGGTCGGTAATATTGTTGGTTCAAATTTATTTAATACGCTGGCCGTTCTACCCATTCCCGGGCTAATTCAACCCCTGGTGTTGCCGGCTGAAGTTTTAAGCCGGGATATACCCATTATGTTAGTACTGACAATGGTTTTGCTATTATTTAGCTTTGGCTGCTTTAAAAATATGCGCTATAGAATTACCCGATCCAAGGGTATTATTTTATTGCTTGCCTTTATAGCTTATGAAGGTTTAATTTTTTATCAGATCTCTGCCTCATAACAGGATAACAAATGACCACTGAGAAGATGAACAAACCTGACTTTATTCGACTGGCGAAAGCGGTTATTGATACAGAAGTTGACGCCATTAAAACTATGGGCAATAACCTGGATAATAACTTTGGCAAGGCTTGTGAGGCCATTCTTGCCAGCCATGGTCGTGTTATTGTAACCGGTATGGGAAAGTCAGGACATATCAGCAATAAAATAGCTGCAACATTGGCAAGCACGGGCACCCCTGCTTTTTTTGTCCACCCCGGCGAAGCACTGCACGGTGATCTGGGCATGATTACCAGCGATGATGTGGTGATTGCCATATCAAACTCAGGCACAACGGACGAAGTTGTCACACTAACAACCGTGGTAAAACGCCTGGGTACACAAGTTATTGGCATGTCAGGTGATGTCGATTCGCCACTGGCCGAAATTGCAGACTACCATCTGGACATATCTGTTGAAAAAGAAGCCTGCCCACTCGGTTTAGCGCCTACTTCAAGCACAACCGTTACACTGGTTATGGGCGATGCTTTGGCAGTTGCCCTGCTCGACGCTCGTGGATTTACGCCTGAAGATTTTGCTCGCTCCCATCCTGGTGGCCGTCTTGGAAAAAGACTCCTGGTTCATGTAAGGGATATTATGCATACCGATACTGATATCCCCCTATGTACACCAGAAACCTCATTGAAAAATGCCATACTTCAAATGACCGGTAAAAAATTAGGTGCTACCCTGGTGGCAAATAATAATAAACTGTGCGGCATCTTTACGGATGGGGATTTACGTCGTTGTTTTGAAGAAGGGGTGGACATGAAACACATCACTATTGGTGATGTTGCGCACAAAGATTGTATTTCAACTCATGCTGATGAGTTGGCGGTAAATGTCGTTAATCTAATGCAGGATAGAGAAATTACAGTATTGCCCGTTATTAGCACAGACAATGAAATCACCGGAATTATACACATGCATGACTTGTTAAAAGCGGGCATTGTCTAGTAATACTAAACCGACTCTAAATCAATTTCTTACAAGGTAATATTCATGACTGATCCAATCAAAACGCTGGCACAAAACATAAAGCTCATTATCTTTGATATTGATGGTGTACTCACAGACAGCCGTCTTTATTATGACAATCAGGGGCAGGAATACAAAGCCTTTAACTCTAAAGATGGTCATGGAATTCGTTTATTACTTGAAAATGGCATTGAAATAGCGTTGATAACAGGCAGAACATCTGAGCTGGTACTGGCGCGGGCAAAAAACCTGCGTTTAAATCCTGACCTTATCTATCAGGGTTATCGAGATAAGATTCCTGCCTTTAATGATTTGCTTGATAAAACAGGCTATACACGTGAACAAATTGCTTATGTGGGAGATGATGTGATTGATTTACCTATTATGTGTCAGGTCGGCCTTTCTATCGCGGTTAACGATGCGCACTGGTTTGTTAAAGAACATGCCAACTGGATCACGCAGCAATCAGGGGGCAAAGGTGCGGCACGGGATGTTTGTGAGTTCGTTCTGGATGCACAAGGCAAGCTTAAAGCTTTGTATCAAGCTTATTTAGATGTAGATAGCCAACCGGCATGAACCGCGGCGGCGCACTATTCTTTCTTACTGCAATCATCATAGCCGGCTTATTAACCTGGCTAAATAATCGCTGGTTAACCTTAAAGGACTTTCAATTCTCTCAAACTGAAAAAAAAATTGACTATTATCTATCTGATTTTACCTTATTAAACACTTATCCAAATGGGGAGATGCGTTATCGCGTACAAGGTCAACACTTGATACATCAACAACAAAGTGGTGGTAGCGAGATTTTTAAACCACTATTACAAGCTCGTGATATTGATGGAACACTGCTTAGCATCACCTCTGAAAAGGCACAACAGTTAAAAAAAGGTGGAAATATTCTACTTTCAGGTGATGTAAAAGTTGTTAAGAAAAGTGACTCTATCAAGGAAAGCTTTTCTTTAGAAACGAAAGATTTAAACTATAATCCTGAGAATAAAACGTTATCATCAGATAAGCCTGTCAATCTGCAATCGTATAGCGGCATGATTAAGGGCAATGGCTTTTACACTAAACTCGATGAACAGGAATTAAGGATACGTTCAAATGTCCATATTGAATATCAGCCCACTCGGTAAAAAGCTTAAACTTTTTATTATATTGCCACTTTTCTTTGTAACTTTTACCACTCAGGCAGTTAAAGAAGATATTGAAAAACCGGTTAAGATTGATGCCGATAGTGTTCTTTTTAATAAACTAAAAGGTCTGGCTGTGTATGAAGGCAATGTTTCTATTGTACAAGGCACATTGCAAATAAAAGCCGGTCGAATCGAAATAATTGCACCAAATAATGAAATACAGAAGATTACCGCTACGGGCAACCCTGTTACCTTTAAACAGAAAATGGACAATGGTAAGTTAGCAAAAGGCAGTGCCAGACGCTTTACCTATTTAATCAAAGAGAAACGCATTATCATGACTGACAATGCCACCATCTCACAAGGCAAGGATGTCTTTAGCAGCAATTATATTGAGTATTCTATTCCCAATGGTGAGCTCAAAGCAGGCAATAAGAAAGATCGTGGGAAAAGTCGCGTGAGAGCAATTTTCTACCCGACAAACAAATCTAAATAAAACGGTTAATATCTTTAATAACAACGGGGATGCTAGCTTGCCACAATTAATTGCTGAAAATTTGCACAAAAGCTATGGTAAACGTGAGATTTTAAAAGGCATTACACTTGATATAAATAGCTCAGAAGTCGTTGGCTTACTTGGCCCTAATGGCGCAGGAAAAACCACCTGCTTCTATATGGTTGTAGGCCTGGTTGCCTGCGATGAAGGTAGCGTTTCAATTATCAAGGATAATGGCGACCGTATTGATCTAACC
>JALWMR010000180.1 GCA_027083815.1 Thiotrichaceae bacterium
AAACACAGAGGGGCTTGATCTGAATAACAGTGTCAATGCACTTTAGAGGCTCACAAGCTTCCTCTGTGTCCTGATAAATCAGAAGCTATCTAATTTATCATCTTTTGAGAGATACAAGAGGTTCCTTTAGGCAATGCAGCGCAAACTACCTAAATTTTTATACGCGAATGATAATGATATAAGCCGCGAAAAACTGCTTGTTCGAAAAGAGCGTTATCGCCTGTTATATGAGCTGACCCCCATTATGATGCTGGCCAATGTTCTGGCAGGCCCCTTACTGGTTTTGCTTATGTGGAATGTGATTCCGCACAGCACCTTGTTAATCTGGTATGCCGTACTGATGCTTGCCTGTTTGATTACGATGTCTGTTTATTATTACCTGCGACCCTACTTTAATCATTTTGATACAATCCCTACTAACAAAATACTTTATTATTCGCTCCCTTTAATGTTTGGGGTGATCTGGGGGTCGACCAGCTATTTCTTTTATACTCCTGACTCTTTGGTGCATACGGCCTATCTGGTAATTTTTTTATTTGGTTTTGCCTCTGGTGGCATTAGTGCCTTATCTGCTGTATGGGGTTCTTATGCGGCACTGGCGATTCCAATTTTATTACCTTTCGCGATTCAGCAAATCTTGCATGGTAGTAAGGAAAATTTGTACCTGGGAATGGTTTTCCTTGTTTTTCAGTTTGTATTAATCCTGATTAGTAAAGTCACCAATGAATTTATTCGAAAGTCGATTAAAACCCGCTATGAAAATATTGGCTTGCTAGAGGATTTAAAAAAGCAAACAGAAGAGGCTAATAAAGCCAATAGAGACAAGTCTCGTTTTTTGGCAGCAGCTAGCCATGATTTGCGCCAGCCGATTCATTCTCTTTCTTTGCTGAAAACTGCAATAGAGCCAGAGGTGAAGACAAAACGCGGCAAGAAGATTTTATCTCATATTGGTGCAGCAAATGATGCGATGCTTAATTTATTGAATTCTTTGCTTGATATTTCAAAGCTGGACGCGGAGGTCATCAAGCCGCAAATCCAGCCAGTGTATCTGGATGATCTACTGGAAAATTTATTTAGTGAGTTTCAACCCATTGCAAAAGAAAATGGCTTATTACTTAAACGCAGACCTTGTCCATTTTATGTAAAAACCGACCCCGTTTTGCTGGCAACCATTATTAGAAATTTATTGCAAAATGCCATTCGCTATACGCCCAATGGAAAAGTATTGCTAGCCTGTAGAAAACGTCAGGGAAAAATTGTTTTACAAATATGGGATACCGGAAATGGTATCGCAAAAGAAGATCAGGAATTAATATTTGGCGAGTTTCAGCAATTGCAAAACCCGGAAAGGGATCAAAATAAGGGCCTGGGTCTGGGGCTGGCTATCTGCAAGCGTCTATCCATGATGCTCGGTATACCATTAAGCTTATCTTCCGTTCTGGGAAAGGGCAGTGTTTTTAGCCTTGAGTTTAAACCTTTGCCGGAAAAGGCAATAGAAGAATATCTAAACGAAAAGAAAATAAAGGCAAGTTCCAAAATAATTACCCGTACAAATTTTAAGGGGCATGTAGTGCTGGTAATTGATGATAACGCATCAGTACTTGATGCCATGGAGTCCCTGTTGACAGGCTGGGGTTGTAAGGTGTTAACAGCACAAAGTGTGCAAGAAACGGAGGCAATAGCACGCAGCCATTCACAGACCATTGATGCTATTATTGCAGACTATCGTTTAAGACAGGATACAGTGGGTACGGATGCGATAGAGGCATTTAACAAAAATAACGAGCAAGCTGTCGCCGCAATGTTAATTACCGGTGATACGGAACCTGAGCGAATGAAAGAAGTGACCTCACATGGTTTACCGGTGCTACATAAGCCAATAAAAGCGCCACAGCTAAAGATTGCATTAGCAAGACTGTTGCGTCTCTCTGCCTGAAAGTTAATAATCGTCATCTTTCAATATTTTAGAAGATAACGCAATGAGCAAGTTTTGGAGCAAACGCACCCACCAGCTTGACCCTTATACGCCGGGCGAACAGCCACAGGATCAACAGTATATTAAGCTTAATACCAATGAGAACCCTTATCCACCCTCTGCAGAGGCGATTAAGGCAATGCACGATGCGGCAAATGAAGCAATGCGTTTATACCCTGATCCGAATGCAACTATCCTGAAGCAGGCGATTGCAGATTATTACGCAATGGACGTAGAGCAGGTTTTTGTCGGCAATAGTTCGGATGAGGTTTTAGCACATACTTTTGTTGCATTGCTAAAACATGAAAAACCACTCCTTTTTCCTGATATTTCATACAGCTTTTATCCGGCTTATTGTGGTTTGTTTAATATACAGCACAACATGATTCCACTGCGGGATGATTTCAGCATAAGCCCGGCTGACTATGAACAGGAAAATGGCGGCATTATTTTTCCTAACCCGAATGCGCCCAGCGGGATTGAGCTACCTTTAGACGAAGTTGAAAAAATCCTTAAAGCTAATCCTGATTCGGCAGTGGTAATTGATGAGGCCTATGTCGACTTTGGTGGGCAAACGGCTGCTCCTTTAATTGCGGATTATCCTAATTTACTAGTTACTCAAACCTTCTCCAAATCTCGCTCCCTGGCCGGCTTGCGGGTTGGTTTTGCACTAGGAAATAAAGCGTTGATCGAAGGGCTGGAACGGGTTAAAAATTCCTTTAATTCCTATCCGCTAGACCGTGCCGCCATTGCCGGTGCTACTGCATCCATTAAGGACAACGATTATTTTATCAAAACCTGCAACAAAATTATTAAAACTCGCCAAACAACTACGCAGGCACTAGAAAAAATGGGTTTTACAGTGTTGCCTTCCAAAGCTAATTTTGTTTTTGCCAAACCACCAACACACGCTGCTGAGCTTTATCAGAAATTGAAGGATGGCGGTGTTCTGGTTCGTTACTTTAATAAACCGCGAATTAATGAGTTTTTGCGTATATCAATTGGTACAGATGAAGAAATGGCATTGTTTTTAGAAAAAGTGGCAACATACTTATGAGTGCTTAAGACAAAATGCCTAAAAAGTGGGGGGGTGTACTTTTTAACCCCTACCAGGTTGTTGAAATTCGCTTAGGCGAGTGCAAGACAAGGCAAAATCGACCGAAAAAGCGCAGTTTACTGGAGTAAATGAGCATTTTAAGGTCTATTTTAACGCAGTATTGTGCCGTCTAACTAGAATTTCAACTACCTGCTATATTTACAAGTTGAGAGAAAAATAATATGTCAATGACCCCAAGAGAGATTGTTCAAGAACTGGATAAGCATGTTGTAGGACAAGATAATGCCAAACGTGCCGTTGCCATCGCCTTGCGTAACCGCTGGCGACGTCAGCAGCTGGATTCTGATCTGCGTCAGGAAGTTACCCCCAAAAATATATTAATGATTGGCCCCACGGGTGTAGGTAAGACTGAGATTGCCCGCCGCCTAGCCAAACTTGCCAATGCGCCTTTTATCAAGGTTGAAGCAACAAAATTTACAGAAGTAGGATATGTCGGCAAAGAAGTTGATTCGATTATTCGTGATCTGGTTGATGTGGCTATAAAGCTAACTCGCGAACATGAAGTCGCCAAAGTAAAAAACCGTGCTGAGGATGTCGCCGAGGAGCGCGTTCTGGATATCCTTATTCCACAGCCAAAAGCAAATAATATGGAGGGCGACTGGCTTGCTGAGGAGAACAAAAACGGCGTTGAAGATAATCCTACTCGTCAAAAATTCCGTAAAAAATTACGTGAAGGCCAGTTAGACGATAAGGAAATTGA
Organism: Thiotrichaceae bacterium; assembly: GCA_027083815.1. GTDB lineage: Bacteria > Pseudomonadota > Gammaproteobacteria > Thiotrichales > Thiotrichaceae > Cocleimonas. The sequence continues at coordinate 3,793 of JALWMR010000180.1, forward strand.
AATTGAAGTATCGGCTAATCCCGTTGGTGTTGAAATAATGACACCACCAGGGATGGAAGATATGGCAAGCCAGTTGCAAGGCATGTTTGCCAATCTTGGGTCTGGCAAAACAAAAAAACGCAAACTGAAAATCAAGGATGCATTGAAAGAGCTTGCCGAAGAAGAAGCGCATAAAATGATTAATACAGAAGATATGAAAACTCAGGCGCTGGAAAATGTAGAACAAAACGGCATCGTTTTTCTCGATGAAATCGACAAAGTCATTCAGAAAGGTGAGACGGGTGGCGCAGGAGTGTCTCGTGAAGGCGTGCAACGTGACTTGTTGCCTTTAATTGAAGGCAGTACCGTAAGCACCAAACACGGCATGGTCAAGACTGACCATATCTTGTTTATCGCCTCCGGTGCTTTCCACCTGGCAAAACCATCTGACTTAATCCCTGAATTGCAGGGGCGTCTGCCGATTCGGGTCGAGTTGGGTGCGTTAACAGCCGATGATTTCAAGCGTATTCTGGTAGAGCCTGATGCATCGCTGACTGAGCAGTATCAAGGCTTGTTAAAAACAGAAAATGTTAATGTGACATTTACGGACGACGGCATTCAGCGTATCGCTGAAACGGCCTATCAAGTCAATGCACAAACCGAAAATATTGGCGCGCGCCGTTTGCATACCATTGTTGAGCGCCTGCTGGAAGAGGTCTTATATTGTGCACCCGACTGCACTGACGATGTTATAGTTGATGCCAAAATGGTCGATGACGTGCTGGGCGACTTGATAGAAGATGAAGATTTAAGCCGCTACATTTTGTAGGCTTATCATATTTACAGGCTTCTTTCGGTTACAATGCCACAAATTATGACCATAAATTACGGTCACAAATAATGTCGCAAACAATCAGATTAGGATAGAAAAGATGACACCTACAGACATTGCATTACACCAGAAATCCCGCATTTTAGAGCTAACCTGGCCTGATGAGGTAGTACACCAATTGCCCTGTGAATACCTGCGTGTTTATTCACCCTCGGCCGAAGTACGCGGTCATGGCCCCGGGCAGGAAACATTGCAGCTAGGCAAAGAGAACGTCAATATTAAAAGTATCGAACCGGTTGGCCATTATGCGATAAAAATTGGCTTTGATGATAATCATGATAGTGGTCTTTATGACTGGGGATTGTTGCGTGAACTGGGTGATAATTACGATAAATACTGGCAGGATTATTTAGATCGCTGTGATGATGCTGGCTATCAACGTAAAGAGCCAGGGCAAATCATTTAGCGGGCAAGTCTATGTGGATTGATGATCTCAAGTATAACGATGACGGACTGATTCCGGCGATCGCCCAGCAATTTGATAGCCATGAAGTGCTAATGATGGCCTGGATGAACAAGGCCTCTATAGAGGAAACATTGAAGACTGGGCGCGTCTGCTATTGGTCGCGTTCGCGACAGGCTTACTGGCGCAAGGGAGAAAGCTCCGGGCAGATTCAAATGCTTAAAGAGTTTCGTGTCGACTGTGACAGCGATACTTTGTTGTTGCTGGTCGATCAGACCGGCCCAGCTTGTCATACCGGTAGACGCAGCTGCTTTTATCAGCTGGCAGACGGCAGCACACTCAAAATCGATTCAGAACCTTTAATCGATCCCGAGACTCTCTACGGAAAATAATTAATTTCATGAAACGTATTTTGTTGCTAATTATTCGGGGCTATCAGATTTTTTTAAGCCCGGTGCTTGGTAGCAACTGCCGTTTTGAACCTACCTGCTCCTGCTATACCCATCAAGCCATTGAAAAGCACGGTGCAATTAAAGGCACCTGGCTGGGCATACGTCGCATCGGCAAATGTCACCCCTGGCACGAAGGCGGTTACGACCCTGTTCCCGAGAAAACGCCCAAAAAGTAGGGGGGTGTACTTCTGTAGTATGATGAGACCTTTGCACGAAAGATATGACGGATAAAAATTGCTTAGCCGAGCAACGCGAGACAACAGCTTTAGCTGGCCCGTTAGGGTGAGGCGTTGTTTGCCGAATAAATTCTCCTGTTTTTTCGTATATTTTCGGTCAATAGCCTTGCTATTACCCTCAAATCTACAAAAAACCAGGAAAATTACGCTAATTTTTCTCTCGCCATACTCTCATGCAAAGGTCTCATGATAAATACTTTATTTTACGCCATAAAGGCTTAGTAGTCGTCTATCATGAGTTGCCTTTGCCATATCTATGGCACTTAAACCATCAGAAGTACGAGCATAGGGTGAAGAACCACGTTGTAAAAGGTAATTGGCGATATTAGCGTGCCTAAAACGGGTTGCATGATGAATAGGGAGCCAGTTATTGACGGTTCTCGCGTGTATATTAGCGCCATGATTAATTAAATAGATTGCTGCTTGATAATGCCCTTTGGCGGTCGCCATATGCAGGGCTGTTTCTCTTTCTCTATTGGCGATATTGACGTTGATTCCCTGATTAATGAGCCTGGCAATTGCGCCTACATTGCCACTAGAAGCAGCCGCAAATAAACTATCTGCCTGTGGTACGTTTTTTTGAGGATGTTGAGGAATAACCTGGCGCCTGACTGGCGCTGGGCGTTGATATTGATGTGGTTGCAAGTGCGTTTGCCTTACCGGCCTGCGTTGTTGTCTAACGGGTTGTGGTTTTGTGTATTGATGTCTTGTTTGCCGGTTGCCTAATAATAACTGCGCCGCCTGTTGTAGGGATGCTCTATTAGCATTGCTTTGTTTTGCCCTGGTGGGGGCCTTTCTTACACGCGGTTTTTTATGCGGTTTTTTATTAAGTTGAGCCTGGTACTCACTTTGCAAAGATGAAACCTGATTCATGCTAAATTCTTCAGCATAAGCAGAGCTTAGTAAAACTGGTAAAATAGTAAAAGAAGAAAGTAGCGTGCGCAGCTTCATAATGTTCTCCGAAGATAAGTGTCTGGTACACTAAAAATCGAACCATACTGACAGATAGTTGAGTATGGAATAGCCTCATGACAAACAACCATTTATCAGAGATAAAAGGAGGTTAATCACATGATCTGTTAAAATAATAGCGATATCTAAAATAAAAAATAAGAGGCGCTTATGAACATTGGACTCATTATCTTTCTTGCTTTGGTCTCTGCTCCAGTTTTGTGGGGTGTGGCTATCTATAATCAATTAGTGACCTTAAAAAATAACACCAAAAAATCCTGGAGCAATATTGATGTGTTGCTTAAGCAGCGCAATAGTGAGCTGCCCAAGCTGATTGAAACCTGCAAACAACATATGTCTTATGAGCAGGAAACACTGGAAAAAGTTATTAAGGCACGCAACCTGGTGGAATCTGCTCTTAAAGCAAAGGATATGGCTCAATTAGGTGGCGCTGAGATGAAACTGGAAGCCAGCCTGAATGGCTTATTCGCGGTTGCTGAAAATTATCCAGAGCTTAAAGCGAGCGACTCGTTTTTGCGTTTGCAAACGCGCATTACAACGTTGGAAGAAAGCATTGCTGACCGACGTGAGTTTTATAATGATACTGCTGCTTTGAGTAATACCCGCATTGAGCAATTTCCAGATAATCTGGTTGCCAATATCTTTAATTTTAAAGAAGCAAAATTAATGCACTTTCATAAAGATGAACTTAAAGATGTGGATGTTGCGGCTAGCTTTAATACTTAATAAGCTCGTGTATCAAACATCATGTTTGTCAGATTAAAAGGTAAGTTAATTTCATTTATTAGCTCATATGCTTACCTGTTGGTTTTTGTTGTCCTGTTTTTCTATTCCGGAGAAACCCGCACTGATAAGGCGCTTGTTATGGCAATTGTTTCGGTGCTTAGCCTCATTTGGTCGGTTATTCTTTATCGCCGTATTCGTCTTATTGAAGACACGGGATCAACAAAACTAAACACGGCAGCTCAAGGTTATGCTGAACTGGAGGGTAAAGTAGCATTTTATGAAGGTGAAGTTCCTCGGGGTTTGCATCTAGAGTTACCACCTATGGTTTGGTATCGTGACTTTTTAAAAGAAAGTGGATCGGGATTTATACTTGATGACGGCTTTGGGCGTTGTACCATTGATCCACACGAAGCAGAAGTTATCTCACCCATATACAATTACAATGATCGTTTTTACAACGCAATTTACCCCGGTGAAACAATCTATGCGCTGGGAAATCTTGAAACGTTAAAAAAACATTATACCGAGTATGAAAGAGAGGGTTTGATCCGCTCAAAGGTTGTTGAATGGAAAAAAGATCAGTCTAATTTTCTTGATTATTTTGATAAAAATGTTGATGGAAAAATTGACGAGGAAGAATTTGAATTCGCAAAAGAGGCGGCCGCAAGAATCGTTGATGGTGAAATGGAGCAGCGCTATCAAGAGCCAGCAACGCATGTGGTATCAACACCTAATGATGGCCGTCCTTTTATCTTGAGCAGTGTGCATCCCGATAAATTAATAGAACGTTATCAACGTGCCATGAGAGTTCACTTGTTTGCCTGGGCGTATTTATCCATTCTGGTTCTTGCCATGTAAGCCAATTAGGGCTATTTTCGCTATACCACTTATAAAAATTCAGGATACTCTTTTGTCTCAAAGCCTTGCTGACCGCCTAAATAAAATAGAAAAGTATAATCACTCTAAATTGCTTAAAAACTCTTTAACCGGCCTGGAAAAAGAAAGCCTGCGAGTAAACCCGGAGGGTAATATTTCACAGCTTCCCCATCCAGGAGTGCTTGGCTCAGCCTTAAAAAACCCATGGATTACTACAGATTATTCTGAATCCCTGCTGGAGCTGATTACCCCACCTTGTGAACGTGCCTACAAGTCACTTGATTTCTTGCTGGATGTAGAAACCTTTGTGTACCAGCACTTAAATGATGAGTTGCTATGGACATCCAGCATGCCCTGCGTAATTCGCGGTGAAGATGATATTCAGATTGCCAATTATGGCAAGAGCAATGCAGGAAAAATGAAGTCTGTCTATCGGCAAGGTCTAGCAGTTCGCTACGGTAAAATGATGCAGGTGATTGCAGGAATACACTTTAATTATTCTGTGCCTGTCGATTTCTGGCCGGCCTTTCAAGAAATTGATAATGAACAAGATAAAGAACTGCAAACCTTTATTGATGAACGTTATATGGCGATGACCCGGAATATTCAGCGCTTTGGTTGGTTGATTCCCTATTTGTTTGGCTCATCGCCTGCTATCTGCAAATCCTTTCTGGCAGGCGTGCCGAAGCCCCAATCTATGGATGTTTTTGAGGATTATACCTACTATGAACGGTGGGGAACCTCACTACGCATGGGCGATATTGGCTATACCAATCACAAGGAAGACAAGCGAGGTATTAAGGCTAACTATAACTCGCTGGATAAATATATCGACAGTCTGCGCTGCGCCATAAATACCCCCCATGAAGAATACCAAAAAATAGGGCTGAAGGATGGTGATAAATACTTACAGCTTAATACCAATATTTTGCAGATTGAGAATGAATACTACAGCTCTGTACGCCCCAAGCAGGTATTGAATGGTTTTGAGAAGCCAACAGATGCGCTTGAAAAGCGGGGCATTCAATATGTAGAATTACGCTCTGTTGATATAAACTCTTTTCGACCTGCCGGCTTGACCCACAAGCAACTTTATTTTCTTGAACTATTTATGCTTTTTTGCTTATTGCGAGAAAGTCCTGAAATTGATAATCAGGAGGCAAAAGAAATTGATGAAAATCAGGCTTTAGTCGCGCATAAAGGTAGAAAACCCGGTCTAGTACTTAGCAGAAAGGGTGAAGGAATCCCCCTGAAACTTTGGGCCAATGAGCTATTTGATGAAATGTTGGGTGTGGCTAATATTCTTAACAGTATTCATGATGAGGTCTGCTATGTCGCAACCCTTGAAGCACAACGTGATTTAGTTAAAGATCCGGATAAAACACCCTCTGCAAAAGTGCTTCGTGATATTATAAACAAAGATGGCAGTTATTATTCATTTGCCAAGCGCAAATCAGAAGAACACCGTGATTATTTTTTAAAGCGAAAGCTTCGCGAGGATATTGAGAAAAAATTTGAACTTGCCGCTGAAGAATCAATCAAACAACAAGGTCAACTAGAAGCCGAAGACAAGCTAGACTTTGATATTTTTTTACAGAAGTACTTTGCTAATGAGCTAGACGAATAGGCTAGGCTAAGTTAAGTGATAAACAATAGAGTTATAAGATTATGAGTAAACTAATTTCAATGATAAAAAATAATAAGGGGTTTTTATTTTTTATTGCCTTTTTATTCATATTTAGAGGCGCGATTGCTGATTGGCATCCGGTGCCGACGGGGTCAATGAAACCTACAATTTTAGAAGGTGATGTGGTTTGGGAAAACAAACTCGCCTACGATTTACAGCTGCCTTTTACTGACATTTCATTATTAAGACTAGGGGAGCCAAAACGTGGTGATATTGTTGTCTTTACTTCTGAAAAAGCGGGAAAACGTTTAATAAAACGCTTGATAGGCTTACCGGGCGATACCATTGAAGTGAGAAATAATGTGTTATTTATCAATGGAGAACAAGCTAAATACTCACAACTAAGAGATACAGCACTAGAACCAAAACGCAGTATCGACAAAGAAAATGGCATATACGCGATTGAATCATTAAAAGACGTAAACTTAAAACCACACATCGTTCAGGTTAAACCGGATATCCCTAACCCGTTACAGAATTTCCAGAAGATAACGATTCCAAAAGACTATTATTTCTTTATGGGTGATAACCGCGATAATAGCGCTGACTCTCGCTACTATGGCATGGTTCCGCGCTCTGAAATTCGCGGCCATGCAACACGCACATTGTTATCGGTGATTACAAAAGATAGCTGGTCAATCTGGAACTGGCGCTTTAGAGCCGAACGTTTTTTTGATTCGCTCAAATAGTTTCCCAACCGATGAACGGTAGATCACCCCAACCCTTGTCATAAACGCTCACAAAAGCATGATGAGCAGTACAATACGTTAGGCTTTTGATCCTCATAATAGGTCCTCAATAATATTGAGGGTCTAATGAGTGACGCCTAAGGTCTTTTCGGTTTTTGTTAGTTTCATAGCACTGTGCCTGTTTTGTGGTATATCTTTCGCTGCGGGTGATACCAGCTCAATTAAAATCCAGCTTGTGGTTGTTGAGCCTGCTTTATCGAAAACTTGCAATATTCGTTTGTCTGCGAGCCAAAAAAAGTTTAATACTACGTTTAGGCAGGACTGTAGAATCGACACTATGGCCTTGCTTAATATTGTGACTCAATTTTACAGTGAAAAAAATGTCTTCGCTAATACAGAGCAGCCCGTTAGAGTCACAATGACTGCGCCATAGTTAAATTTATATGTGGTGGGACAATGTTGCGTAGCGACGACACCTGAAGGTTGCTTACAAAGCCATAAAAAGGTGGGGGTGTACTTATAAAATATAACTGTATTAAGGATCCTGATTAAGCGTCACCAAAACTAATGTCTTCAAGGCTGTCAATGTCGAATTGGTATTTTGTTGGTGTGGTTTTTACCAATAGATGGTTG
>JALWMR010000181.1 GCA_027083815.1 Thiotrichaceae bacterium
TCACTTCAAAACCCTCCCGCTCTAGCTGACGACAGGTATCAAGCACCGCCTTGTGTTCTGTTTTCATGGTAACGATATGTTTGCCCCGGCGTACATTAAAGTGGGCTGCACCCTTGATGGCCAGATTGTCAGATTCGGTAGCACCACTGGTCCAAACGATTTCTCGCGGGTCGGCATTAATCAAATCTGCCACCTGGCTACGTGCTTTCTTAACGGCCTCATCAGCCGCCCAGCCAAAGCTGTGACTACTGGATGCCGGGTTACCAAAAATACCATCTGGTGTTAAATACTGGCGCATTTTATCGGCAACGCGAGGATCGGCCGGTGTGGTCGCCGAATAGTCCATATAAATAGGGGTTTTTACATTACTCATGGGGTTTGTCCTGTTCTCTTCTCATTTGCAAATTGGCCTGTTTGCCTTTTTACATCATTTATTTAATGCCGTTACTAGTTTGTTTCCAGATTCATACTCACCAGGTTATCAGCCTGTCTGGAGTTTTGGCGAGCCGCCACTTCGAGCACATCACGCTTATCCATCAAATCCTGTAATGAAATGTCATCCAGAAAGCTTTGAATCCGGTTGCTTAAATCCATCCAGAGATTATGCGTTAAACAACGTTTATTAGTCTCATGACAACCGCCTGAGGCATTGCCACAGTTGGTAACATCCAGATTCTCATCAACGGCCATAATAATACTTGAAATAGTGATTTCTGCAGGGCTACGACTTAGGGTATAACCGCCACCTGGGCCACGCATGCTTTTCACTAGCTCTTGCCTTCTCAGCTTGGAAAAAAGCTGCTCTAGATATGACAGTGAAATATCCTGCCGTTCGGAAATTTCTACCAGTGAAACTGGCTTTTTACTGCTGTGCCCCTTACTGCTGTGCAACGATAAATCAAGCATTGCGGTAACGGCATAACGTCCTTTCGTTGTTAATTTCATAGTTTTGAATATCGCTCTCGTCTAGCCAATTAACTAGCACTCTATGGGTTTGTCAATGCAGGCGATACTAGAGTACCTGACTAAGCTAGTCAAGTATTACTACGGATTGTGGTTTTATTATTTTCAAAGATAAAACGACCATTTATTTTGCGCTTGTTTCAGTCCTTTTAGCATTATCTGGATTGCATTCAGAAAGTTCAGCATCTTTTAGTTCTGGCAGTGGTTCAAAATCAAATTCGCCACCTAAATGCTGGATTTGTGTGCACATTTTATCCATACGCTCATCCATTTTATGAATATGATCTAACATCCGATTCACTGTTTTAGCCACCGGGTCAGACATATCCTGGGTTGCGCCATAGGCATCAAAGCCCATTTTGTTAGCGATTTTTTCACGATTCTGCTGAGTTACATCCGACTTCAATACCTCACGGCCTGGCACACCCACTACTGTGGTATTTTCGGGTACATCTTTAACAACAACCGCATTGGAGCCAATGCGTGCGCCTTCTGCAATCGTAATCGGCCCGAGTATTTTAGCGCCTGCTCCTACTACTACATTGTTCTTTAAAGTGGGATGGCGCTTGCCTGGGCTCCAGCTTGTTCCTCCCAGAGTGACACCATGATAAAGCGAACAGTCATCACCAATTTCAGCCGTTTCTCCGATCACAACCCCCATACCATGATCGATAAAAAAACGTCTTCCGATAGTTGCACCAGGGTGAATTTCAATACCCGTAAACAAACGAGCAACGTTTGATAAAACTCGCGCCAGCCATTTTAAGCCCATATTTGATAAGCCATGGCTAAGCCGATGCATGATAATCGCATGGACTCCCGGATAAGTTGTGATGATTTCAAAGGTATTACGTGCCGCCGGATCACGATCAAATACCACTGCAATATCTTCTTTTATGTTGCTAAACATAGGTTTCATTATTCATTCTAGTGAAAAGTAAGGTGGATAATAGTATTTTATGGAAACCTTTGCACGTAACCATACAAACAGAGCAAACAGAGCCAAATATTGCTTCATTCAGTTAAGGTTCAGTTAAACTAAACTAAGATGGATGCGTTAACTATACCTAACACTTAACTTAGTAAAATAATAATTATTATAAATGAGAAGAATCCCCCCAAAACTTCTTGTTGCCTCAATTTTATTACCCTTTTTAATGGGTATAAGCTATGCCGCAACAAAATCAGGAAATATCCAAATTGCAGTTGGCCAGTTTAGCTATGTCAATTTGAAAGGTACGGTGGTGGGTGCCTTTAAACATTTTACAGTTGATGAAATAAAGCCAAATGGCAACCGAAGAAAAGGACCCTGGCTGAAACTGGGCACACTTGGCCTGAATTCAAATATTTCTGGCAACTGTGATCTAGAATTTACCTCACTTAATAATTTTAAGTTGCGCCATACACAAACAAATAAAGTGTTAAGCAAATATCGCCTTAAATATAAGCGCAAACGTATCACACGAAATAATAATCACATTAGTCTACGCTGCAAAGTGCGCAAAAGAGCTTTAAAATTCCAGTCCATTGGCAGAATACAAAACCAGATTATCCCTGCCGGAGTCTACCGTGATGTAATAACTATTACGGTAACCACACAATAAGCACTCTAGCAATAATAGTTGCGCCAAACTACCCTCTCATACAAGTCTGTGTTAGCGTTGCTCTTTTAGATGTTTTCACAAAATTAAATGAAGCAATACGACGTTATTA
>JALWMR010000182.1 GCA_027083815.1 Thiotrichaceae bacterium
ATAGTTTATGGCGCTACTTTCGATTGAAAATCTGCGTACCCATCTTGCCGTGGGTAAAAAAGAAACCATTAAGGCGGTAGATGATGTCAGCCTGAGTATTGAAAAAGGCGAAACCTACTGTCTGGTTGGTGAGTCGGGCAGTGGCAAGTCGATCTGCGCCCTGTCGGTGATTCAGTTGCTACCTGCGGGTATTAGTTCGCATCCTTCTGGCAAGATTAAATTTAACTGGCGTAAGGATAATGGCAGCGAAGCGCTTGTCGATATGCTCACCCTGGAAGATGAGAAACTTCGTCAGATACGCGGTTCGCGCATTGCCATGATTTTTCAGGAGCCCATGACCTCACTCAACCCGGTGTTGAGTATAGGCGAGCAAATTGTTGAAGCACTGCAGTTGCATCATCCCAATATGTCGGATGATGAAGCCAAACAACAAGCAATCGATGCAATGAATCAGGTGCAAATTAAAAATGCCGAGGGGCGTTTTGATGAGTTTCCGCACCGCATGTCCGGCGGACAGCGTCAACGGGTGATGATTGCCATGGCATTAGCCTGCAAGCCTGACCTGTTAATCGCGGATGAGCCAACCACGGCGCTGGATGTTACCGTGCAGGCCGAAATTTTACGCCTGATGCGAGAACTACAAAAAGACACTGGCATGAGTATTTTGTTTATCACCCATGATTTTGGCGTGGTGGCACAAATGGCGCACCGGGTTGGCGTAATGCAGCGTGGTAAAATTGTCGAGCAGGGTGCTATGCGTGATGTATTGACTAGCCCGCAGCATCCTTATACTAAAAAGCTTCTGGCGGCCGTACCCGAAAACCTGAAAAAACCGCAGCACTTTTCAGGTAAGCAAAAGCATCAAACGGCAGCTGGCAAAGATGATGTCCTGTTCGATATTAAAGACCTGAAGGTCTGGTTTCCCACTAAAACAGGCTTGTTTCGGCGCGTCACAGACTATGTGAAAGCGGTTGATGACGTCGATCTAAAAATTCATCGCGGTAAAATCATGGCGCTGGTGGGGGAATCTGGCTGCGGTAAAACCACCCTGGGACGCGCCATTATTCAACTGGAAAAACCCACCGCCGGCAGTGTTAAACTGGATGGGCAGGAGCTGGTTGGCCTAAGCCCCAAAGAATTACGTCCGTTGCGTTCGCGAATGCAGATCGCTTTTCAGGACCCGCAATCATCCATTAATCCACGTTTGCAAATTGTCACCACGCTGACCGAACCAATGGCGGTTCATGGCATTGGCGAAAACAAGGAAGATCGCATTGAACGCGCCGCTAAAATACTCGAAGAAGTACAGCTGGATCGTGATTTTCTGTGGCGCTACCCGCACGAATTTTCGGGTGGACAACGCCAGCGTATTGGACTGGCACGCGCCCTGGTGGTCAATCCTGAATTTATCGTCTGCGATGAAATTACCAGCGCGCTGGATGTTTCGGTGCAGGCTGAAATACTTCAACTATTATTGGAGATACGCGAACGTCAGGATCTGACTCTGCTATTTATCACTCATAATATTGCCGTGGTTGAATATTTAAGTGATGAAACAGTGGTAATGAAGGCGGGCAAGATCGTAGAGCAGGGCGCAACAGCTGATGTGTGTGGTAACCCGCAGCAGGCGTATACCCAAAAGCTTTTAGCAGCAGTACCGAGGTTAACTCTATGATTAAAATTTTGCTAACAGGCGGCACCATAGACAAGCATTACAATGAGTCAAATGGCGAACTTGATTTTGCTAATAGCCATATCCCTGAAATATTGAATAGCGGTCGTAATCGCTGCGACGTGGATCTACAGCAGCTGATGCTTAAAGATAGTTTGGAAATGGATGAGTCAGATCGGCAGAGTATTGTGGATGCTTGTATCCGTTCTGAAGAGGATAAAGTGCTGATTACCCACGGTACTGATACTATGGTAGAAACAGCAAAAGTATTGGCAGGGAAAAGGATCGAAAAAACCATTGTGTTGGTAGGGGCGATGGTACCATATGTGTTTAAAGATACGGATTCGGTATTTAATATGGGTTTTGCACTTGCCAGCGTGCAAACCTTACCCTATGGTGTTTACATCGCCATGAATGGTATGGTCTTTAACTGGGATCAAGTGATTAAGAATAAGGAGTTAGGGATATTTGAGAAGCCTGCCTGAGCCTGCTAGAGGCAGTCAAAACTGTTTTCCTCTTCTCCTGTGGGGCATAAAAATGAAGCAGCTCGAGAAAACGGGAAAAAAGTGGGGGGGTGTACTTTTAAACTTATTATTAGGGTTTATCTGTACCATTTTCCTTTCTATTTCAAGCTGTTATGCTGATAATACTCAACAAGCTCTGTTTAAACAGGGTGATTTTGTTTATACCAGGAAAAATGCCGCCGAATTAATTCAGCTTGCTGAGTTTCTAGGTCGTTCAACTTTTTCTGTCAAAGATAAACAAGCCCTTAGCGCTTGGTCTATAGGTGATTTCAAGGTGGCACCCAAGGCAAGCGTCAAATTCTATCGTAATTTATCAAAGCTTGTTATTCCTGCCATTAAAACGAAACGAGGTCATGCCTTAAATCAGTATCGAGCCGAGTTGTATTCCCAATTTGCCTACCGTTTTGATAAATACCCTGACTACCGAAAATCGGCGGATAATTTTATGGCTATTATTGATCGCTATAACCC
>JALWMR010000183.1 GCA_027083815.1 Thiotrichaceae bacterium
CAATTTGAGTTAACAGAGCCTGTAAAGCCTTCGGAAATAAGAACCCAAAGGAGATCTTTTCTGGAAGGTGATGATTACAAAGCTCTTGAAGAAATCTGTTATCCGGTCGCAGAAAAAATAAATATCAGCCATACTTAACATGATGTTGAAGACTATTGATAGAGTATTACCACCTTATTTAGTGAGAAAAATCGACAAACTATTGGGGAGAAAACCCAAATATTTATTTATTTTTGGCCATATGCGAAGCCGATCATCCGTCCTATCGCACATCTTGGGCAATAACCCCCAGATATGTGGCTATTGTGAGCTTCATTTAGATTATATAGACCAAACTTCACTCGATGAAATGCATAAACAGTTAGAAACTGAATTAGACTGCAATCTCAATCGTAGCTACCTTTTAGACAAAATTCTTGGTGGGCAACATGAGTTCTCTGAAAAGGTCATAAACATTACCAAACCAAAAGTAATATTTTTGATACGAGAACCCGAGAGTACCCTTAAAAGCATTATCAATATGGGATATGTTACTGGTGTAAAAACAGACCAGAACCCAGAGCTGGCTCTTAACTATTATTGCTCAAGACTAGCGCAGCTAGAGGCCCTATCGAAGCGCTTTGAAGATTACCTCTTTCTAGAGTCAGATGAATTAATTGAAAATAGCGATGCTTGTTTAAATCAGTTAACACAATGGCTGGCATTAACAAACCCCTTAAAAAAAGATTACACTCTTTTCAAAAACACGGGCAAACCTTCTTATGGCGACCCAACAGAAAAAATCAAATCCGGCATATTAAAAAGAACAGAGGGCTACCCTGATATCATTATTCCTTCCGACTTACTAAGAAAAGGTAACGAAGCCTATCAACAATGCAAAAAAACCTTAAAATCAGACCAACCAACATAACTAAGTTTCGAAGAAATTCTGTATAAAGCAAAGCGGACGTAATGAATTTGTCACCTTTTCCAGTTATGATAATGCCTATTAAAAATTAAATATCAGGAACTACCGTGAATCAGAGAATCGTACCGCGTCGCAAAACAATATTAATCATTATGGATGGTTTTGGCGTAAACCCCAGCAAAATCAATAATGCTGTTTGTGAGGCCAATACCCCAAATCTGGATAATTATTTTAGCAAATATCCGCATACAACTTTGCAGGCCTCCGGTGGTGCTGTTGGCCTGCCTGATGGACAAATGGGTAACTCAGAGGTAGGTCATTTAACCATTGGTTGCGGTATCATTATCAAGCAAGATCTGGTGCGAATTAATGATTCAATTGAAGATGGTAGCTTCTTCAAAAATGTTGTGTTACGCAACACCCTGTTTATCGCAAAAGATAACAAGCGTCCGGTACATTTAGTCGGTCTGGTATCCGATGGTGGTGTTCACAGCCATATTGACCACCTTTGTGCACTTATTAAAATGTGCAAAAAAAATGGCGTTAAACCGGTTGTTCATGTCATCACTGATGGTCGCGATGTGCCACCTAAATCGGCTAAAAAATATATTGCTCAGCTGGTTAAAGCACTGGATAAACATGGTGGTTCAATATCCACCATTACCGGTCGTTTTTATGCCATGGATAGGGACAATCGCTGGGAACGCACCGAAATTGCCTGGGATGCCATGGTTCACGGTAAGGGAGAGCGCGCCAATGATCCACTCAGCGCCATTGATGATGCCTACGCCAATGACGAAACAGATGAGTTTATAAAACCGCGCATTATGCCCGATGCTGAATTTATACAAGCTAATGACTCATTAATCTTCTTTAATTTTCGAAATGATCGCCCCCGTCAACTAGCCGAAGCACTGGGCATGGAAAAATTTACATCCTTTGATCGTGGCGACTATCAACCCATTCCTGTTACCTGTTTAACCGAGTACGATAAAAAACTACTCGCTCCCGTTGCTTTTGCTCCAGAGCGCCCTGCTACAAATCTGGCGCACACTATTAGCCTTGCCGGTTACAAACAACTACACTGCTCCGAAACTGAGAAATATGCGCATGTAACCTTCTTTTTGAATGGTGGGCGTGAAACACCCTATGCTGGTGAAGATCGCATTATGGTCGACTCACCCGACGTGCGAACCTATGACGAGTGCCCTGAGATGAGTGCAAAGAAGGTTGCTGATGAAATCATCAATGCCATAGAAGTCGGTGAACATTCATTTATTGTCGTTAATTTTGCGAATGGCGATATGGTCGGACACACAGCCATTCCTGAAGCAATAATAAAAGCTGTCGAAACATTGGACAAAGAAGTGGGACGGGTACTGGACAAGGCTGTAGAAAACGAATACTCCGTTATTCTTACAGCAGATCATGGCAACTGTGATGAATATGTCGACCCACTAACCGGTGAGCCAAGCACACAGCATACGGTCTATCCTGTACCTTGCCTGGTTATTGACAAATCATTATGGCAATTAAAAACGGGCGGTGGCCTAAGTAATTTAGCACCAACCGTATTGCAATTAATGGGGCTACATAAACCAGAGGGTATAACCTGTAAATCCTTATTGATCAAAGAAGTTGAAACACCAGAAACAGCAACAAGTTATTAGAAAAGCCATAAAAAGGTGGGGGGTGTACTTTTTAAGCCCTATTTAAAAGAAAGTTTAAAAGTACACCCCCCCACACTGCTGTCCCACAG
>JALWMR010000184.1 GCA_027083815.1 Thiotrichaceae bacterium
CAACAAAGCGGAAGGAGTTAATGTTTTTTAGCTCGGCGCGGGTGCCAAATGCCTCCTGCCCTTTAGGGCGCACAGATACATTGGCATCACAACGAAAAGAACCTTCCTGCAAGTTGCCATCATTAATTCCCAAATATTGCACCAGCTCGTGGATTTTTTTCATATACGCAACTGCTTCCCTGGCAGAGCGCATATCCGGTTCGGATACAATCTCCAGCAAAGGCGTGCCTGAACGGTTTAAATCAATCCCCGTCATTCCGGCAAAATCCCTATGCAGCGATTTCCCGGCATCCTGCTCCAGATGCGCACGAGTGACGCCAATCCGCTTGGTGTCACCATTTTCGAGCGTGATATCAATATGGCCAAGCTCTACAATCGGTTTGTCAAATTGACTAATCTGATAGCCCTGAGGCAAATCAGGGTAGAAATAATTTTTACGGGCAAACACATTGCCTCGTCCAATCGGTGCATCAATTGCCAGGCCAAACATAGCCGCCATACGTACTGCCTCACGGTTTAACACAGGCAATACTCCCGGCATAGCAAGATCAACAACATTTGCCTGAGTATTGGGTTCCTGACCGTATTCGGTGGATGAGCCAGAGAATAGTTTTGATTTGGTTGAAAGCTGGGCATGAATTTCCAGCCCGATCACTGTTTCCCATTCCATTTTATTTACCCTCCGCAAACGCTGTTGGTGCTTGCTTGTGCCAATCAGTTACCTGCTGGTATTGATACGCAATATTCAAAATTTTGGCTTCATCAAAAGACTGCCCAATAATCTGCAAACCAACTGGCAAGTTATTCGCCATACCCGCCGGCACAGACATGCCCGGCAAGCCCGCAAGATTAAGTGACAAGGTATATATATCAGCCAGATACATGCTAATCGGATCGTCTGTTTTTGCGCCGATTTTAAAGGCTGTTTCGGGCGATACCGGCCCCATTATCACATCTACCTGTTCAAAAGCGGCTTTGAAATCATTGCTAATCAAACGACGAACTTTCTGGGCTTTAAGATAATAGGCATCATAATAACCCGCCGAGAGTGCATAAGTACCCGTCATAATACGACGCTTCACCTCCGTGCCAAAACCTTCACCACGGGTTCGCATATACATATCGGTTAAATCTTTTGGGTCTTCACAGCGATAGCCATAACGCACACCATCAAAACGGGACAGATTTGACGACGCTTCAGCCGGAGCAATCACATAATAGGACGGAATTGCCAGGTGGGTATTAGGCAGGCTGATTTCAACGATTTCTGCACCAAGTTTTTTATATTCCTGAATGGCACTATCAATAACATCGGCAATCGCGCTATCTAACCCTTCGCCAAAAAACTCTTTGGGCAGGCCAATTTTTACACCTTTTAGAGAATCATTTAAACCCGCCGAGAAATCAGGCACATCTATTTCAATGCTGGTTGAATCTTTTGGATCAAAACCCGCCATGCCTTGCAATACCAGTGCGCAATCGGCGGCACTCTTTCCAAATACGCCACCTTGATCGAGACTTGAAGCATAAGCAATCATGCCAAAGCGGGAAACCCGTCCGTAGGTGGGTTTAATACCGCTTATGCCCGTTAATGAAGCTGGTTGGCGAATTGAACCACCCGTGTCTGTACCTAATGATACCGGCGCTAGTTGGGCACTCACGGCAACCGCACTGCCACCGGATGAGCCACCCGGAACGCGCTCTAAATCCCAGGGGTTTTTGCAGGCTCCATAGTATGAGTTTTCATTGGAGGAGCCCATGGCAAACTCATCCATATTGGTCTTGCCTAACATGGGCATACCCGCTGCCGTTAGTTTTTCTACCACGGTCGCATTATAAGGTGCGATAAAATTATCCAGCATCTTAGAAGCGCAGGAAGTACGCACACCATCGGTGCAGAATAAATCCTTATAGGCGATGGGGATACCCGTTAATGGCCCGGCTTCACCGCTGGCAATTTGTTCATCAGCAGATTTTGCCGCCGCCAGCGCCTGATCATCAGTAACCGTAATATAGGCATTGAGGTCGTCGTCATACTGCTTGATGCGATCCAGAAAATATTGAGTGAGTTCAACACTGGAGAAGTCACCCGCGCTTAAACCAGCACTAAGTTCTGACAAGGATAAATCTTTCATTAGTCGAGTACCTTTGGCACAAGGAATAAACCGGCTTCCTGCAAGGGCGCATTCGCCATTAATTTTTCGCGTTGATTGGTTTCTGTTACCACATCATCACGCAAACGCTGCATGGCATCCTGCGGGTGCGCCATTGGCTCAATATTATCAACATCTGCCGCATTCATTTGTTCCACCAGACCAAAAATACTGGAAAGATCCTGTGAATATTGCTCAATATTTTCTTCCTGTATCGAAAGCCGTGCCAAATAGGCAATTTGTTTCACTTCATCAGGCGATAGGGACATGGTTCCACCGTGTTTCTTAATGTTTATTCAAGGCGGGAAATTTAACACATTGACCCGCATCACGAAACTAACAAGAGGCAATCAGCAGGAGAAAAGGGCAAAAAAGTGGGGGGGTGTACTTTTTATCTTTATTTACAAGCCGAAAACAGCCTCACAGCGTATAAAGAAGCTGATTCAATAAGCCAGGAGCCTGTCCAATTTAAAAA
>JALWMR010000185.1 GCA_027083815.1 Thiotrichaceae bacterium
TCCCCTGTTTTTTCGTATATTTTCGGTCAATAGCCCTGCTATTACCCTCAAATCTACAAAAAATCAGGAAAATTACGCTAATTTTTCTCTCGCCATACTTTCATGCAAAGGTCTCTATTAATAATGAATTTTCATAATTTACTTCCAATACTGTTTTAATATCGACCTTAACAGTTTAAGGGGAAGGCAGTAGATGGATTCTGAGTCAAATAATGAGAAAAGGGCAAAAAAGGTGGGGGGTGTACTTTTTAAGTATATATTAAACAAAAAAACAGTTTTATTTTAATAGCTTAAGCCATTTTCTTGCTGTTTTTCTTATTATATTGCCAGTGCTATCAGGTTTTTTATTGCGGCTACAGATCAGTCTCCAGCGTTGTCTGCGTTGTGTCATCCAGTCATGTTTATAGCGGTCATTTCCGGTTAAAAAGTCAATTTCTTCTACCTTGTCCTGGTCGATGACGTATTTCATAAGATATTGAGTGAGAATGGAGCCGGGAGAATAGCTTTTCCAGTTTTCATCATAGGCGAGCTTGAAGATATTGGCTTTTTTATGTACCACAAACCATAGTTGTGCGGCGGCGGGTTGCTCGTCAATATAGAGTATTGCCAATCTGGTCCAGCCTTGTGGCGAAACTGTCTGGATAAGGCCACTAATGGTTTCCCTATAGATTTCTTTGGGCTTCCAGCTGGCCTTAAAAACTGCAAAATAATCGCTTAGTACGGTCTCTGAAATTTCATCGGTGTATAGGCATATTTGATAGTTGTGCTCGCGTGCCAGCTTGCGTTGTTTGCGGGCAATCGTATTGCGTAGTATAGAAGGGCGGTTTGCCATGTATTCATCGCCTGTTTGACCCTCGACAAGGTGATACCAGTTGGAAAAACGTTGAAAGCGATTACATCTAAAACCATAAGCTTCGAGTGCCAGTCCCAAAAGGCGAACAGGCTCATCATTTTCAGCGATGGGTGCCAGGGTTAAGGATTGCAAGGGCAGGTGGCTCAAACCTTTTGCCAGACAGTCAATGGTAGACTGCTTTTGCTGCTTATCTTGTTTTGCCAGTATAAGGGTATAAAGTGATGTGAGCATGACATGGTTAAGTGAAACCCAGTTTCCACTGTTATCGTTGATAAGCGGTAAAATAGCCAGTGGTTTATTATTGTCATTAATGACGCAGGCGATGACAAGACGTTGGTCTTTTTTAAGCGATGTGCTCGTCAGGTTTTTATACCAGGGGAGTGAAAAAAACAGACTTTCTTTTTCAGTCTGAGAAAATAGGGCATCACCATGTTGCGCTAGTTGATCCCATTCGCTAAAGCATTTGAACTCCATTTAAAGTACAGAAGAAGTTGTTATATTCGTTAATAATCTTAGAAAAATCGTTTAAGTGCCCGATATTTAGGTGCTTTGTTATCCGGTTGATTCAAATACTCCTTGATTCCCCAGCAGCCGTAATATTGACAGGTTCGTGGTGCCGAGAAGGCAACGAATAAGGAGCCGCCGGTGATTCTGTCCCAGTTTTGTAAAAACTCAACGTAGAATTTTTCCATTGGCCAGGCGCGGTTGGCACCGATCAGGTATTGATTTGGGATGCTTTTGGTAGAGCGCGCACGTGGGTCGGTAAGGTGCTGACCGCCCTCATAGGCAATCAGCTTAACGCCGTATTTTTTGGCATATTCCATTTGCTGGCCAATCATTTTATAGACATTATTCATCGAATAGGGGTTCGCTTTATCATCTTTCAGTAATTTAAAAACGCTCGGTACGCTATTAATTTGCGCCAATGCTTTTTGATGGACAAAAAAGTAGGGCGCTATTGCCATGGCATCAACTGATTTATAAGCGTTTTTGTGTTCCATAACTACAGGGGTCATATAACGATTGGCAGACCATACCCCCATAACGCGAACCATGCGGTTTAGGCCAAGGTTTTGCTGGAAGATTTTAAAAATTTCAACGGCGCGTTGTGAATAATATTTATAACCTGCCTGATTGGGGTCGCGATCCAGCCCCAGTTTGGTACCCATTTGTTTGGTGTAATGGGTTTGCATAAAAACGGTGTTCCAGGTTTCATTGGTGTATTCGATATAAGCTTTCAGGTTGGGACGCAGATGTTGCCTGAGATAACGCGCATATTGCTGCACAAGATTATTATCGGCTGCGTGTGGAATATTAAACCATGCGTCGCGATTAAGCACATTGGCAAGGCGTACTAATACTTCCAGTGGTGCGCCACGTACGCCTTCAAGGCCTGCCCAGGTTGCCTTGCTCATCTGATTCATCTGGTTCCAGTGACGAATCGGGTTGCGGGTGATACCCGACATATTCATCATGCGAATGACTTTAAAGTCTTTCATAAAGTTGAGGTAGTCGGGGTTAAATAAAATCTGGTCGTAATGTTTTTCAAAAGATTTATAAAAACTTCCACGGCAGTCCTGAGATCCATTGACGCGCCTAAAGGGGTTGTTGGCACAAATACCGCCGGGTAGAAGAACCCGAATATTGCGTAAATAATTACGTGGCTCAGAGCGTTTGATTATCAGCGCCACCTGTATAAAGCGATCTGGCCCGGAACGAATATCAATAATATCTTTTCCGGGGGCGGAATGAACCAGTTTAACGTCGCCTCCCTTACTTTGATAATCGAGTTGACCTTCGCCATCGTACAGCACCGTATATTGGCCTTCTGGCAGCGTGCCTTGTGGTAGCCAGTGGATCAGATAAGTGCCTGCCTTGCCGCCTCTTAAATCGCGTGGCCAGCCATCTTTATCATAAATAACACTACCGCTGGTTAGCTTTTTGGCTTCGCGAAATGGCATCGCCATTTTAAAGATATTTACAAACGGCGCACTGGAATCAACATGCTGGATTTCATTGGTATTCATGCCTATTGGCGGCTTTGCCTGGGCGCTTATTGTTATCAGGCATAGTAATACCAGCCCCATCAACCCTTTTAGATTAAGCATGTGTTCCCCTTAATGTTTGCATCAGTAGTTGTTAGTGCTTATTTTCCCATTAAAGTTCTTAATAAGAACGGACAAGACTATTATAATTACTTTTTCTTTTTCTTTTTACTTCGCTTCGCAGATGTCTTATGCGGATTTTTTCGTTTTTGTCGCCACAGTTGAGAAGGTGAGAGCTTGGCTCGTTTTTCTTTTTTGACTTCAAACGGGTTATCGCCCGTTTTGAATTCGATGCGTACTTGAGTGCCTTTTAGCTTCAATGTTTCGCGGAAGTAATTCATTAAATAACGCTTGTAACTACCTGGGATTCTTTTGGTTTGGTTGCCATGGATAATCACGGTAAAGGGATTATTGCCACCCTGGTGGGCATAACGTAATTTGATGCGACGTCCGGCGATCATTGGTGGGGCGTGCGCATCCAGTGCCGACTGCAAAATACGAGTCATGCGCGCCGTGGAGACTTTTATCATGGTTGAGTCATAGGCATCATGCACTGATTTGTAAAGATGGCCGACGCCTGTGCCATGCAGGGCAGAAATAAAATGTTTGTCTGCAAAATCAAGAAAGGGCAGCTTGACTTCAAGCTTGGTTTTAATCTGTTCACGCTGGTATTCATCCAGCCCATCCCACTTATTGATGGCAATCACCAGCGAGCGTCCAGCATCCAGAACCAGCCCCAGTAAATGTGCATCCTGATCGGTAATACTCTCGTGTGCATCAAGCAGCATAACCACAACGTGTGAATGCTCAATGGCGGATAAGGTTTTGATTATGCTGAATGTTTCTATTGCTTCTTTAACCTTGCCACGACGACGAACGCCTGCGGTGTCAATCAGGGTGTATTTTTGACCGTCGCGTTCATAAGGCACATAAATGCTGTCGCGGGTGGTGCCGGGTTTATCAAAAGCAACAACGCGCTCTTCACCCATAATACGATTAATCAGGGTAGATTTACCCACATTAGGACGACCCACAAAAGCGATGCGGATGCTGTCTTTGTATTCAAGCGGGATACGACTCTCATCTTCCTCCTCATTGTCAGCTTCGGGGAAGGTTTCCAGCAGCTTGCTAATCATGCTGGTAACACCGCGACCATGTGCGGCAGCTATGGCAAATACATCTTTAAAGCCAAGTTGATAAAAATCGGCCATGGCCTGATCGGGGTCAACGGCATCGGTTTTATTCACCACCAGATAAACCGTTTTTCCAACGCGGCGCAGACGATCGGCTACCAGATGATCCGCCGCCGTTAAACCTTCGCGACCATCAACCATAAACAATACTGTGTTGGCCTCATCGACCGCCAGCCAGGTTTGATTCGCCATGTATTCGTCGATGCCAACGTCATCACCGCTTAAGCCGCCAGTATCAATCACCAGATAGCTGCGGTTTTGCTCCTCATCCAGGCCAAGCACGCCCTGACCGTATTTTCGGTCACGGGTAAGTCCGGGAAAGTCGGCCACGAGAGCATCTCGCGATTTGGTTAAACGATTAAACAGGGTTGATTTGCCGACATTAGGTCGGCCAACAAGGGCGAATACGGGTTTCATAACAAGTTTCATTAACAATCAGCCCGCAAGAATAACAAATTGTAGACTAGGGTGATATGGAGAAAAGGGCAAAAAAGTGGGGGGGTGTACTTTTAAAGCTTTATTTAGAACTTTTATATTGCTGTTTTGTCTGTAAAATGCCCCATTATTTTAACATTTATCAATTATCAGGCTTTTACATGACGCGACTATCCATTTCTTCCGGAAAGCTCATTCTTTTGGTGAGCTTTTTTATTGCAATTGCCAATAACCAACTTTTTTTATCCAAATTAGCCGGGCGGGTTGATCTGGCCTCGCTATCAGGTGCAGGTTTTGCTCTGGCGGTTTATTTGGTGGTGATATTTGTATTGGCCTTGATTCTATTTTTGTTTGGGCAGCGTTATTTATTAAAACCATTGGCGATTATATTGCTTTTGTTTGCAGCGGTGCTGAGCTATTTTACTCAAAATTTGGGCGTTCTTTTTGATGTCGATATGATACGCAATACCGCCGAGACGATTAGAGATAATAACCAGCAGGAAGCAATAGAGCTATTATCCTTTCCTTTAATCAAGCATGTTTTTATCTATGGTATTTTACCCGCCTTGTTTGTGTGGTGGGTAAAGGTCGATTATAAGCCTTTCTTTAAAGAGCAGTTTGCACGCCTTGGCTATCTGCTGGGGCTGCTCGTTTTGATTGCTTTGGTTGTCATGCTTAACTTTAAGTTCATCACCTATTTTGCGCGTGAAAACAGAGATTTACGTGTTTATATTACCCCTGTTTATGCGATAGATTCGATCAAGGGTTATATTAGAAGCGAGTTAAAAAAGTATCGTGCGCCACTAAGGGTGATAACGGATGATGCAGTACAGCAGAAAAAAGGTGATAGGCCAACCGTGGGGATTATGGTGGTGGGTGAAACCTCGCGCGCCATGAATTATTCACTCAATGGTTATCCGCGTGAGACTAATCCAGAATTAAAAAAAGAAGATGTAATTAATTACTCTCAGGCGACTTCATGTGGCACTTCAACTGCCTATTCAGTACCGTGTATGTTCTCCTTTCTTGCGCGTGGTGATTATTCGCCCACTAAAGCTGCCGGACAAACAAATAGCCTAGATGCGCTTGTCAAAGCGGGTGTAAAAGTTGTCTGGATTGATAATAACTCAAGTTGTAAAGGCGTTTGTGAGCGGATTGGCGAGATAAATATTCGTCAGAATCCTGATCCTGAATCAGCCTTTTTTGATGACGGCCAGGAGTTTGATGAAGGCCTGCTAAAACGAGTGGTCGAGGTGGTTAAGGGTACGGATCAGAATACTGATATTCTGGTGGTTTTACACATTTTGGGAAGTCATGGGCCAAAATATTATAAGCGCTATCCGGATAAGTTTTCCAGGTTTGAACCGGCTTGTAAAAAAGCCACTCCGCAGGAATGTACTGATAAGGAAATTATAAATGCCTACGATAATACGGTTTTGTATACCGATCATGTATTAAGTCAGTTAATCAACTATTTAAAAGGCTTGGGTAATGTAAATACTTTTATGATATATGCCTCTGACCATGGAGAATCTTTAGGTGAAAATGGTGTTTATCTGCATGGCTTGCCTTATTTTCTTGCACCCAAAGAGCAGACTCGGGTAGGCATGGTGAGCTGGTTTTCAGATAATTTCCTAAAGGATCATCAACTGGATAAAACGAAAATAATGGCGAAAGGCGGCACTCAAGTGTCTCACGATAATTTATCACATACCTTACTGGGAGCTTATAATGTGAGAAGCCATGTTTACCAGAAGGATCTGGATTTATTGCGTTAGCCTTGATCAGTGTTCCTTGAGGGAGTTTTTGAATCAAAGCTTCCCTTATTTAAAAAGTTAGTCGTTAATTTGGCAACGTCTTTTGAAAACAACAACCCCGTATGAGACGTGTTCACGGTGATATGCTCTGTTTGCATGGGGTGCAGGGTTTCTTTAATCAATACAGAGCCATCACCCTCGCCGGGTAAGCCACCTGTAAAAAGCCCCAGGCCCTGGTTTTTAGTTCCCGCAATCATCCCCCAGTCTCTGCCACTGTTCCATTTTGGAATATCTTCACCGGAGAGTGCGCTGGGCATACTTTTTGCCAATAATGGAGAAATTAACGGCCAGTCCTGTACCTTTTGCGCGACCCAGCTGCCATTAACGGGTGAACCAAGCATTACGATGCGGCCTGCTGGCAGATCATCAAATTGATCGAGCAGGTGCATAATGATTACACCACCGAGACTATGACCAATTAAGTGAAGATCAGGTAGATTTAGTTTTTGGATTTTTCGATGAATAACCTGGGCATTCTGTTTAGCTGTTTTAAGGACAGATTGGTAAAAAACGTAGTGAACCTTAAATCCCGACTTCTGTAATTGCTTGCCCAGAAAACGCATTTCTAATGGATTCATTAGAATGCCATGAATCAGAAGTACATTGGGTTTCACAGGAATAAAAAGCCCGCTTTATTCGTCATCTACTGAATAGGGTAGATCCAATAGACTTACGCTAGCACTATTATCATTAGCCAGCAGCAGGGGTTGATTGGCTTCCGATATTTTAACAACAGCTAACGCTTCTGCTTTGCCATCCGGGTTAATTACCGCATTGAGTATTTTCCCGGCCTGTTTGTCATTGTCGCTTGCCAGAGCATCATTAATTGCAGGTAAGTTTTGTGTATCAATCAAAATGTGATACATACGCCGTTTGGTTTTTCCCAGGTAGTTAAGCCGCGCTACAACTTCTTGTCCCGGATAACAGCCCTTTTTAAAATCAACACCGCCAATAGCAATAAAATTAACCATTTGTGGTATCCAGGCCTCTGAACTCGCCTGGGTGATAAGGGGCTGACCCGCCAGAATATCCAAATATTGCCAGGCATTGCCATGCACCGGCGTTGCTTTGGATTTGAGCTTGTTCCACAGGTTGATAGCTTCATTAAGCCCCTTATCTGCATTACTCGCATCACTAAAAATTTCGTAGCGTGGAAGCGTTCCAGGAACGCGCAAAATGCTCAAGGATTGGTGTGTAAGTAGTTGATCTGTTTGATTGGGTAATGAAACATTTTTATCATCTAATGCATTGGCGAGTAGTTCACTGGCATTTTCGCCAGATAAGCCAAAATGAGCAACAGAATCACTTGCGTCTTCAAGCGTGACTTTTGACATCATCACATACATGTGCAGCTTCTTTAATACCTGCTCAACTAAATCTTTAGACAGACTTAGATAATAACGGTCGCCACGTTTAAAGATTCTGAAATTGGCAATAATGCGACCCTTTGGGTTGCACCAGGCGCTTGCTTGATGCGTGCTTTCGCTTGCTCGATGAATATCATTGCTTAGCTGGTTTTGCAGAAAGGTCTGTGCATCCTCACCGTGGACAAGGATCAGTCCACGGTCAGAAAGGTCGGATAGCATCGCTCCTTGTTTCGGAATGTCTTCACTGAGTGAATCTGCTTCATTTTCAAGTAGAAATGCTTTCCAGTTCGTGGTCATTTATTTTACTCAGTTGTAGCTTTGGTTTTATCAGTTGTAGCGTCTGTTTTCTTCTCTGTAGCCTCAGCTTTGGGTGCTTCAGGAAGAGTGATTTTTACATCAGCTTTTTCTTTTAAGCCCTTCATAAAATCCATCATTTTCGTTTGAGCAATTACGCGCTTAAGCTGTGGTTTAAGTGATTCAAGAGGGGGTAGTTTGGCATCGCGGCTGTCTTCCAGTTTGATAACATGGTAGCCAAACTGTGTTTTAACAGGCTCTTTGGAGAACTCTCCTTTTTTCATGCTCTTTACCGCATTTGCAAAAGCAGGAACCATGGTCTGTGCTTTAAACCAGCCGAGTGAACCGCCGTTAGATCCCGATGGGCCAGTCGATTTTTCTTTTGCTAATTTGGCAAAATCGGCTCCGCCTTCCAGTTCTTTAATGATTGCTTTTGCTTCATCTTCTGTTTTTACCAAAATATGGCGTGCGTTATATTCTTTGCTGGCAAGCTTGGTCACGCGATCTTCATAAGCTTTTTTGATTTCATCATCGCTGATTTCGAATGAATCAACTTTTTCTTTCGTCCAAACCTTCAGTAATACATTACGTTTATAGTCACTTATAGCTTTTTTTACGTTGGGACGTTCGAGAATGTCAGTTTTTGCAGCTTCTTGTACGGCGATTTCAGTGGCTACCAGATCATCAACCGCTGTATTTATGTCTGCTTTGCCTGATTTCTTCAGGATTTTCAGATAACCATCCAGTGTGCTTTTCTTGATTTCAGTACCATTAACAGTTGCTATAACAGTATCTTCTGCTTTTGTTTCTGCCTTGGGTTGCTCTCCATCCGCATAAGCAATCGTGCTTATACCAGATAGTATTGCCAGGGAAACAGATGTCGCAAGTAGAGTTTTTTTGATTATTTGCATGTTAATACATTCCTTCTATAGTGTGGTCTTTGGTTGAGTAAATTGGTGATAATAAATAATTTTTCAAGCTTCAAGGTAAAACTTTTTTAAACGGTTTAACGGTGACTTTTTTATAGACACCGGCTTTAACATAGGGATCAGCATCAGCCCAGGCCTGTGCTGATTCCAGTGAATCAAATTCTGCAACAATCAGACTACCTGTAAAGCCATTAGTTCCCGGGTCTTCGCTGTCAATTGCCGGGTGGGGTCCCCCCAAAATCAAACGGCCATCATCGACCAGCTTTTTAGCGCGCTCCAAATGAGCAGGGCGGGCAGCAAGGCGCTTTTCCAGACTGTTTTCGTTGTCTTCTGAAATAATGGCATAAAGCATCAGTTTGATTCCTCGTCTTCCATAGGTTCTGCATGTTTTGCAAGATAAATACCCTGGGCAATCATAAATACAAAGGTTAGTCCAAGAATGCCAAATAATTTGAAATTAACCCAGTTTTTATCGTCAATACCGGCAAAATAAAAGGCAACAATATAGTTGAGTATGCCCATAAAGATAAAGAAGGCACCCCAGATAAAGGTTAGTTTTTTCCAGATATCTCTGGGAACACTGATGGCATGCGACATCATGCGCTCAATCAGTGTTTTTTTACCTATATATAAGCTACCGAGCATAACGGCGGCAAAGAACCAGTTAAAAATACTGACCTTCCATTTGATGAAATCGGGGTCTCGCGATACCACCGTCATACTGCCAAATAGAAGTAAAATGGCTAGTGAAATAAGGTGCATTTTTTCAAGGCGCTTATACGCCAGCCAATGGGCAATATTTTGAATAATGGTGGCAATAATAATAATTAAGGTGGCAAATATAATGGCATGTTTTGGATTGTTTTGTTCTAAAGAGACGCCCGGAATCTGGTTTGCCAAATCAATCAGAGAGGGCGGCAGATCACCAAAAAACTTATATGCAATAAAAAAGAAAACAACTGGTAAAAAATCAAATAAAAACTTCATTAGAATTTGTATATGCCCGTGGCTAAGCGTGATGTAGAATAGCGCATTTTAACGCTTAACCGTTTTAGATAGTAGTTTTATGAGCCAATATTTTGAAATACACCCCGAAAACCCGCAAAAAAGATTAATCCAGCAAGCGGTTCAAGTCATTAAAAAGGGTGGAGTCGTCATTTATCCGACTGACTCTAGCTATGCTATTGGCTGTGATTTGGGAAACAAAAAAGCAGTTGACCGCATTCGTATGATACGGCAACTGGATAAACACCATAATTTTACCCTGGTCTGCCGGGATTTATCCGAAATTGCAAAATTTGCCGTGGTGGATAATATGAATTATCGTTTGATGAAAACACTCACACCCGGCCCTTATACGTTCATTATGCAAGCCAGTCGCGATGTGCCCAAGCGTTTGCTAAACCCCAAGCGTAAAACCATTGGCATTCGTGTTCCTGATAATGCTGTCTGTTCGGCATTGTTGGAAGAGCACGATCAGCCGCTGATGTCGAGCACCCTGATTTTGCCGGGCGAAGACCTCCCTATGACCGATCCCCATTTGATTCGCCTAAAACTGGAGGGAGTGGTTGATTTAATTATCGATGGTGGCTACAGCGGTCATGAACCCACTACGGTGGTTAATTTGCTTGATGGCGCCCCAGAAATCTTACGGCAGGGCTTGGGCAGCATTGACTGGCTGGCACAGCACTAGAGGCTCCCTAATGGATATCGAAAAGATTATTTACACAATCGCTGTATGGGCGCTACCTGTTTTATTTGCGATCACCTTACACGAGGTTGCTCACGGCTGGGTTGCTAATAAGCTGGGTGATACCACGGCGAAAATGCTGGGTCGTTTAACCATTAACCCGTTTAAGCATATTGATCCCGTTGGTACAGTGCTAGTGCCCCTGGCGATGGTTATTTTACAAACCGGTTTTGTCTTCGGCTGGGCCAAGCCTATACCGGTAAATACCCGAAACCTAAAGAACCCGCGCAAGGATATGGCGATTGTTGCCGTTGCCGGGCCATTGTCCAATTTACTCATGGCAATCTTTTGGGTGTTTATTTATAAACTGGGTATTTCAATGGGGCTGGATTCAAATCTGGGGCAAGGTATCCGCAC
>JALWMR010000186.1 GCA_027083815.1 Thiotrichaceae bacterium
CCGAACTCGACAACATGGAAAAAAGTGGCGATAAATTTCCCCAGCCTTCACTTGACGCTTATCAGCGATGCCCATTCCTCCACCAGACCATCTTACTCGGGATTCCTTTGGCGACCGTTATTCGAGTGGTAAAACATCCCTTCAAACAAACTGACCGCCACATTATTTCCTTGCCGCACAGATGGCAGTGAACAACGAATTTCCTTGGCCTGACATTGCCACCGAACCCAACAGTACGGGAAAAAGTGGCGACAAATTTCCCCAGCCTTCACTTGATGTTTACGAATGAAGCCCGTTCCTCATTCGGGCTATCTTTCGTTTCCCTAACGGGGTGGCGATAACCTGCCTGGCTTCGTCACAAAAAATTTTAATTTTTTGGGGCGGACCAGGTCAGGTTGATCGGTTGTTAGAAGGCGCGCAAGCGGCCTAACTGCCGATCCTTGATCGCCACCCCGTTAGAAGCGGCCGCTTGCGGGCGCTTCTAACGGCTCGCATCACCGGCAAAATAAAGGTGCAGAGCGGAGCGGAGCGGCGCAGCTTTATTTTGTCCGCGTGTATGCGTTTGTTAGGCTTTTCCCACGTACTTGCACGAACCAATTTCTTTTGAGCAAAGCCCATATCCTTTTGACTCATATATATCGAAAACTGCCTTAATCGTTGGTATAGGCAACGATAGTGATAATTGGATATCATCACCATTTAACCATTCGCCAATATTACATTTGTCAACAATTTTGACTAGTGATTCCATTTTTTCGCTATCTTCTTCAAGAGCGCATAAGTACATAATATATGACGGATCAATCAAGCGTATACCTGCGGCATAATTCTTTCCAAGAGCGTGACCGCCTTTAACATACCCTTGGGACTCAAGCACAGCTAAAGCTCTGCTATATTTTTTATAAAATTCATCATCAAAGTCTAGCTTTGACGAGTTATTGGTTTTTAGCCTTTTATATATATGTCGAGATAATTCTGGAAGATCGTCATGTAGGTAACTTATGGGATCTTCTAGCTTGTCAACTCTATCTAGCAGTGCCTTTGAGTCAATTTCTGACTGAAGCTGAACAAGTGATGATGCTACTGGAAATGATGCGCCTGCCACTCGAATAATGGAAATAAACCAATTCATTTATAATGCACCATCTTCAGTTGCTGCTATTTCAGCGTCACATGCCTCTTCGTTTGTAAAGGAGTACTCAATTGCTAAATATCCTTTTGACCTACTTGCACCTTTAGCCACAAGAGCCACACTTTTTAAATTGCCTTTTAATTTAGATCCATGCTCTGTACCCCACAATGCCGCCAGTATTCTTTCTCCTTTTATCAGGGCTGGCATGTAATCTTTTGGTTCATCCCAAATGCTTTCATATCTTAAAAAGTCAACTTTTTTGTTTTTACCATATGGCTTGCTAAGTTTTGCTTCCATATTATCAAATGCACTTTTTACTTCAACGCCATATGTGTTAGTGCTTATATCTTTACCAATTGCTTTTATGTAGCAGAGACCACTTTTGGGGCCAATTTGCACAACGTAGGTTTCGAATGCACTATGCTTTTTCGGGATGGCATTTGTTGTGTATTTATAAGGTGCAACTTCTTTTAATTTTCCTTTGAAGTCTGATTTCTTCATTCCCATAGAAAGCCCAAATGGGCCAGCAATGGCTGTCTCGGAAAATATTGCAAGTATTGCTACCCCGATAAGAATCTTTTTTGTCATAATTTTTCTCCATACGTTGACATTGGTTTTAAGAGCCTAACGATTAAGCTGTGCGGCGCAAACGAAGCGTAGCGTAGTTTGCGTCCGAACAAGCAACTTGTTAGCCATTTATACGCTGCCAAGATGCGCTTTGAGTACCGTCACAACACCTGCTCCAGCTGCTTTGGCCGCCTCTTCGGCAAACTTGAGAGCAACAGACTTAAAAGCCTTTACCCTGTCCTCTGCTTTCTTTTTGCTTCTTGCTCTTTCATATCCTTTTTTGAATTTCTCCAGTTCGTCTTTATCAAAGACAGTTTCTAATACTTGAAACAGGCCAGCAGAAGAAACCTTTACAATTTCTGTATTAAATGAATAGTCAAATATGTACTGATGTATTTTTAACTGCCCTTGCAGCCAATTCTTAGCGAGGGAGTCTTCGATGATTAAGCATATTTTCTCACCATCAGGTTCCAAACTTGCTTTGCTTAGGGCTGCAAGCAAACGCCCCATAGCTTGATCTTCAATTCTTCCACCAAATTTTAGTGCTGCGTCATACCGCAATTTTTTTATTTTTGTGACGGGTGTTTTAAGCCGTTCACTTACGGTTTGATTGCTAAGTGTTGCCATAGGTCCAGAGCCATTTATCCCATAAACATCCAGTAAATGCATTACCAGTGCATCAATATCTGATTTTGGCATTGAGCCGAGGCCAAATTTTAAATAGTTCTCAAGGAATACCTTTTCAAAATCACTCATGCGTAAGATGCCCTTTTAATGGCTAACGACAGCCATAACCGGAGGCAAAAAGCGGAGCGCAGCGCAGCTTTTTGGCGTCCGTGTTTATGGCATTGTTAGGGCTAGTTTGGTAAGTGATAAGAGACATTGTTGTTACTCACCTTGATGT
>JALWMR010000187.1 GCA_027083815.1 Thiotrichaceae bacterium
ATCTCTTGCCAGGCCAAAGGCGGGCAAATACTGGCATCATCATTGGTAAAACAACTTGCACAAGGCGCTGATATTCATTTTGGTGAGGCCAAAGAGATACCCATCAAGGGTTTGGAAACCATGATAGTACATGAAGTGTTCTGGAATCTGTGAATAAGTTTGTTTAAAAAGTACACCCCCCCACTTTTTTAGCCTTTTCTCCCATATCACAGTATTATTAGGTGATGAATGAACTACAAGCCATTATCGAAGAAGCTTATGAAGCACGCGCGGCTATTACGCCGCGCAATGTAGCCACCCTCACCCGCGATGCTATTATCCAAGTGATTGACATGCTTGATAACGGTAAGGCACGTGTGGCCGAAAAAGTTGGGGATGAATGGATTACACATGAATGGTTAAAAAAGGCCGTTTTGCTTTATTTTCGGATCAGCGACAATGACCTGATTGAAGGTGATTTCAGCCACTTTTTTGATAAAGTTCCCGCCAAATTCGCCGATTATAATGCACACGCTTTTCAGAATGCAGGTATTCGTGTAGTGCCCCCTGCCATGGTTCGCAAAGGTGCATTTATCGCATCGGGCACGGTGTTAATGCCCTCCTATATCAATATTGGTGCCTATGTCGATAGTGGCACCATGGTCGATACCTGGGCAACAGTGGGTTCTTGCGCACAAATCGGTAAAAACGTGCATCTTTCAGGCGGCGTTGGCATTGGCGGCGTGCTGGAGCCGGTGCAATCAGCGCCCACCATTATTGAAGATAACTGCTTTATTGGCGCTCGTTGTGAAATTGCCGAAGGCGTCATTGTTGAGCAAGGCTCAGTCATCTCAATGGGTGTTTTTCTGAGTCAAAGCACCAAAATCTATGATCGTGAAACAAAACAGATCAGCTACGGCAGGATTCCAGCTGGCTCTGTAGTTGTCTCTGGCAACCTGCCCTCTGAGGACGGCAGCTATAACCTCTACTGCGCCATTATTGTTAAAAAAGTGGATGATAAAACACGCAGCAAAACGGGGATCAACGAACTATTAAGGAATATATAAGTACCCCTCACTACTGTTATCCGTGCCATTTCAATCATTTATCTACTCTTTGAGTCTTGCGACCCAGCCCTTTTAACAAGCCGAGCCACGCAGAAAATTGACGATAAAGGTTTTGACCTGTTTGAGCGAGGTACGAGCGAGTTTCAAAACCGCGTCAATTTTTGAGTAGTGAGGGAACCGCTTGCGGCTTGTTAGCAGGGCGGAACATTATTAGTTTTGCACAATGATTTGGGTATTTTCTGTAGCTGTTGACAGAAAAGTACCTCGTAGCCCCAAACGAAAATACGAGGGAAGCACCTTTTTTATAGGCTACGAAACCATTCTGAAAAGATAACGGGACACTAGTAACCCCCCACCTTTTTGTGCATTTTCTCCTGATATTCAATGTTTACCGATACTGCTCCAGCATGGCGCTAATCTTGTCAATCACCTTATCACGCAGTT
Source organism: Thiotrichaceae bacterium (assembly GCA_027083815.1). GTDB lineage: Bacteria > Pseudomonadota > Gammaproteobacteria > Thiotrichales > Thiotrichaceae > Cocleimonas. Next base: position 1,491 of record JALWMR010000187.1, read on the forward strand.
CTGGCGGTGCCAGCACTTCAACGTCATTGCCATATTTTAAAATATCGCCAATCAGCTCTATATCACTGCCATAAGGTATTTCGAGCACATAACTGCCATCATCCAGGGAGTTTCCCTGTTGATCTTTGTGCCAGATTTCTTCGGCAACCCACTGTGAGCGATGCGGCGTGAATTTGAGTTTGGCGATGCCCTTAACCTCACCACCAAAGATACCGAATGTTTGGGCATAATGTGCATTGAGGGTTTCGTGGCTGAGTGTTTTGCGCGGTGTTTTATGCAGCTCTAGCTCGCCGATTCGCTCAACCGCAAAGGTTCTTAACGCCTGTTGGGTATGACACCAGGCATCCAGATACCAGTTATCCCGGTAATGGGTAAGGCGTTGTGGCGACAAGGTACGTGGCAGGTCAGCCGTCATTTGCTCAGTAATGCTTTTATTGCCCGAGCGCCCGCCATAGCGAATCGTGATCTGCTTACCCTGCAAAACAGCCTGAGTAACCAGGCTCAAGTATTTTGAGTTGCCTGCACGCTTGCCAATATTAATCATGCGAATCCGGTTTGCTGACTGCTCTATGGCATCATCAGCATCAATACCCGAAAACTTGTTGCGTATCCTTGCCAGGTGTTCTTTTAAGGCCAGGGTATCTTTTTCTAAAAAGCCCGGCTCAAGATTGTTGATGATTTGATCAATCAACAGCAGTGCATTAATTTCCTGGGTGGTAAACAAGTGGCTGGGTAATTCAATGTCATCATCAGTCTGTTGCAACTCATAACCATTAAGCTCACGATTGTAATCAATATTAAGATTATAGGTATCACGCAACTCGGTGAGATAACGCTCCACACTGGCAGCCGAGCATTCGAGCTTATCCTGAATTTGCTGTTTAGAAACCGGATAACGCGCCTGTTTGAGCAAATTGTAAAGTGAATTGATTGATTCGAATTTCGCCATAACATCAAAATGCCAAGTGGATAATAGCGCTGTTTATAGCCTGTAATGTTTAAAATGTATAGACTAAAACGCCTCAATTTATTCAGTTTATAAATTGAGGCGTTTATTAGAAGTGTCTGGTAAAAGTGCCTGGCGAAGTTTT
>JALWMR010000188.1 GCA_027083815.1 Thiotrichaceae bacterium
TCATCACCTCTTTATACTATTTTATTAAATGAATCCAAGCTTAACAAAGACTTATGCCTTGCGAGCTTAAGCAATAATTCCACTCAATTTATTCACAGGCCAATTAATTGGCTATATTTTTACTAAAAACGGATAGCTTCAAGCTTATTTCATCTGCAAACCATTAATTAAAAACTGTAAGTTATTGATATATTAAAACTATTACAAGGTGGTTAATTTTTGACCACTCTAATAGGGAACTAATGAAAACCTACGATAACGCAGTCTTTCACAAGCTTATTCACAGAGTTATCCACAGATTTTGTGGACAAGTACTCCCTGTGAATAAGTCAAGCATTAAAGAGGAAAATTAGCGAAAAAAGTTAAAATATTTTTGCTGATAATTTTCAACACCTTGCAACCTTTAGCTCATCAAAGGTGAGATAAAATGCATTGAAACTTAACCCTTTTTAATACCAAAGAATACTCAAAGCACCTTAAATATCATACTATGCTTCAACAAATTTCCGCTTAAGCCCAACTTCAGGTAGAATGCCCCACCCATCCAAGCGTAGAAATGTTCAAATGAGGCCTTTGCATGAGAGTATGGCGAGAGAAAAATTAGCGTAATTTTCCTGTTTTTTTGTAGATTTGAGGGTAATAGCAGGGCTATTGACCGAAAATATACGAAGAATCAGGGGAATTTAAGCAATTTTTATCCGTCATATCTTTCATGCAAAGGCCTCCAAATAAAACATCTCTACCATTAAAGTCATTATTAACTATAGGAGCCCCCATGTCACAAAAACATCCTGTCGTTGCTGTAACCGGTTCATCTGGTGCTGGCACAACTTTCGTTAAACGCGCATTTGAAAACATTTTCCGTCGTGAAGGCATCAACCCTGCCATTGTAGAAGGTGATAGTTTTCACAGCCTGAGTCGCGTTGAGTTTGGTGAGGAAGTAAAAAAGGCTGAAGCAGAAGGTAATAATCATTTTAGCCACTTTGGCCCAGAGGCCAACGACTTTGCTGCTATTGAGAGAATATTCAGAGAGTATGGCGAAACCGGTGTTGGCAAAAAACGCTATTACCTGCACAACGATGATGAAGCTGCAGAACATAACGCACGCTTGGGTTGTAACCAGTCATCAGGCGAATTTACCCCTTGGGAAGATATAGAGCCTGGCAGTGATCTGCTATTCTACGAAGGTCTGCACGGTCTCGCTGCGGATGAAAAGCAAGGCATTGATGCATCACAATTTGTTGACTTAGGTGTTGGCGTTGTACCGAGTGTCAACCTGGAGTGGATTCAGAAAATACACCGTGACCATTCTGAGCGTGGCTATGACGCTGAAGTGGTTGTTGACACGATTTTGCGTCGCATGCCTGATTATGTAAATTATATTGCACCGCAGTTTTCACGTACCGACATTAACTTCCAGCGTGTACCAACCGTTGATACCTCCAACCCGTTTATTGCTCGCGACATTCCAACACCGGATGAAAGCTTTGTAGTAATTCGTTTTGCTGACCCACAAAAGTTCTGCATTGACTTCCCTTACCTGCTGAATATGTTGCACGACTCATTTATGACACGTCGTAACACCATCGTAATACCCGGCGGGAAAATGAGTATGGCAATGGAAATTATTTTAGCACCCATTATCCATCGCTTTATTGATGCGGCCAGGAAAGCCTAGCAGATTATTGAAATTCGCTTAGGCGAGTGCGAGACAAGGCAAAATCGACCAAAAAAGCGCAGTTTACTGGAGTAAATGAGCACTTTGAGGGCTGTTTTAACGCAGTATCGTGCCGCCCAAGTAGAAATTCAACAGCCTGCTAGACAAAACGCATAACATAGTATTTTATAAAGCCCCTTTTGGGGCTTTTCCTTTTGGAGTTATTGTATGATCACACAAGTCAACGAGTGGGAAAAACGCTATCAGGCTGGCACCACCGGCTGGGATAGAGGCGAAACCAGCAATAATCTAAACTATTGGCTGGATAAGGGCCTGCTAAAGCCCTGCCGTATTCTGGTGCCCGGCTGCGGCAATGGTTATGAGGTGCTTACACTGGCCGAAAAAGGCTTTGAAGTAGTGGCAATTGATATTGCACCTTCTGCCATCAGCAATCTGAAACAAGCCCTGAAAGATAATCATTTAACTGCGGATGTTGTTCAAGCAGATTTTTTTGAGTGGATGCCCAGCAAACCCTTTGATGCTATTTTTGAACAAACCAGCCTATGTGCCCTAGCCCCCAATTTATGGGAAAAATATGCAGCGCGATTGTATCGCTGGCTTAATCCTCACGGAAAACTATATGCCGCCTTTATGCAAACCGGCCAGGATGGCGGGCCACCATTCCATTGTGAAATAAGTGACATGAACGAGCAGTTTCCAAAGTCACGCTGGCGTTGGAGTGATGAATATATCACCCCACAGAAAGAACCTGGCAAAACAGAGCGCCTGTTTGTACTTGAGTCACAATAAAACGGAGAAAAGGGTCGCCGAGCCATAGGCGAGACAATGCCGGAAAACGACGACAACCCGAAGGGCGGATAAAATCCGTAAAAAAGGTGGGGGTGTAC
>JALWMR010000189.1 GCA_027083815.1 Thiotrichaceae bacterium
TATGATCGTGGCTACCGCAGCCACCAGCTTGATGAGGGTGACCGTGGGCAATTTCTTCCTCTGTTGCATCACGCACATCCTGTACGCCAACATCAAAGTGTAATGTTTCACCGGCAAGTGGGTGGTTTGCATCAATTTGAACCATATCACCATCAACACCTGCGATAGTAATGACTTGAGTGCCATGGGCGGTAGATGCGTGAAATTGAGCACCAGGAACCAGGTTCTCATCAGAAATACCCTCGAACATACTGCGAGGAACAGCTTCAGTCAGCTTATCATCACGCACGCCATAGGCATCTTCTGGCGCAATGATTACGTTAAAGCTATCGCCGGATGTTTTATCTTCAAGTGCTGTCTCCAGGCCTTTAATAATACCACCTGCGCCATGAAGGTATTGGAAGGGAGAGTTTTCATCTGCCTGATCAAGAACTTCTCCGTTATCATTTTTAAGGGTGTAAGTGAGAGTAGCAACTTTGTTTTTACCGATATTCATATGTGTGTGCCTAGAAAAGTGTCAAAATAAAGGCCTAATTCTGACATAGTTTGTTAATAGTGAACAGAACTTACATGTTATCCTATGACTTTTGACTGGTTTTATTGGGAATGTCTATACGGCGGGCGCTTTATTCTTTTCTATTGTACTTGATATTTCCTGTTGTCATTGTTCGCTTACTTTGGCGAAGTCGTATTAATCCCGCTTACCGCAAACGAATATTAGAGCGACTTGGTTTTATATCGTTAAAGCCCACAAAGCCTGTTATTTGGGTGCATGCAGTCTCGGTCGGCGAAACGAATGCAGCTAAACCATTAATTGATGGTTTAATAACGCAGTACCCTGATTACCTGATTTTCGTCACAAGCACAACGCCAACAGGATCGGAGCGTGTAAACGCTTTGTTTGGAGAACAGGTTGTCCACAGTTATTTTCCTTATGACTTACCCGACGTGGTTAGGCGTTTCATAAAGCGTATTAAGCCACAAGCCTTGATCGTTATAGAAACTGAAATTTGGCCCAATTTATTTTCTGCCTGTCAGCGTAACAATATTTCTGTTGGATTAGTTAATGCCCGCCTTTCCGAAAAATCAACGAATGCTTATTTGAAAATTAAAGGCCTGATTAAAGAAACGCTATTAAATATAAATATGATTGCCGTTCGCTCTGAGGCAGACGCTAACAGTTTCGCGATACTGGGTGCCGACAAGTCGCGCATAAAAGTAGCAGGAAATATAAAGTTCGATATTGAAACAGATCAAAAACTCATCAATAAGGGCTTACAGTGGAAACAGGCATGGGGATCAGAGCGTAAAGTATTGGTAGCAGCAAGCACTCATCAAGGGGAAGATGAGATTATTCTGAATTTATATGATGCCCTTTTAAACAAATACCCAAAACTAATTCTGGTTCTAGTTCCAAGACATCCTGAACGGTTTGATAGTGTATTCGAACTTTGCAAAACACGAGATAATGGGAATTACTGTGTAATTCGCCATAGTCAATCTGGACAATACCAACACATCCCAGAAGTAAATATCATTGTAGGAGACAGCATGGGTGAAATGCAAAGCTGGTTTGCGACTGCGGATGTTGTAATAATGGGTGGTTCACTGGTTAATGTTGGTGGGCATAATCCGATTGAGGCCATTGTTCAGGGAAAACCCGTTGTTAGTGGGCAATATATGTTTAATTTTCGTGATGTTGTGCCTGAGTTAACTACAACGGGGATGTTAACCATTTGCGAAACAATCAGTGAATTAGAAGAGAATACGGCCTCGTTGTTGGATATTGATAACACGTCTTTCATACAAAAAGCGCAACACATCATGAAGAAACATAAAGGCGCTACTGACCGCTTATTAAAAGAGATCTTTTGTGCAAAGGTCTCTAAAAGAAATAAAGCTTCTGATTAATTCTGAGTAAACGTGTACAAAAGACCTTTTATCTTTACCAAAATCTTTGCCTGGCAGCTTGTTGAAATTCGCTTAGGCGAGTGTGGGACAAGGCAAAATCGACCAAAGAAGCACAGTTTACTGGAGTAAATGAGTATTTTGAGGTCTATTTCGACGCAGTATCGTGCCGTCTAAGTAGAAATTCAACAGCCTGCCAGGGTGTATGTGCTGGATAGAGTATCTGTACCTGGCTTGCACTTATAATAACATCAGCATTACGAGAAAGATGTTTTTGCCGCAATATTCTCGTTCTCACTGATGTGTTGTTCATTGTCAATATTGCTGAGCGTATTAGTTGGAATTGAAACAGATCCTTCGCTGTAATACTGATCTTCAAACGAGGTGAAGTCGAAGTCATTCATGACGCGATGGAGTTTTTTCTCGACGCTGTTTCGTCCAATAAATTGAGAAAGTCGCCACTTTAGTGGAATATCACCGTGTTCTTCTTTCATGGCAGCTAATTCGTTCGTATCTATCTCGTAGGGGTGCATATAAAAAACAGCACGCTTATGGTCAAGGTTTTTGGTTAGCATTTTGGTGATAGTGTAGGGTGTAATTCTAAAGTAACCACCGCCAAAGAAGGGGAGCTTGTATTTCCCTACTCTCATATAGCTCAAGTAGTGTTCATTGATATGGTACTTATTGAAGATTTTCAAGGAGTACTCTTTTTCAATGCCGTACTTTATGACCTTCATTGGAAATAGGGAAGAGTCGTATTTTAAACCATTTTCGGCAAGTGCTTCACAGTACCATTCAAACAGATATTCACGTATTGAAAAGTCAGGTGCACGAAAACCGATGACTTTTTTGCCAGAAATATCTTCGAGTAACTTAACAGAGTTCCCTACATCTTCTTTGACCTGACTAGGGGTGAGGTTAAAAATTGACTGATGGTTGTATCCATGTGATGCGACCTCATGGCCTGCAGCAGCAATCTTCTTAATTAAATCAGGGTGTTTTTTGGCTACATTTCCCAGGGTGAAAAAAGTTGCTTTATGTTGATATTCATCAAGTAAGTCAAGTAAGCGCAAGGTATTATTATATACACGGTCGGTTACCGGATTGTTTGCATCCAGTACCGATTGACACCAATCTTCTACATCTATTGAAAAAATCATCTTCTCACCTACTTTTTTATGTTTGTTTAATTTTAATTATGATGTCAGAGTAGCAAGCTCTAAAATAAGAAGCCTTTATTAACAGAACGGTGGTGTTAATTTGTCGATGAAATGTCATTCCAGGTAATATCTTAATATAAATAGAGGGTTACTGATTAATACAGCCTGTTCAGCTGTTAGGGGCAAGTTGAAATAAATAGTTCATCGTATCTGATTAGAAGCGATACTAACCGTGTTTTCAGAGGTTGTTACATCTGCTTATTGTTTCATAAGTTTCTGAACTTCGCTATATCCCGTTATTGGTAATGTTCTATCCTGGATAAATTATTGTAATTATCCTGTTTGATCTCTTTTGTTTTTTTTCTAGTTACGTTATCCTTCGCGATCGAACCATGCAGGGTTGATCTGTCGGGATGTAGCGCAGTCTGGTAGCGCACCACACTGGGGGTGTGGTGGTCGTCAGTTCGAATCTGGCCATCCCGACCATTTTAGAGATGCCCCCCTTAATTCTGGAGGTTCTGGAGGGTGTTCTGAAGATGCTCTTGATAGACACCAATAAGTCCTGGAAAATTCCGGTTATTTATGCCTAGTCTTAAAGCAAGCGTTCATTTATTTATTCCACACCTGTTACAGCACTTGATACTCTGGGACAAAGATTTTTTGTTTCAGGCAGAAGCCCCCCATTTCTCCCAGTTATTACGTCAGTATAGCTTGCGTGTGGATAGTAGTCGTACCGGGCCAGACCAAATTGGTCTGAGCAATAGTCTGTTTGCGCAGGTTCCAGCTTATAATCAATCAGAATTGCCAATGGCATATTATCGTTATCTGGCTCAGTGTGAGCGGATCAGTGAATCCCCTCTGCTGTGTGCTGATCCGGTTCATTTAGAAGCTGGCTTAAATGACATCATACTAACCCAAACAATATCTGATTTAAGTGATGATGATGTACAGCAATTAATGAGCCTTTTAAATCAGCATTTTGAACAAGATAATTTATTCTTTTTCAGCGCTTCGAATCAACAATGGTATTTACGTTTGCCCGAATACGAAGTGATTAGCTCTGTACCTCTTGAAAACGCGCTACAGCAAAATATTGTTAAAACTAAAAGCTTATCGGGAAGCCGTAATTGGCAAGTTATTCAAAATGAAATACAAATGTTATTACACGGCTCTGAGGTCAACCAACGCCGTGAATCCGCCGGGCTGCCAACCGTAAATAGCGTTTGGTTGTGGGGCGGTGGGAAACCCTTGCAAGAAAAACAGCTGGTGCAAAAAACACAGGCGACGCTCAAACAGGTCATCGGTGGTGATACTATTGGTATGGCAGTAGCAAAAGCGCTTGAATGTGACTGGCAAGCGTTGGCAGGCAATAGAAATGATGAGTTGATCGAAGATGTCATTGATGACAATTGCTTTATAATATTTGACCAACTGGCCCAGCCTGCAATGAATAATCAGCACAATGAATTCCAGGCAGCTTTAAGCAAAATTGATCAGACAATTATCAAACCTTTATTGCAGCAATGGCAGAATAACAAGATTGACCTTGTCATCAATACCTGTGACGGCTGCCAGATCCATCCACAACGAGTACCAGTCTGGAAACTTTGGCAAAAGCCGCCTTCATTGCTGGATGTGGCACAAAAGGGCGAAAAAGTGGGGGGGTGTACTTGAACCTGGATTCCTCAGTTGATCGCTTTAACAGATAATAAGTTAATGAATGACATGAAATATAATGTTCTAGCAGACCTCTCTAATACAGTGAAAGCGCTACAGGGTAAATTGCATAACTGTGGTGGCGTATGGCGTTGTTGTAACTGCTTGAAAGAGACTCACTATTCCGCGCAGTTACGCCTAGCCCTACACCACCACTGCCACACACTTTACCCTGTCCAACTAAGGATTCCAGGTTGAAACTAATACAAAGAGAACAAACAGGCACACTTTGCGAACAAAATAATCAGGAAATCAGTCTGATTGAGCGTATTTTTGCCAAACGGGGTATAAACCACAAGGGAGAGCTACTATTTGAGCTAAAACAGCTGCATCCAATCTCATCTCTAAAGGATATTAAGCAAGCGACTGATATTCTTGAAAATGCAGTAATTAAAAACCATAAGATATTGATAATTGGTGATTTTGATGCTGATGGTGCGACCTCAACAGCCCTGGCTGTGCGTGCCCTGCACCTGATGGGGCATCAGCGGGTGGCCTATCTGGTACCTAATCGCTTTGAATACGGATATGGTCTGACCCCTGAAATTGTTAAGGAGGCTGCCAAATTTTCACCTGAATTAATCATCACTGTCGATAACGGTATTTCCAGTATTAAGGGTGTTGAGCAGGCAAAAAAGCAGGGCTATAAAGTGATTATTAGCGATCACCATCTGCCTGGAAAACAGCTGCCTGATGCCGATGCTATCCTTAATCCAAACCAGCCAGAGGATGACTTTCCATCCAAGGCACTAGCGGGTGTCGGTGTGATTTTTTACTTAATGCTATCGCTTAAAAGCGCCTTGCTTAAAAAAGAATATTTTAAGGAAAACAAGCTAGCCGAGCCGAACTTGACAACGCTACTTGATTTGGTTGCATTGGGCACGGTGGCCGATGTTGTACCGCTGGATCAAAATAATCGCATTCTGGTTGAGCAGGGTTTGCGGCGAATGCGCGCAGGGCTGGCGTGCGAAGGCATTAAGGCATTGTTTAACATCGCTAAACGGAATATCAGTGCAGCAACTAGCATGGATCTTGGTTTTGCCTGTGGCCCTCGCCTGAATGCGGCTGGTCGGCTGGATGATATGTCATTAGGGATTGAGTGCCTGCTTAGTGATAATCCTGCACAGGCAAAGAGCTTGGCTGAAACGCTGGATGATCTCAATATTGAGCGGCGCGCCATTGAAGAAAGCATGAAAGCTGAAGCACAGAGCCTGCTAGAACAACTGGATGAGGATAAGCTGGAAGGCGAGTTGCCGCCTGTTATTTGCCTCTTTAAAGAAAGCTGGCATCAAGGCGTTATTGGTATATTGGCAGCGCGGGTGCGCGAGCGTTATCATCGACCGACGATAATTTTTGCCCCTGCCGATGAGTATGACCTTGCGAACAGCGACATAAAAGGTTCTGCGCGCTCCATTCCAAGCATACATATCCGCGATATTCTGGATGAAGTAGCCAGCACTTATCCTGGCCTGTTAGAAAAATTTGGTGGTCATGCCATGGCAGCCGGGCTGACATTGGATAAACCCCGCCTGAAAGAATTTGATCGGGCGATATGCGAAATCGTAACAAAACATCAAAACGAAGAAACCTTTGATGAAATTCATTACAGCGATGGACAGTTAGCGCCAGAAGACTTTGATCTTAAAGCGGCACAGACATTACGCTTTGCAGCACCCTGGGGGCAACATTTTCCAGCCCCCTTGTTTGATAACCGGTTTACTATCGTTAGCAAACGTCTGTTAAAAGAAAAACACTATAAACTGCTATTACGACCGAGTGGTCACACACGCGCGGTGCAGGCCATTGCATTTAATGTTGATATTGCCAGCTGGCCGGATGAGGGCGAAGAGGTACATTTGCTATACAAACTGGACGTTAATGAGTTTAGGGGGGATACGACCCTGCAGCTGATGGTAGAGCGGGTAATATCGCCTCCTTGAACGAAATATCACTCTAAATAATCTTGTAAAAGTACACCCCCCACCTTTTTATGCGTTTTCACGCGCCATTCGGGTAGTTGTCGCTGCGCTCCACCATTGTCTCGCTACGCTCGGCTTGCCCTTTTCCAGGATAAAAGGGCAAAAAAGGTGGGGGTGTACTTCTGTTAGAACTATTTTGGCTGTTTAAGCCTGTTTGTGGTAACCCACAATCTTTTCTACTTCCTTTTTAGAGCCCATAATCACAGGAACTCGCTGGTGCGGGTCGCCATTTGGCTGAACTTCCAGAATACGTCCGTATCCGGTGTCTGCTGCCCCGCCTGCCTGTTCTACAATCATTGCCATGGGGTTGCCTTCGTACAATAAACGTAACTTTCCGCCCACTTCGCGGTTGCGCTCATCAATCGGGTACAAAAATACACCGCCACGGCAAAGAATACGGTGAATCTCACCAACCATCGCGGCTACCCAACGCATATTGTAGCGCTTGCCCAATGGGCCTTCTTCACCTTGAAGGCAATCGGCAAAATACTGTTGCACGGGGGCTTCCCAAAAACGTTGGTTGGATGCATTGATGGCAAATTCAGAGGTTTCTTCGGGGATTTTCATATCAGGATGGGTCAAAATAAACTCACCAATAGACTGACACAAAGTAAAGCCATTGACGCCATTGCCGGTGGTTAATACCATCATGGTTGAAGGGCCATACAGACAATAACCGGCGGCGACTTGTTCAACCCCAGGCTTGGCAAAATCTTCAGCGCCAGGGTTTTCTTTGCCTTCAGGAGCTTTTAAGACAGAGAAGATAGCACCTACGTCCATATTGATGTCCATATTGGATGAGCCATCTAATGGATCAAACGTAACCAGATAATGACCACGCGGCTTGCCATCAGGTAAGGTTAGCACTTCGTCCAGCTCTTCAGAGGCCATGCCCGCACAGTGACCGTTATTCTCCAGTGCGTCGATGAACATATCGTTGGCGATCAAATCCATCTTTTTTTGTACATCACCCATTGAATTTTCAGTTTCGGTAACACCCAAAACACCCGCCAAGTCACCACGGTTTACCAGATTGGAAATACCTTTGCAGGCAATTGTTATATCGTTTAAAAGCCCGGTAAATTCACCGCTGGCTTTGCCGCCGAGCTTGCGTTGCTCATCAATAATAAATGAAGAAAGCGTTGTGCCAAGTTTCTGCATGTCAACCTCAAAAGTCACAAAAGGCGCGAATTCTACTGTATTAGTGTTTATTAATATAGGTCTAATATAGGTTTTTTTAATCAAGGAAAACGATGAAAAAAGTAGCACCTTTCAAAAATCCTCGGTATTCTCTCACTCCCCAAACTATATTGCGCCGTTATTGAGAAGATGATGTCGCGATTTTAAGGTATGCAAGATCATTATAACCATAAGTCGATAGAACCCACCGTGCAGCAGCTGTGGGAAGAAAACAAGTCCTTCGAAGTAAAGGAGGACTCGGATAAAGAAAAATTTTATTGCCTGTCCATGTTTCCCTACCCAAGCGGCAAGCTTCATATGGGACATGTACGCAACTACACCATTGGTGATGTGATTTCACGTTTCCAGCGGATGCAGGGCAAAAACGTGTTACAGCCAATGGGTTGGGATGCCTTTGGGCTACCGGCAGAAAATGCCGCAATCAAAAACAAGGTGCCACCAGCCGAGTGGACCGATCAGAATATCGCCGAAATGCGCGCCCAGTTAAAAACTATGGGCTTTGCTTATGACTGGTCTCGAGAAATAGCCACCTGCAAACCGGATTATTATCGTTGGGAGCAGTGGTTCTTTTTACGCCTGCTTGAAAAAGGGCTGGTATACCGCAAAAAAGCAACGGTTAACTGGGATCCGGTCGACCAAACTGTATTGGCTAATGAGCAGGTAATCGATGGTCGTGGTTGGCGTTCTGGCGCACTTGTCGAGCAGCGAGAAATCGATCAGTGGTTTCTTAAAATCACCGCTTATGCCGACGAGCTTCTGGAAGATGTGCGAAAACTGGAAGAATGGCCGCAACAAGTTCGCACCATGCAGGAAAACTGGATAGGGCGCTCAGAAGGGGTTGAACTTGAGTTTGACCTGGCAAATAGCGAAGAAAGCCTAAGTGTTTTCACTACCCGTCCCGATACTTTAATGGGTGTCACTTATATGGCCGTAGCGCCACAGCACCCGCTGGCCGAGCGCGCGGCTGTTGAAAACCCCGAACTGCAAGCCTTTATTGATGAATGCAAAAACATGAAGGCCACCGAAGCAGAAATGGCAACCATGGAGAAAAAAGGCATTGCGACGGGTGTTAGTGCGATACACCCTATAAGCGGTGAAAATGTCCCGGTATGGGTTGCCAATTTTGTGTTGATGAGTTATGGCTCGGGTGCTGTCATGTCAGTACCGGCACACGATGAGCGTGACTGGGAATTTGCCAAAAAATATAAACTGCCTATCAAGCAGGTGATTACATCGCCTAATGAAACTGTTGCGGCAAATATTAATATTGAAGAAGCACCTTATACAGAAAAAGGTATACTGATTAACTCCGGTCAATTTGACGGCTTAACCTCCGAAGAAGCCTTTGATGTAATCGCTGAATATTTGCAGGAAGAAAACAAAGGGCGTAAAACAATCAATTACCGCCTGCGTGACTGGGGCGTTTCCCGACAGCGCTATTGGGGCTGTCCAATTCCGATTATCTATTGCGATGACTGTGGTGCCGTTGGCGTACCTGAAGAAGATCTGCCGGTTGAATTACCCACTGATGTTGTTTTTGATGAGTCAGGCACCTCACCGCTTAAGAAGATGCCCGAATTCTATGAATGTAGTTGTCCAAAATGTGGCAAGGCGGCGACGCGTGAAACAGATACCTTTGACACTTTTATGGAATCATCCTGGTATTACGCACGTTACACCGGGCCAGATAATGACAAGTCAATGCTCGATGAGCGTGCCGACTACTGGCTACCGGTCGATCAGTATGTGGGTGGTATAGAACACGCCGTACTGCATCTTTTGTATGCCCGCTTCTTTAACAAGCTGATGCGCGATGAAGGTCTGGTTGAATGTGATGAGCCATTTACCCGCCTATTGACGCAAGGCATGGTGCTGGCTGACACTTATTACTATGAAAACGAAGATGGTGGTAAGGAGTGGATTGCTCCAATAGATGTCAATATTGAGCGTACCGAGAAAGGTAAAGTTAAAAATATTACCGACCAGCAGGGCAGGGAACTTAAGTCGGATGGCATGAGTAAAATGTCAAAATCAAAAAATAATGGTGTCGATCCTGCTGCATTGATCGAAACCTATGGAGCAGACACCCTGCGGGTATTCTCCATGTTTGCTGCCCCGCCCGATCAAAGCATGGAATGGTCGGATTCTGGCGTTGAAGGTGCTAATCGCTTTATTCGTCGTGTTTGGCGTCAGGTCTTCGAGCATGTACATTCGAATCCACATCTGGAACTTGATATTGATAAGCTGAACGATAATCAACAGGAAATTCGTCGCAAAGTCTATACAACCTTGCAAAAAGTAACGGATGATATGGCGCGGCGTTTTACCTTCAATACGGCGATTGCTGCCAATATGGAGCTTATAAACGAACTTTCAAAGTTCAGAGAAAATAGCCCGCAGGCACAGGCTGTTCGACAAGAAGCTCTGGAGCATGTGGTACTGATGTTATCTCCCATTATGCCGCATGTGGCACAACAGCTCTGGCAAAATCTGGGTAAGAAAGGCATGGTAATGGATCAGCCCTGGCCTGAAGTGGATGACATCGCGCTGGAGCAATCCAATATCCAGATGATGATTCAAATTAACGGCAAGTTACGTGGTAAAGTTGATGTACCCGTCGATGCGGATGATGAAACGGTAAAAGAGCTGGCGATGCAACATGAAAATGTACAACGCTTTTTGGAAAATGCTACCGTGAGCAAGGTGATTGTTGTTAAAGGGCGTTTGATAAATATTGTCGCTAACTAATTGTTTTTAGTAGTTATTTAAATGATAAAAACCTTTCTTCCCTTATTCTTGTTAAGCCTGTTAATACAAGGCTGTAGCGTTGGCAATGGGTTTCATTTACGCAATCATATTAGCTTGCCACCTTCCGTTCGGTATTTAGAGCTGCAGGGTATTTCCAGTGAGCATGGCTTAGCCGAGGCGCTTGCAGAGGCACTT
>JALWMR010000190.1 GCA_027083815.1 Thiotrichaceae bacterium
TTTACCTAAATTAAAAACACGTTTGTCCTGTGATTTGTCAGAATCAAGTAATTCACGGGCAATCTGGGTGACTTCAAATTCAAGTGCACCGCCACCGATCGTATCGTAGCTGTGATTGCGACTTATCACCATTTTACTGCCAGTATCACGCGGGCTGGATCCACGGGTGTGCAACACCGTCACCAGTACAAAGCTGTGCGATTGATAATGCAATTTTTTTAGAGCGTCTATCCAGTTCATACGAGTAAACTACAGCTTTTTGATGGCTTGCATAATGTTTTCCGGTGTAGCCGGTGCTTTCAACTCGATCTTCTGCCCTTTTTGCGCCTTTGCAGAAATTGCATGGCGAATGGCGCTCCAGGCCGAAATAGCCAGCATCAAGGGCGGTTCACCCACTGCTTTTGAACGAAAGATGGTATTAGCCACATTAGGTGCATTTTCTAACAATTCAACATTAAATATTTCAGGGATATCATGCGCTGTCGGAATTTTATAGGTCGCCGGATTAGCACTGCTTAAGCGCCCTGCTTTATCCCATTTCAGGTCTTCGCTGGTCAACCAGCCGAGGCCCTGTATATAACCACCTTCAATCTGGCCAATATCAATGGCAGGGTTAATCGAATCGCCCACATCATGCAAAATATCAGTACGTAGCACCTTTATTTCGCCCGTTAGGGTATCTACTGCCACCTCTGTAATAGCAGCACCATTGGCAAAATAGAAAAAGGGGATTCCCTGAGATTTTTTACGATCATAGTGAATTTTAGGTGTTTTATAATGCCCCGTTGCCGAGAGTGACACCCTCGCCAGGTAAGCTTCTTTTATAAATTCTGAAAAATCTATTTCCTCATGCGCGATATGTACTTTGTTATCGCGGTATTCAAATTCTTCCGGAGTCGCCTGGTATCGCTGGTAGGCAAATACTTCGAGCCGCCTTTTAATTCTGCGCACAGCATTAAGCACCGCCATGCCATTAATGTCTGTTCCAGATGATGCTGCTGTGGGTGATGTATTGGGCACTTTATCGGTCTGGGTAGCAGTAATACGAATTCTGTCTAAATCAATCTGAAACTCTTCGGCAACAATTTGTGCCAGTTTAATCATTAGACCCTGCCCCATCTCAGTGCCACCATGATTAAGGTGTATCGTGCCATCATGATAAATATGCACCAGCGCACCCGCCTGGTTCAAATGGGTGACGGTGAAAGAAATACCAAATTTTACCGGCGTTAACGCAATGCCGCGTTTAATAACAGGACTGGCCTGATTAAACTCCTCAATCCCCTGGCGACGCTTTAGATAGTCGGCCTGTTTCGCAAGTTGTTCAACAATTTGTGGAACTTGAGCGGGTTCTACGACCTGACCATAAGGTGTTTTTTCACCCTCTTTATAAAAGTTAACACGGCGTATTTCCAGTGGATCTTTATCCAGATAACGAGCAATTTCGTCAATCACCAACTCGGCTAGCAGCATTCCCTGCGGCCCACCAAAACCACGAAAAGCAGTGTTTGAAACTTTATTCGTTTTGCAACGCAAACCGTTAATCTCCGCATTGGGGAGATAATAAGCGTTATCACAATGAAACAACGCCCGATCAACAATGGCATCAGATAAATCGGGTGAGTAACCACAATCACCGGCAATTTGATACTTTACGCCAAGAATTTTACCTGTCTCATCAAAACCAACAGTATAGTCATGTTTAAAAGGATGCCGCTTGCCGGTCAATCGCATATCGTCTTCACGTGACAATCGGCATTTAACTGCCTTGCCGGTTCGTACCGCAAATATGGCTGAAATACATGCCCACGGTGCTGCCTGAGTTTCCTTGCCACCAAAAGCACCACCCATGCGCCGGGTTTTTACGGTCACATCGGCCATCTCCCATCCAAGCACCTCAGCCACCAAAAGCTGTGTTTCAGTCGGGTTTTGATTGGAACTTATAATCCTGATTTGCTTATCTTCTTCGGGAATCGCAACCGATATCTGCCCTTCCAGATAAAGATGATCTTGCCCGCCAATCTCAAGTGTGCCGCTAATTGTGTGTAGTGCATCCTGTATCGCTTTAGCCGCATCGCCACAAGATAAACCGTGAGGCGGTCTGACATAGATTTTTTGATCTATCGCTTCTTGCAAATCAAGCAAAGGAGTTTCTTCCTGATAACGTATTTTGGCGAGTTTAACTGCACGTCTGGCGCTCAAATGGTCGCGTGCAGCGACAGCAAAAATGGGCTGCCCATGGTATTCAATGCGATCATCAGTCAATAATAAATCACCCGGAAAAACCGCGCCAATATCATGCTTTCCAGGTATATCAGAAGCGACTATCACATCGACCACACCATCAGCTTCTTTCACTGCCGTTAAATCGATAGATTCTATAACTCCACAGCTGATGGTGCTAACACCCACGGCAACATGCAAATGTTCGGCAGGCAGCACAATGTCATCCACATAATGTGCTTCACCTGTAACATGCAGTTTGGCACTATCATGCTTATAGGGTTTTCCCATTTTCTGGCGTGATGGTTTGTTTAAGTGGCTGTTCATAAATCTGCTCCCAGATCACGAAAGAGTCTTTCCAACAAGTTTTGCGCCATTAACAGACGGTATTCACGACTGGCGCGAACATCATCCAGCGGTTCGAAATCGTTTACAATTTGCGCCTGAGCCATTGTTAAGGTCTCAGCATTCAAGGCATGATTCAGCAAAGCCTGCTCGGCCTGTGTTGCGCGTTTTACCGTTGCTGCCATACCACCCACGCCGATTCGTACCGTGTTAATCAGACCCGTTTTTTTATCAATTTGAAGATAGCCTGCAAAACAAATGGCGCTAATATCATCGGCGTGTCGTTTGCTTATTTTGTATACTTTTAAATACTGGTCGAATTGCTCAGAGAATGACTGAATTTTTGGTAGTTCAATGTGGCGAATAAACTCACCCGTTTGCAGTTGCGTTTTTTTATAATCAATGTAGAAATCAGCAATATCTACACTTCGCTCCTCATCACCTTTTTGCAGGCGTAACGAAGCACCCAGCGCCAATAACACCGGTGGCATATCACCAATCGGCGATGCATTGGCAATATTGCCACCTATGGTAGCAACATTGCGAATCTGCTTTGAGCCAAGCCTTTGCAAATGGCTAAGCAAGTCGGGATATTCCCGGCTTAAAATCGCTTTAGCACCCTGATAACTTACTGCTGCTCCCAAACGTATTGAATCATCGCTTTCTTCAATGTTGGTCAGTTCTTTTACCTGACCCAGATAGATAATCGTGTCAAATGATTGTAGGCCCTGGGTAGCCTCCAGTACCAGATCTGTGCCTCCGGCAAGCAACCGTGCCTGTGGGTGTTTCAGCAACAACGGACTGAGTTCCTTGGCCGATGTGGGGGCAAAGAATGCTGTATGCCCAGTGTGCGATTCAATCTCTGACAGCTGTCTGATAGTTTGTGCTTCCTGACGGTTAAAGTGATCATTAACGTCATCAATTAAAACCTGTTGGGCCGCATCAATAATAGGACGGTAGCCGGTACAGCGACAAAGGTTGCCATCAATATTTTCAACGATACTGTCACGCAAACCGATACTTTCACGCGCAACAGTTTTTGCAGGCTGCTTTGTCATGGCAAAAATTGACATTACAAAACCCGGCGTACAAAAGCCACACTGGGAGGCATGCTGCTCCACCATCGCCTGTTGCACGGGGTGTAGTTGATTATCTTCCTTTAAACCTTCAACCGTTATAAGCTGCTTCCCATGTAATGTACCCAACAGGCAGATACAACTGTTTAAGCTGCGATAGATTAAACCATTTTTATCTTGATTGAGTTCGGCAACTACCACGGTACACGCACCGCAGTCACCTGAAGCACAACCTTCTTTGCTGCCCGTTAATTCTGGTCTGGAACGTAGATAATCAAGTAGGGTTGTATCAGGCTTAAATGAATTGAGTGATATTAATTGGTGATTTAAAAGAAAATTCAGCATTATTGGTGAAGCCATAAATAAGTAAAAATAGTCTTGATTTAGTCTAGACTATTTTTAAGTACACCCCCGCACTTTTTATGCGTTTTATTCGGCTACGCCTCACCATTCGGGTCAGCTAAAGCTGTTGTCTCGCCTGCAGCTAGGCTAACGCACCCTTCGGGTAGTCGTCGCTACGCTCCAACATTGTCTCGCTACGCTCGGCTTGCCCTTTTCTCGGCTTAAATCTAAAAATATTTCTGCAGTTCAACCTGAATATAATCATCCTTTTGAAAAGCATTTAAAGGATCTTTATCGTCCACATTGGTAAAGACTTGCCCTTCCAGATTGAGTTTAAGGCCTTTACCAATACGCCGACTGGCTTCAAGACGCATGCTTTGCGTGTTATTATCCAGATCAATAAAAGCACCAGCAAGCAAATCGGTACTGGCTTCATCATTCAATGCAAAACGGGCACCGACAAAGAGGTCATTTTGAAACGCTGCCTGAGGTACTTCTCCACGTGAGTCATGATGATATTCGGCCAACAGGCTTAG
This sequence comes from Thiotrichaceae bacterium, assembly GCA_027083815.1. GTDB lineage: Bacteria > Pseudomonadota > Gammaproteobacteria > Thiotrichales > Thiotrichaceae > Cocleimonas. The sequence continues at coordinate 4,523 of JALWMR010000190.1, forward strand.
TTCGGCTCCTGATTCAAAACCCGGCAGGCTATGCTCAAAGCCTGCAACAACCGCGCTGTAGTCATCCAGTTTTTTATCCTCGAAGTTACGACTAATCGCTTCCAGTTTCCAGATAGTATCTTCACCAGTGTATTGCAAATCTATGCCAACCTGGGTGATTAAGGGATAATGCGCTTGTAGGCCAACTGGAATACTATTGTTAATAATCGGGTTTAACACAGGGTCGCGTGATGTGCCGGTAAAATAATGTACCCCAATATCAGCATCTCCCACTGTTTCCTGAAAACGAACCGCATAATCAACATGCTTTTCCTTGCGGGATGACTCATAGGTGGTGGCATTGTTATCCACTATAAAAGGCGCTCTAAAACGGCCTTTTTTTCCGGCAAAGGTACGCTCCCTGAAATAAGGCAAGACAAATAAATCGAGCGAGCCATTATCGGTAATACGGCTGAGTCGTACCATCGGCTGTCCCAGTTTATCCTCGCCATCAATGCCTTCTACGCCATCGGTCTGGTTAATAATATCCACCAGATGCTGTGATTCGGTCACACCCCAGTAAACTTTTGAAATACCCACCTGATATTCCCAATCGCCCTTGCTGGCAAGATAATCAAGCTGGCGAATATCGCCATGGGTGCGTTCTTTATCATGCTGATCCCAGCGGAAAAAGGGTGTAAAGGTAAACTTTTTATGATCGTTATCCCATTGATGCTTATATTCGGGCAACAGGCTCAAAGACAAGCCGCCATTTTTCTGCTGGTCTGCAAAAGCGCCCTGATGATTAAAATAACGACCTTCCAATGAAATATTGCCCGACAATTCGCCTGCAAAGCCGCTAGAGCTTAAAAAGACGGGTAATAATAAGGGTAAAAAGTACACCCCCCCACTTTTTAAGGCTTTTCTAGGTAGATACCCTTTCATAACCATCTCCTTACTCTGTTTTTATAGTCCAGATAAGACTGTCCGAATTTTTGTTCCAGAATACGTTCTTCCGGCTTGATCTGCATTTCAGTAATCACCAGATAAAATAAGGGTAACAGCAAAAAGGGGCTAAAGCTGCCGAGCCAGATAGCATAACCAAACAAGATAATCAGTAAACCAACATACATGGGGTTGCGGGTATATTTATACAGTCCTTCGACTACCAGCCTGGAGGTGTTTTGTGGCTTCATTGGATTGGCGGTGGTGTGCTTTTTCAAGAACAAATAGATAGATGACAGATCAAGCGAGATGGTCAAAACAATAATGACCATGCCAATTTTATTCCAGGGCGAATCTATCAACTGCATGATCGGAAAGAATTGATTCAGCAGCCACATGAGTGCGCCAATCATCAGCGCATACGCCGGTGGAGGTATTTTTAGTTCTAATGCTTTCACGGTTATCCTTTTAGTTCTGTTGCTACTCGTAGTGCCTTATTAGCCCATTCCATCACTATGCCTTCATCATCAAAACAATCTTCTGGTACGCTATACCACTTGCGAACCACAACTGTTTTATCCTGCTTTTGATAGCGGAATGGCTGCATGCCTTTTTCTTCATATTCAGGGCGAGTGCTATCGTCAACCACAAAATATAAAATATCATTTAATACCACGGCGAACTGAGTATCCTTGCCAAAATCGCTGGAGTGAAAGGCAACGCCGCCAAAATATTTCTTTTGCTGTAAATCAGCGAACCCCACAAGAAGTTCACTAATATAGGCAACATATTCAGCAGAAGCGGACATCTATTTTCGCTATCTGGCCAGTGCCTTTTTATTAAAGTCTCTTGACGTTAAGCCGGTACGAAACTTGTAGTTTGACCACTGCAACATCGTGCTTTTACCCGTTTGCTTATTGACCATGTTCATTACGCTGGGTCGCCAGTATTTACCCAAATATTGCTTGTAACCACTGGTTTGCAAGGTTTTTAACAGTGCATTTTTACGATCATAAAACATGATTTTTACCGGGCGATATTCTTTGGTATCAATCCAGGCAATCTGCTTGCTATAACCCGAATATTTATAGGCTGGCTTGCGTTCAATCACATAACATTTCCAGCCATTGCCACAGGGCTCTTCACGCAAGAATTTATATTTATACTTTTCCACTTCTTGAGAACCCAGGTCCTCAAAAGAAAACTCACTGCCCATAAACGGCCCTGATTTATTGCGTGAGTTAATTCGCTTAACCCGCTTAAGTGCAGGCAGATAAAGCCATTGATCATCCGGCTTCAAGCCATGTGAAAAAGTCAGCATTTTAGTGCCTTTTACATCTTGTGGCTCATCGAATAAAGAGAGCGATTTGTCGCCATCGCCCTTGCCTTCCAGCGTTTTAATGCGAATTATACGTCGACTGCTTTTGCCTGCCCTGTTTTTAAGGGTCATTACCATATTGGCGGTAAAATCACCAAAGCCAGTATCTTTTGCATCGCCCTCTTTTGCAATACGCAGGCCTTTTTGCTCAGGTGTTTCAGCCCTGGCATAGGCACTTGAAAAAGAGGATGCCGCCAAAAGCACCACCAGTGATAGGGTTAGTTTAGTTTTTAACAGCATATTTTTCTCCAATGGTCTCGGTAACTATGTATATGGGTTAGCTATATCCCAATATTGTTGAGACAAATTATGTTAATTCAGGTTCCGCCTATGTTATACATCGGACAAAAGGTACGAGGGACAAAACAGATAAAAAGTGGGGGGGTGTACTTTTTAACCCTCATTTTCTTCTCCTTTTATGCGTTATTTACAAGTTTCTCATGTTTATGCCCTGTTGAGCCCTTGCTTAGCCACTTATCCAGCCAGATTAGTAGCGGCGGAAGCAATAAAAAGTCTACGATCAGAGCAATCGCTATCACAATAGCGGTTAACAGCCCCATACCAGAGTTTAATTTAAACGATGAAGTGGCCAGCACCAAAAAACCGGCAACCAAAGCAACCGAGGTTACCCACAAGGCAATACCTACGGTTGAAAAAGCATAGCGCACTGCATCTTCTGCGCCCAATCCCAATTCACGTCTTGCGCGTAGGTATTTACTCAAGAAATGAATGGTATCATCAACCACGATGCCCAACGTCATGGCGGTAACCACCGAGAGTGCCAGGCCAATTTCGCCATCAATCAAAGCCCAGATACCAAACGCCATACCCGCCGGAATCAGGTTGGGTATCAAGCTTAGCAGGCCATAACGCCATGAGCGCAAGGCAATAATAAGAATCAGCGAAATCAGAACCAGGGCAATAGTCGTACCGCTTAACATACTAATAATATTCTTCATGCCGATGTGGGCAAACATAATGGTCGGGCTGGCACCCACTGATTTTAAGTCGGGAATATTTTTCTCCATCCATTCATCAGCACGTTTTTCAAATGCAAGAACTTGCTGGGTAGAGAGTGTTTTCAGGGTTGCGGTTATGCGGGTGCTTTTTTTGTCAATATCAATCTGGTTATTCAGATCAAGACCAAAGGGCAAAGACATTTCATAGAGCAGCAAATATTGCGCCGCCAACTCGCGCGACCTGGGTAATTTCTTCCACTCTGGATTATCGCCGTGCATATTTTTATTGAGCCGTTCAAAAGTATCGGTGATGGTATTTACATGAATCACCTCGGGCTGGCCTTCTAACCAGTTGGAAAACTTTTTCAGTTTAGCCAACACTTCAGGTTTGGAAATATCACCCGAATTTTCTGTCTCTACCGAATAATCCACATAATAAACACCGGTCAGATTATCGACGATAAAGTCAGTATCAGTACGAAACTCAATGCGTTTATCAAAGTACTTTACAAAAACATCGTTTAATTCATTTTTTGGCACTAAGGCAACCAATAACAGTGCTATCAAACCCATGCTTATCAGCAAAGCTTTTTGATGACGAATCACCCAGTCGGCAAAATTTGACATAATGCTTAATGTTTTGGTGTCGCGTTGTTTTACACGAACGGGCAGAATAAGTGCCAGTGCGGGCAACAATAAAATAGAGAAGAAAAAGGCTGCAACAACACCCATTGAAGCAACATTACCCAAATCGCGAAATGGAGGTGCATCACTGGTATTTAAAGACAGGAAACCAATAGCCGTAGTCAAGGAGGTTAAGAAAACCGGCATAAAGTTTATCCTCAGGCTTTCTTTCATGGCTGTCTGTTTATCTTTGCCCTGGCGCATTTCAGTAATCCAGGTCGACAGGATATGCACACAGTCTGCCACCGCCAGGGTCATGATAATCACCGGAGCAGACATAACGGGTGATGAAAGCTCAATACCAAGCCAGCCGGATAGACCGAAGGCAGTAACCACCGAGAAAATAATAACCAGCATGGTGGTGAGCGTGGCAGTTACGCTACGTAACAGGAAGAAAACGGTAAGCAAAATCAGCAGCAGCGCCAACGGCAGAAGATGCGACATATCATAAATAGTGGCTTCGCCAAAGGCATTATTCATCATCACAATACCCGACAAATAAACCTTGATATCAGGATAGGTTTCATGAATATAGGCTTTTAAAGCACGTATTGATTGAACCACTTCGGTGACTTGTTTAGTGGGGTCTGCCTTATGCTCCCCGCCTTTATCATCAGTAATGGTTTTGGGGAATTCCATAGTGATATTGATTGCCGTAACGTGACCCTTGGGCGAGATTAAACGGTGCACCAATAAAGGCTCGTTAAGCGCCACTTTTTCGATACGTTTCAGGTCTTTATCGCTTAAACTGTTGGCATCTTCATATAAGTCACCCACCGACATATCATCATCAATAGATTCGCTATGCTGATAATTTGACAGTGAATCGACACGTATCGAGTACGGTGTTTGTTTCCAGGCGCGTTCGGTAATATCTTCTATGGCTGCCAGTACCTTGCGATCAAATACCTTGCCATCCTTCGGTGCCAACACCATTAAGACATTATCGTTTTTGGTATAGGTGTTTTGCAGGTTTTCAAACGCTTTTAAACGAGGATCATCGGGTGAGAAAAAGATTCGGTAATCATTATTAAAAACGAGTTTCTTAGCACCGTCACCTGCAACAGCCACAAGCAGCAGCATTAATACCAAAATAGCCCAGCGATATTTAACAACAAAATCAGCGTACTTTTTTATCATTTTAAGTCCCTATTTTTCATTTGGTGTTGCTTCTTTTGTTTGATTAGGCCTGAGTAATTCCAGTTGCTCACTTAAGCCCTGGCCACACATCATCAATGTCTCCAGGCTTTGCATGCTTTTGGCAAGACCCAAACAGCCCTCTAAGGTTGCAATAAACAAAATGGCAAGCTGCTTTGAATCGGCGCTTTCTATCACTTTTCCCGCCTGTTTTCCACGTTCACAAGCTGCTTCAATAGCAGCTTGCCACTCGTCATACAGGGCTTTTATTTTGGTATGAAAACCTTCGTTGATCGGCGACATTTCCATGGCAAGATTATTCAGTGGGCAACCAAGGCGAATGTCATGCTGCGTCATTTGCTGACCTGTTTGAAATAATATTTGCTGAATAGTACTAATCGGATCGTCAGTTTTTTCAAGTGGCTCAATCCAGTGAACCTTGATACTACTATAGATCACTTCATCAACAACGGCGTAACCCAGTTCTAGTTTATTTCTGAAATGATGATAAAGTGCGCCTTTGGTAATGCCGGTATTTTTTAGTATATTATTGAGGCTGGCGGCCTGATAACCACACTGGTAGATTTCATCGTAAGCGGCCATAAGAATTTTACCGCGTGTTTCAGCACTCTTGCTTTGCACAGTCTCGGGGCACTGCTGGCTTGACCAGGTTTGCCACCACTGTTGGCTTTTACCGCGAAAGAAAGAGTTTTTTGACATAGCTGGATTTTTACATGCATACCGGTTGGTATGCAAGCGTTAATTCGTTATTTTTATCTAACAACAGGCTTTCCTGACTATTCCTGAACCGGATCCTATTCTCCAATAATGACCTTATTGCCCGAAAAATGATGGGGAGGAATAGTCAGCTGCTTTAATGCCTGTTTATTGCCCCGCTCTTTTCCTGACAGATCAAAGTGTGTCGATGTGCAAATATCAGTCAAGCTATCATTACTAAATTTTAACGGGCATGCGCCAGAATCACCAATATTAATGAACACAAAATAGGATTTATTATTTTCAGAACTATTCTGAGAACCACGATATAACACCGCGACCTCTTTACCCTGCCAGCGTGTTTTACGCATTTCATTGATCGCCATATTGGTAATATCAATCGTCGCAAGCGGGATTTTCTTCGGGCTAGCTTTAAAAAGTGGTGCAAATGAGTAGAAAAATAC